>CAYXEW010000114.1:0-7576 GCA_964464115.1 uncultured Verrucomicrobiota bacterium
TCGATACGCAACCCTCAAGTCCGGTGGCAGCCTCGGCAACGACAACAGTCCAGGTAACAGTGACGCCGTCGGTGACGGGATCGTGGAGTTTTGTAATTACGCTGGGCAACAGCGACAGCGACGAACAGCCTTATAACTGGACGGTGCAGGGCACCGCGGCGGCGGCCTATGACAGTGACGGTGATGGCATGCCGGATGACTGGGAATTGACCTACAGCGGCACGACCACCGGATTCATGCCCTATGCGGACCATGACGGGGATGGAATGCCCAACATCCATGAATTTATTGCCAACACTGTGCCTACCAATAGCGACAGCCTATTCGTGATCAGCGATGTGGCGGCGGAAACGGCCGCCGGAAACTACGTGATCACCTGGGCAAGCGCGACCGGCCGCGTATACGGTGTGAGCTGGGGAACGAATCTCAGCTCCGGGTTTGCAGTGATGACGACCAATATCCCGGCATTGCCCCCGCAGAATGTGTACACGGACGAAACGCACAGCATCGAGCAGTCAGGGTATTACCGTATTGATGTCAAGATGGCCGAGTAGGCCGTCTTTACCCGGTCCGTTCGCTTTTTGAGCGGCTTTTGGCTGCGAATAGAATAGGGTAAGGCGTGCACTCTTTAAAATCCCGACTTTTCGGGACGTGCGCGCCGCGGCGGTCGGCGGAGCGACCGCCCAACCAAAGAGCGAATACAGCTTCAATGCAGGA
Source organism: uncultured Verrucomicrobiota bacterium (assembly GCA_964464115.1). Lineage (GTDB taxonomy): Bacteria > Verrucomicrobiota > Kiritimatiellia > CAYTQP01 > CAYXEW01 > CAYXEW01. The sequence continues at coordinate 718 of CAYXEW010000114.1, forward strand.
CCGGCTGGTGATTGGTATAAGAGACATGATGTCATCATGTCCTACAGCGGCGGCTCTCGTACTCAACCATGTGAATATGGGTGTCGGTGCCCAGAAAGCAATGGTCACTTTCCGTAATGAAATGGTTGCCGTGATCGTGGGTGATGAGGATGTGAGCAATGTCTTTGAGAGTGCGTCCGTGAGCGCCCAGTGTTGCGGATAGGTCGTTGCTAGAGCAGGCCATATCGACCGGTAGATCGGGCCCATCGTCGCAGATGCCCGGAAGCAGAATACCCGTGTTTGTGAGCGGGTTTAAACGGTGCCAGCGGGTATTTATGAAGATTCTTCGATTCGTCCTCGAAGCCAGTTCAGAGTCGGGCTGGCGAGGTCGTTATTTACACTGAAGGGTTCAAAGCCCTGATAGGTTTTTCCATCGTGCAGATGGAGCTGGCCATTTAAAAACAGGATGTCGTCAGCCTGCGGCGGAGCTAGTTTTAGCGTGTCCCAGCAAATGACGAACTGATAGATGGTTTCTGTTTTTTGGCGTGTGACGCTAAGACGGTTTCCGTCATGTTCAGTATCGAAGAGCTTATAGCGGATGGCGAGTTTGGTGCCGTCCGGTGTGAGCGCACCATCGAGCGGAATGGGGTTGGGCTCACGGACTTTATTGATGGTTTCCCATTTCGGACAAGGCGGATTGGCGTTGCCGGGCAGGATGCCAAGCCGCACGCAGTCGCCCTCCCAAAGCCCGTTGTTTTCAAAGGGCTGGCAGTGCTCCGGTTTATTAACGATGACTTGGCAGTAGCAGTGCTCTTCATCCCAGGCCCACGCATGGGTGGCGCCATCGCCGTTGTTCAGAGAGATTGGAGTCGGGGCCATGGCTCCCCAGGATGTGAAGCGCGGCATGTGCAGTTGAGGTGCCGGGGTTTCGGTTTTCAGCTCGACGGCGGTGTGCGGAAGAATCGGTATTTCTAAACGTGTGTCGCATGCGGGAAGCGGGCTTTCGTTTCGAAGCCGAAGGCCGCCGTGGATAAAGGTGGTTTGTATAGGCCGGGCAATGTAGGAATCGGCTAGTTCCCTTCCGCCCGGATGCTGCACGAGAGCGTAGCAGTAGTCGTCGCACCATTTATTCTCGACCGTGAAGGTGTGCTCCCACGCGGAGTCGGGGCAAAGAGCGATGGATTGATCGATGTGTTCAGCAGGAAGACGCAGGCGTACTGTTTCCGGTTGCTCACAGGTCAGGCGAAGGGTTAGCGACTGACCGGGAAATCGATGTTTGTGATCAAAGCTAATTTGCACGCCGGATAGATTGCAGGCGGGTTGGCGAGCCCATTTTTTTACTTCCTCAATGATATCGGGATCACCGAGCCATCGCTCTTGTCCAAAGGCCTTCTCGTTACGACCTTTTAGTGTCGGCGAGGCATACACCGCTACGCGTCCCTCGCGAACGGCACGGAGACACCCGACCTCATCGCCCGCTTCGCAGGGAATCCAGAGCGTTGAGCCGGCTCCGTGCGGATAATGATGAGAGTCGCTCCCACAGGTGATGGAGAACGGTTGGTACTCATCGTAATAGGCGATGAGTTCCTGATAATCTTCTTCTCCATTGATGATTTCAAAGGCATCAAAATCACCCGCGAGGCGTTGCTCGTGTAGCTGTCCAGACTCCCAGGCCACTCGGTTTGATTTCCAATTAGGGTGAGCTAAAACCAGCAACGCGTTTTGCTCGTCGGCGAGACGGCGCACGTCGGAAAAGGGCGTACCGCGCCGCCCTTCGTACGGATTTTCCGCGAGGCCATAGACCAGAACATGGCCGCGTTCCGTTGAAAATTCGATGCCGGTTGGAATCGTAATGGGTAGATCAAATCGTCGGGCAAATGCCCGCGCTGCGAGAGATCCACGCAAGGTATCATGATCGGTTACAGCCAGCAGACTGCTACCCGTTTTCATGGCTAATATCACCCGTTTCCCGGGGCTAGTCGTTCCGTCCGACCACGTTGTATGGCTGTGTAAATCTCCGCAAATCATGCGGTATCAAGTAGCAATGGAGAGAGTCCCTGTAAACAGGAAAAGGAAAATATTCCCCCTAATTGTGATCAGCGGTGGCGGTGCTTTTTGCGATATTGGCCGGGGGTTTGGTGGGTGTAGCGCTTAAAAAGGGCTCCCATATAATATTCTGCGGAAAAGGAAGTTTTTTCGGCAATTTCGTTCAGGGTTAGGTTGGTGGAGATGAGCAACTCTTTGATTCGTTCAATTTTGGCGCGATGGAGTTCTTCCACAGGGGTCCGACTCAGTTCTTCTTTAAATCGGCGTTGCAAGCTGCGTAGCGAAATTCCCGCTGCGGCGGCCGCCTCGCTGACCTCAATGCGCTCATCGATGTGTGAGCGAATATATCGGATGGCCTTGCGCAGGTGAGGGTCGGGAATCGCCAGCGTATTGGTTGAAGCGCGCGTGACCACTTGTTCCGGAGCGAATAAAATTTGCTCTGCTTTGTTTGATTTCCTCTGCATAAGCAGGTCGAGCAAGCGAGCCGCCTCGTAGCCTATGCGATGGTAAGGCAGTTGAATGCTAGACAGAGCCGGTGTGACGCCTCGGCAAAGACTTTTATCGTTTTCGCAGCTGAGGATGGCAACATCATCCGGAACGGCCAGATGGTGATCCCGACACCGCGAGAGGACTCCACGAGCGGTGTGGTCGTCGGCGGCGAACAGCGCAACGGGCTTGGGCAGGTCTTTCAGCCATTGCTCAACCTCCTCTGTGCGACTGCCTGACAAGCCAGGGCGCGGAATCCCCAGCACGGAAACGCTCTGTCCGTTTTCCTCAAGCCGTTGGGCAAAGCTCTCGGCCCGGCTGCGATGAGCGAGTCTTTCCACATAGATGCACGCAAAATGTTCATGACCGAGGTTTTGCAAGTGGTCGGCCGCCATGATGCCGGTTTGTACGTGATCTTCATCCACCTGCGGCAGCGTGTCCGGAAGGGTTTCGATGCAAAGCGTGCTAACGAGGGGATAATTCGCACCCTTCAGTTTTTCGTACCGATTTTGTGAAAGGGAGGCGATCATTCCGTCAATTTCCCAGTTAGCGATATCATAAGACAAAATACTTTCGATTGGGGTCAGGAATAATTCCCAGTCAGAATGCAGGTGGGAATAATCGCAGACTCCCTGATAAATCGTGTGTGATAGTTCGGTTTGCAAAGCCTGAACTACATGAATCTTCTTGTAGGGTTTTATTTTGATGTCGTTATTTTAATAATATTAATCGCGATCGTCAATTTATAAATTTTGGGAAACAGGGTATATTAATAATCATGATCTAATATTCGCAAAAAAAACGGGCGATATAGCATGAGAAGCTCTGCGAATGAGCTTTCAGAGTTAAATAAGGAAAAGATGATGAAAAAACTAGTAATGTTTATAGCATTGGCAGGCCTCGCGACCACAACAGCCATGGCCGATGGGTTGCAGAATGGAGATTTTAGCTCAACCTCAAATATTGTAACAACAGATAATTTCGGCTATGACTGGGTGGATAATGGGTGGTACTCCCGTGACTATGGTGGCGGCACCGAAACGTGGAACTTGGACACCGGTGTTGCCTTAAGAACAGATGTTTCGAGTTCCCAACGGGCACTCGTGCAACTTTGGACGCCCGGGGCGCAGGAGATAGGAGTTCGTAAGTTTCTTTTTGACTACAACGTCAGTGATCTCGCTGGAGCCGCCTTCGAGTTCCAACTAATCGGGTATAACAATAGCGGCCCCTTTAACGCCTATATGGGGGATGCAGCGGTTAGAACGTGGGATTCATCGTACGTTCCTGTTGATTATGCAGAATGGGACGTTACGCCTCTGCTCTTCAAAACGTTTACGATCGCAGATGCCTCATCCGGCACCTACACTTCCGAAGAGATCGACCTTACCGGATTTGATGCGGTCGCGGTCGTATTCGGCAGCACGAAGACCGGTGACGTTTCCATCGACAACGTTCGCTTCGTAGGGGTTCTATCGGGATCGATTTTCATCATCAAATAATGCCCCACACGGGCAGAAGGCATTCTGCAGGTTAACGCGGCGTGAAATTTAGCAAATAAAAAAGAAGGTAGAAAGCATGAAAAAACTACGACTCATTGGTATATATATTGCATTGATGACAAGCTCCTCCGCATGGGCGCTGGAGGATCCTTGGATGATCATCGCCATTCCCGATTCCCAAACCTATGTAAGGTATCAGGATGCTCCAACTCCCGGTACAGAGCCGTGGGTTAGCCAGATGAACTGGATCGTAAACCAGCGTGATGCAGAGAATATCAAGTTCGTGACACACGAGGGCGACGTAATCATGGCCGGGGAAAACGACATCACGACAACCAATACCGAACTGGAATGGTCCTGGGCCGTGCCGATCATGAATATACTCGACAACGACACGCATACCAACGGGGTGATCCCCTATGGGGTGAGCAAAGGAAACCATGATGATTTAAGCGGATTTCTTGAACATTTTGGCCCGGCGCGCTATGAAACACCGCTAGGGGGGGGGGCAGCTTACGATTGGTACGGCGGGCATTCGACTTCTGGAGTGAGCCATTACCAAACCTTTACCGCCGGTGGCCGGACGTTCCTGCATGTGAATCTGCCCGTGTTTGCCGAAACGGCGGAGCGAGACTGGGCTGCGTCTATTCTGGAAAACCCAACGAACAGCAGCTTGCCAACGATTATCACGATACACAACAATCTCGTGGGCTATACCGACACGACGCACACGCAAATCGTAGCGAAGGGTGTAAACGAACAGGCGGTTTGGGATGATGTGGTCAAAGGGCACCCACAGGTCTTTATGGTTCTCAGCGGACACTACCATGGAGAATGGAGAAATCAGGCGCACGTGGTCTCGACCAACGATGCTGGCGATGTGGTTTATGAAATGCTATGTAACATGCAGGACGGCGGATGGGGGCCGGCCCCGGACGAGGGAGGGGGCGCTTGGAAGCCCGATGGCTGGTTTCGAACCATTACCTTCATCGAAGGCGGAGGCTCAAATTTCCTCGACCGCATTCACATGAGAACGTTTGCGCCGTGGATGATGGAGCACCCGGAGTATGCGAGCGCATACGACGATTTCGACCCGGACGGAACCTACACCAACGGATACTATATCCACCCTCAAACCGACTTCTTCTTCGACCTGAACTTTATGGATCGTCTGGGGCCAACATTCTTTTCCATACAAACAGATGTGAACGAACTTGCGGTACCCGAAGGGTCGACCAATGTCTTTCAGGTGCGTTTAACCCAGCAACCCGCGTCGAACACCCAAGTAACCATCACCCATGTCAGCGGCGATGGTAGCCTTTCTGTGCAGAGCGGTACGCCGCTTACCTTCACCCCCACGGACTGGAACACATGGAAGCCTGTCACGCTGGCCGCAGCTCAGGATTCCGACTGGGAAAATGGCTCCGCCAGCTTTCTCTGTTCGGGAGACAACCTGCCCAATCTATTCATAACGGCGACCGAAGTAGACGACGAGATCGATCCGGCGTATGCACTGCCATGGAGCGAATCCTTTGACTCCCTCAACACGGGCTCACTCGACGGTCAGCACGGCTGGACCGGTGAGGGAGCCGTACAGACTGGGACCACTCAGAGCGGCACGCAGGCGCTTTCCATCACCAACGGAACCGCGGCACACCTCTTTATCGGTAGCCCCACGAACATTTGGATTACCTTCTGGGCACAGCCCGCTCAAAATGCGCGAATTCCAGATCCCGGAAACGAAGCCTCCGCAGTTTTCTATGTCAACACCAACAATCTGCTTGTGGCGTATGATTCCACCAATGCAATCGAAGTTGCGAGTGACATCATTTCCAATGATTGGAATAAATTCGAAGTCTCGTGCGACTATTCTTCCAAGGTTTGGAATCTAAAACTCAACGACGAACAGGTTGTAAGCAACTTTACCTTCTACGGTTCGCCCACCGCATTCAGTGCCATCGAACTAACCGAACTCTCTGAAGAGAGTCTCTACGTGGATAGCATCAATCTGGTGGACACACAGAGTGAACCCGATGGCGATGAAGATGGCGATGGCCTGCCTGACAGTTGGGAAAATACCTACTACGGCGGCCCAACCAACGCCAATCCGGATGCCCTAGCCTCCAACGGTGTCAATACCATTAAAGAAGCATATATCGCCGGGCTCAATCCAACCAATCCGGCATCCTTGCTTGTCGTATCCAATCCGCAGGGAAATGTGGTGCAATGGCAGAGCATTTCGGGTCGAGTTTACAGTGTTGAGTGGACCACAAATCTGCTCAGTAGTTTCCAACCTTTGGCAACCAATTTGACGAGTGGAATATTTACAGACTTAGTAAATCAGGCTGAAAACAAAATTTACTATAAAATAAAGGTACGTTTAGAGCATTAAGAGATAGGACGAACGGGGTTGGGCCACGACCGACATCGTCGGCATGGCGACTGTTGTAATCGACCCGGATTTTGCGTCGCTGATCAATTCTCTTGATGAGGCCTCAAACATCCGGGCCTCCCAAAACCGAATATATTGCTGGTACCGAACCAACTAATCCTAAGGGATTGTGATCCTAACTAAGGTTGCTGTAGCTGCAAGACTTGAGGGCTTTGGCTATAGTAACTATGCCAAAGCCTTTGTAACACAGCAGCTGCGGCAAAATCGGGAACCCCTTGTGGTTCAAAATGCAGCAAGCTTTCTTTCACCCAACAGGTGAAAGCTATACAATCAACTAACTCCTTATTCATAAGAACTTACGCCGTTTGCTGCATGTTGAATGCCGGATATAGGTTCAATGGTGGACCGGTGGATTGAACTTTCAATCAAGATCGCCCAGGATGAGTTCTTCTCAAGC
>CAYXEW010000115.1:0-7520 GCA_964464115.1 uncultured Verrucomicrobiota bacterium
AGAACGAACTCATGTCTGCAAGCTCTTTCTGCATACATCACAGGCTGACCCCTTTGCTGGAAGGTCTGCGACCGTTCCAGCCCTACAAATCTGGAGGGTCGCGTTCCACCGCGACCGCACACAGAACCGGCCCGCGAGGCCGCGGGCTCTCCCGTAAGAATACACCGGGGCGACGTATCACGTGATGTGTCGGGGGAATCGGCGGGCGGTTACATGAAAGGAAAAACAAGAAAAACGAGCAGATCCCAGACAACGTGACTGACAATGTTCAAAACCAGTGAGCGATAACGCATGTACAGCCAGCCCCACACGAGTCCGCAGGTCAGCGCAGCGACGGGCAACAACCAGTTGCCAGTTGTCAGATGTATGAGACTATAGACGAGCGTGGCTAACAGAAACCCTCTCCAAGGTCCCCATTTATTCATATACAGATACTGCAGGCAGCCTCGCCAGAAGATTTCTTCACCGGGACCGATCACGAACAGGATCAACAGCAGGACGCGCAGATTGGAAACACCTTCACGCCATTCGTAAACACCCCGCACGGCTGAATCAGTAGCCGGATAGACCCAGAGAAGAGCGTAATGCCCTACCCAAAAAACACCGTACAACACAATGCCGGTCACAATGCCGGCTGTGACCTTCCAGAAGAGTTTATGTTCCAGATCATCACGAAAATTACTGATATATTCTTTAATAAGACTGAACGAAAGAGAGCAGAGTATTAAACAATTCAGTGAAATCCACCACCAGAAATCAGCGTTGAGCGGTTCCCAAAGTAAAAACATACTGCAGAACAAGACGACCGACAGCGATGTAAAGAAGAGTATCATGGGCTAGAACCACACATACAATCCCAGCCCCAACAGGCTGAATACAGCAATCTGTATACTAAAGCGGGCTGTTTGATGATCCAGTGCAATCCGTTCCTTATTACCGGCAACCGCAAGTCTGTGCAATTTCACGGCGGTCGGTATTGTCAACAGCAACACGGCGAAACTGACTGGCATTTTCATCTCACCCAGTGGTAAACCGGGAAGCATAAACAGAAGGATGAGCACAAAGGGCAAGGCAATCAGCAGATCGTAATACAAAAGCGACTTTTCCGAACCCAAGAGAGTGGCCACCGTTTTAACATGCTTTGATTTATCGGATTCGATATCACGCCAGTTGTTGGCATGCAGCACCGCTACAACAACAAGAGAAAACGGGACAGACCAAACCACGGGAATCCACGAAAGCGATCCGGTTTGAACGACCCATGCTCCCAAAGATCCCAGTACTCCAAAATTAATAAACACCATAAAATCACCAAGTCCTTCATATTTCAGAGGCCGGGGACCCAGCGTATAAAAATAACTGGAAATGACTCCTGCAAACCCCAGCATCAGGATGACGGGACCGACTCTATAGGCAATCCACAAGCCCAGCAAGATGCCCGCAGAAGTCATCAGCCACGCCGCACGTAAGACTGACTGAACACTGAAGTAGCCCCTTACAATGCCGCCACTGGATGGTGTTACCTCTTGATCAATTCCTTTTCGGAAATCGCCTACATCATTAAACAGATTGGATGCATGATGAATGAGAAACATAGCTGTCAGGGCTGCTGTAAAAAGCCAGCCCTTAAATGTTGCGCCGCCAAAAGTGACAGCCAGAAGAGTACCCCAAACAACAGGAAATACAGATAAAACAAATCCCCAAATCCTTAACGCAGTCGCCCATTTGTATAGTGTGCTCGGTTCAGACATGATATCTCCTTATACAGAACATGAAGTAAGATAAGCCGTCACGTCCTACGTATCAAGTTGAACAGATGCATTTTCAGAGCTACGTGTACAGTCATCAAATCCAAAAAAGGAATAGATAGGCGATGACACCAATACCGAGAACAGACAGCCCCAGCAGGAATATCAACGATATCCGCGCTTCATCATATTGCCGTCGCGTTCGCTTTGCATTAATCACCAGACCTGCAGAACTGATGACCATACCTATCAGAAGAAGAACAAAAAGTGTCTGAATAATATCCAAACTGTCCTGCATTATCTGAATATGTTCTGTATTGGGATCGTAAAAAGTAGCCTTGTGTAACTCGGGCATACCTGCAATCATCAAAATCGCAAAAATAATGATGTATGCAAACACCACGAGATATCGCAGCACTTTCACTAATATATCGGTGTGTTTCCGGCGATCCGTGAATCCGTCTCTATGTGTTTCTTCCGCCATATCATCTACCCCCATTTCTCATTTGTATTGGTAGTATAAACGATAACCACAGTATGTACAATATGTATAATATGTTTATTTTTAACTTTTATTTACAATAGATTATTCTTGCATAAGACAAGGCTGTATATATAGTAATCCGGATTGACGAATAAGTACATATCCATTGGGAGCTATTGAAATGAGTAAAATTAAAACAGACCATATTTTCACTTCGGAATCTGTCAGTGAGGGACACCCTGATAAAGTATGTGACCAGGTATCGGATGCCGTACTGGATGCATGTCTTGCATACGACTCAAAAAGTCGAGTAGCCTGTGAGACGGCCATTGCACATAACGTGATTATGAATGCAGGCGAAATTACCTGTTCCGGCTGGGATCAAATTAACACGGAAAAGATAGCACGAAGAGTAATTAAAGAAATCGGGTATGATCAAGAGGCCTACCTTTTCTGGGATCAGTCTTTTTCTTATATCAACGCCCTGCACGGGCAGTCTCCTGACATTTCTCAGGGCGTCACCGAGGGTGAAGGTCTTTTTGCTGAACAGGGCGCGGGTGATCAAGGCATGATGTTCGGTTACGCATCCAATGAGACGCCGGAGCTGATGCCGGCCCCCATAGCCTATGCTCACAGACTTTTATCACACTTAGAAGAAGTACGCAAAAGTGGTAAGTTGAGTTACCTCAGACCTGACTCAAAATCGCAGGTATCGATCAAGTATCTAGATGGAAAACCCGACCACATCACAACTGTTGTCATCTCACATCAGACAGACGATGTTTCGCTTGCTCAAATCAGAGATGATCTTATCAAAGAAGTAAAAGCCGTACTGGAGCCAACCGGCCTGCTGTGCGATGAGACTGAATACTTTATCAATCCTACCGGAAAGTTCGTATTGGGTGGCCCTTATGCGGATGCAGGTCTCACCGGACGAAAAATTATCGTGGATACATACGGAGGAGTCGGCAGTCACGGCGGTGGCGCATTTTCTGGAAAGGATCCATCCAAGGTAGACCGGTCAGCGGCCTACTACTCGCGCTATGCCGCTAAGAATATTGTTGCAGCCGGCCTGGCCGACAAGTGCGAAATTCAGGTGGCCTACGCGATCGGTGTCGCCAAACCATTGAGCATCAATGTCGACACATACGGTACGGGTAAAATCGATGACCATGTCATTCAGGATATTCTTGAGAAAGGTGAAATTTTTGACTTTCGTCCGGCAGCCCTGATCCAGGATCTGGATTTATTGAATCCGCAGGGCTGGTCTTATCAGCAGACGGCGGCTTATGGGCATTTTGGTCGTGACATTTTCCCCTGGGAAAAGACGGACAAGGCTGATGTCATCCGCCAGGCTGCTGGACTTTAAGGTTTGGGGGATGCTATGAAAGTGCTCGGTATAGGTTCACCTATCATCGATTGTATTGTTCAGGTTTCAGACGAAGACGTCGCCCGAATGGCTGGTAAAAAAGGCGGCATGGAGCTGGTCGATTCTGCGGTTATGAAGCGCCTGTTAGAAAACGATCTGAAAGGTATACCGACCAAGCGCTCACCCGGCGGCTCGGCTGGCAACACGACTTTTGCGCTAGCGGCCCTTGGAATGGATTGCGCATTCCTTGGAAAACTGGGGCATGATGAACTGGGCCGCTACTATCGCGAATCATTTGAGACCTGTGGCGGGGACAGCTCGCATTTCAAGCAGGGCGACACGGAGTCTGCCTGTTGCATCAGTTTGGTTACCCCTGATTCAGAGCGCACGATGCGCACAGACCTAGGGGCCGCCATGACCTTTTCCCCGGATGAGTTTTCGACAGATGATTTTGCTGGCATTGACCATGTCCATGTCGAGAGCTACCTGCTGTTCAACAGAGCGCTGCTCATGGCTGTCCTGAATCGTGCCAAGGACTCCGGCTGTACGGTGAGCATCGACCTCGGCTCTTTTGAAACGGTCGAAGCCTCCCGGGATATTTTACCCGATATTCTAAGCGAATATATAGACCTGGTGTTTGCCAATGAGGAGGAAAGTCGGGCGTTCAGTGGAAAGGCCGAGCCCCGCGAGGGGTTGGATCAGTTGGGAAAATTCTGTGAACTGGCCGCTGTTAAAGTTGGTAGAGAAGGATCATGGCTGAAACACCATCATACCGTCGTCCACGTCGATGCCGATTTTGTAGCCAGCCCGCTCGACACGACTGCCGCCGGCGATTATTGGGCAGCGGGATTCCTGTATGGATATTTAAATGGGCACGAGTTGTCTGTCTGCGGCCAAATGGGGTCTGTGCTAGGAGCCCATATAGTGCAACATCTGGGCGGATCGCTTCCGCAGGAACAGTGGGCAGGTATCAGAGAACAAATAAACAGACTGTCGACTTCTTAGCCTGATGATTCATTTTAATTGGGCTGTATTCGAATGGGGAAAAATTCAATGAAAATGGGTATTCTGGGCGGGAGCGGCCTGTATAAAATGGAACAGCTTGAAGAGCTGGAATGGATTGAGAAAAAGACGCCTTTCGGAATGCCGTCTGATGCCATTCTGAAAGGTCTTTTAAACGGGCAGGAAGTTTACTTTCTACCCCGCCATGGCAGGGGGCACACCCTATCACCATCTGAGATAAATCACCGCGCCAACATCTATGCTTTTAAAGAACTCGGCGTTGATCGAGTTTTGTCTGTTAGTGCTGTAGGAAGTCTAAAGCAGGAGATCAAACCCCGTGACGTAGTGATACCCGATCAGTACTTTGACCGCACCAAGCGTGATCCACAGGATCACACCTTCTTCGGTGACGGTATTGTGGCACATATTGCCTTCGGAGAGCCCTTGTGTCCTGAAATGCGGGAGCATATCCATACCGAGGTCGTACGGGCTATTGAAGCTCATTCAGAATACAACGGCAGGTCTGCTCACAAGGGTGGCACGTATGTCAATATGGAAGGCCCGGCCTTTTCCACACGCGCCGAATCAATTTTTCACCGCCAGTGCGGCTTTGATGTCATAGGCATGACCAGTTTAGCTGAAGCCAAATTATGCCGTGAAGCCGAACTGTGCTATTGCCCGATGGCGATGGTGACCGATTATGACTGCTGGAAGGTGGAGGAAGAAGGCGTCACAGTTGAAATGGTCATCGCACACCTGATGGCCAATGTTTCACTGGCGACCCACGTTATTGCAACATTAGTGCAGCAGTTGCCTGAAAAGAAGAGCTGCACCTGCGGGGAAAGTTTGGCGACAGCGCTTATCACACAACCCGACGCCATGCCCGAAAAAGCAAAAAGAAAGTTAGGGCCCATCATCGCTAAATACGTTAAATAATTCAGGCTAGAGGAATATCCATCTACAGTAACTACGATTCGGTCTGCAAGTTATCGTCTTGACGGCCTTGATTGTCAGACTATTTCTAGCCAAAAGTATTTGAAATTTGTTTCCGTATTAAAGCGCTAAACGTGTATTTCACCGTGTTGTGTGATTTGAATTTCAGGTAGTCAGGCAAACTGCCCAACTGCCGAATATAGGTTTAAAAGAAACACTAAAACAGCAGGGACATCTGCTGCCACCTATTTCGCAACACTCACCAGACACAGCAATGCCGCCCGGATGGGTTGATTTTCGGGTGGCACTGATGTGGTTTGCAGACTACTTCTTTACAGCATCCGGAAGGGTCGCAGCCCATTTTTTCATGGCCAGATATTTGGGTGCGGAGGCCGGATCCTGTCCTGAATATTCGAGAAGCCCCCAATAACCATGGCGTGAATAATGGTTGACAGCGTTGAAGTGACAAAAGACTCCGCCACCGATTTCTTTCCAATGGTTAAAATAGCGGCTGTATAGCTCGCCCATGCGGGGGTCGCGGTTGGCTTCAGCCAGCAGGTTCACCAGTGTTGTATTTTTATTGGCCTCACCGAGTGCGGTCAGGTGCTGTCCGCCCTCGTAAGCAATCAGTTTCAGGCCAAGCTCTTTTGCCATTGCCATCTGTTGGTCCATCCAGCCTATGCACTGCGGCAGAGAGCGTGATTCGAGATATGCAAAAACCTGATCCATCGACCACGTTTCGACCTCCGCCGCTATCGGCATGTCTTTATCCCACTGGCTTTTTTCCATCGGAACGTTGAAGGTGAGGTAAGGGGCAATAGCCAAGGCGTCCGCCTGTTTATACACATCAGATCCTGTAACGACGATCCGGGCAAAACCGATATTAGCCCCCTGTGTCGCGATCACCTTGCAGTAGCGGTGACGCGGCTGATCCTGATAGACCTCATCCAGAATCCCGAACATGCGAAGGCAGTCCTTCGAATGGTACAGTCCGCCGGCGCGCCAGGATTCTTTGGCCAGGCCGAGTTCCACCCCTTGTTTTTGGGCGTGCCGTGTCTGAGCGAACATCCCGTTCCAGACTTCGTTTGAGAATTCGTAATAGACCGTTTTTTCAGGATCGGTGGTATCGCGCAGGAGCTCGGCGGCCTTTCGGATATACTCATCGGTTGCGAGATAAGGCAAGTTGACCCAGATGTCTACGTTCATCTTCTTCATCAGCTCGACGATCAGTTCCAACGGGACTCCTTTTTGTGAGTAGGTGCGATCACCAGGGAGCGGTCGGTCGCTCCATTCGCTTTGTTTGCTATTGTTGGCCAGCATCCAATCCATAAACCGGACCACCTTTACATCACCCCATGGGGCCAGAAACTCGGGCGAAAAAATCTGTTCTTCAAAGGTTGATTCAAACTCCTCGCGGACAAAGCGCATATTGCGCGGGTAGTTGTCCGGATTGATCTCTGTGATGGCCAAGTGAACGAAGCCGGAATCGGATGGAGTGAATGAGACAACCTGCCGTCCGGGCTGCTTGCTGATGAGTCTTGCGGCATTTTTCCATTCGAACGACCCCTCACCATCATACAGAAAGATATAGTTTCCACCGGGAAAGCGTTCGCCTAAATCGGTCAGCATAATGGTGGCTGCGCGCTGGCCGGGCTCAAGCCGGGTCACATAGCCTCTTTCATCCAGAGGCAATGGTCGCTGGTCATCCCATGTTGATTCTGTCTGACTGATCCATGAGCGGGATGTTTTCATCACGTTGAGGAACGGCTGTTCGCGATTCCAGTCCTTTGGTTGATAATAATTCATCCCGTAACGGGCCTGAATCTGGGCAGCGGTCGGTTGGATCGCGAAGACCGACAGCATTAACAATAAATGGCAGCATATAGTATATTTCATGGTAATCTCCTACTTGAATTAATGTAGCCTGCATGGTTCTTCGCTGTTTTGAATGGGTAGAGTTGCTATACTGGCAACATGAATACAC
>CAYXEW010000116.1:0-7453 GCA_964464115.1 uncultured Verrucomicrobiota bacterium
TCTCTCCCTATCCATGCCCAGAAAATCTCGCTATGAGATATTTCCGACCCTTCGATCCGCTATTTCCCAACATTTCCAGCAAAGTCCAAGACATCCTGCAATCCGCAGAATCTGTGCGTCAAGAGATGAGCCTGTGCCCTTGATCGTGCAAGGGAGATAGGTGTGTACGAGTAGGTGTAAGAGTACGTTATTTACGATCCTGACCTGTTATCGTTCCTCCAAACTTCGTTCCCACGCCACAAATCCGATGGCCCCTCGGTACACCCTCAGGTCTTCATGGTCGAACTGTGATCTCATCATCGAATCCCGTACTCTTACACCTACTCGTACACACAAATCTCTCCCTATCCATGCCCAGAAAATCTCGCTACGAAATATTTCCAACCCTTCGATCCGCTATTTTCCAGCATTTCCAGCAAAGTCCAAGACATCCTGCAATCTTCCCAGCTTCTTTTTACCCGCAGATTCTGCGGAAGACCTTTTTTTATACAAGATTTAGTGAGCATTCCCTACTTCAACTGTGGCGCGGCAGATGGTATAGTGTGCTCATGCTATGTATTTATCACAGAGCTGACCTAGACGGTAGGTGCGCGGGAGCCATTCTCAAGAAACGGTTTCGGGACGCCTCGTTCCTGCCCATGGATTATGGCGAAGAATTCGACACGGGCATAATCGCGCGCGGCGAGCGGGTCATCATGACCGATTTTTCGTTGCAGCCCTACAGCCAAATGGTGGAGCTGGCAGCCCGCTCTCAGTTTACCTGGATTGATCATCATGCCTCCGCCATCGCTGAAGCCACCGATCTTTCCATCTATCATGAGACGATCCTCGATGAATCCAAGGCGGCCTGCGTGTTAACCTGGGCATACTGCTTTCCTGATGAACCGCTCCCTGAGGCCGTCAGATTGCTCGGCTTGTATGATATCTGGGATCATCGCGACCCGCGAGTCCTGCCCTTTCAGTACGGCGTCCGCGCTCTTCATACGGGCGATATCGAAAGCCAAGACTGGGGTTGTCTCTGGCAAGCCGAAGATGCCTTCATCGCCCAAACGATCCGCGCAGGGGCCTGTATTCTGGACTATGAAGAAAAAGAACATGCGTATTATTGCAGAGAGCATTGTTTTGACACGAAGCTGGGGGCGTACCGTGCCCTAGCCATTAACAGGGGGGCGGCCAACTCGGCATTATTCCAGGCTCGATGGGACCCCGACCAATACGACATCATGATTGCCTTTGCCTATAAAAAGCGATTCTGGAGCGTCACCCTGTACACGACCCATGAGACCATCCATTTGGGGGAAATAGCAAAGGCGTACGGCGGGGGTGGACACCGCAAGGCTGCCGGGTTTGAATGCCGGCACCTGCCCTTTTCACTGCCCGACAGCTAAGCCCGCGACACAAAAGAACCGTTGCGCGTATCTATTTTAATGCGATCACCGGGTGCAATATATTCTGGCACCTGCACGGTCAGACCCGTCGCCATGGTGGCGGGCTTGGTTCGGGAAGTGGCAGAGGCCCCTTTAATGGACGGATCGCACTCGTCAACTTCCATCTCCACCACATCGGGCATTTCTACAGCCAGTACGCGACCATCCGACAGCAGCGCAGTGATGCCTTCGAGATCATCGACGAGGTACTGTAAATCCTCACCCAAGTCATCCGCCTTCAAATCAAACTGTTCGTAGTCTGACAAATCCATAAACGTATAGGCATCCCCATTCTTGTAGAGGTACTGCACTTCTTTTCGTTCGAGATTCATCTCGCTGAAGGCATCGTCCCCTTTGAGGCTGCGGTCCACTTTCTGCTTCGTTGACGCATTCCGGAAGCGGGTTTTGTAAAGAGTGGCCCCACCGCGTGCAGAAGGCGTCTGCACCTGTATTTGCTCCACTATATGCGGGGCATTGTTAATTTCAACCACCACACCTTTTTTAAAATCACTGGCTTTGATCATTTCCGGTCTCCAAATTACGTTGCAAAAAAAAAGTAACAATATACACTTTAACTAATCAGGCAAAGTGCCTGAAAATTCGATGCGTAAAAAAACACAGTACTATGAGGTTAGTCAATTATGAAGTCAATCATTGCCAAGATGCCCTGCACGCTGTTTGTCGCCTTACTCACCATTTCAACGGGGTGTATGACCGCCTCCGTCGACCGGGGCAGTGCCAAGGCCCAGACCGGTGCGCCTGAAGCGGCATCTGTAGAGATTTTGAGTATTCCCTATGACCCGAATTATCCCGTCTATGTTGTAGCGGTTGAGCCGTTGGACTATGCGGCTTCTGACATCATCTCAGGACAGGGCGCACAGGAAGCCCCCGACCATCGTGGCGGAGTTGCAGGATTTGGTGGGGGGCTGGGCTCTACCCACAGCTCCCGCGACCGCTGGGACCGCGAACTGGATAGCCGTGAAATGGACTACAAAGGAAACAAAGTCGGCGGTGGAATGGCTATGCAGTTACTTACGGCCCTAGCCAACAGCGGCAATATTCAGGTCATTGAACTTTCATCACTGAAACGTGACAGCGATGGTAAATACAGTTGCGAACTGGAGGAGGGTGAGATCGGCCCGTTCATCGTACGGGGCAGCGTCACTGAATTCAACGAGACGGCGGACCTTTCAGGATCGAAAAAAGGCGGCTCTCTCGGTCGACTGGGTGCCGGGGCTGCATTATTGGGAGCGGTCACGGATAACCGCACGCTGACCCATGTAGGGGCCGGTGTGGCCATTGCAGATCCCCGCATGGAAAAAGGGGACACCAGACGTAGCGGGATGGTCGGCATGGATTTACGCATTGTCAACGGCGAAAACGGACGCATTGTAGGGGCATTCGATGCCTCGGGAACCTTTACGACCATCTCATCAGTCAGCGGTGTCAGCGTGTTCGGCATTGGAAGCAGCGGTTCCGAATTTGCCGCCAGCGCACTAGGCCAGGCGACCAGGGCTGCCATGAATGAAGCCGTACAAAAAGCAACGATCAACCTAAAGAATCGGGTGCGCGTGCGCTAAATGGCGCAGAAGACTCCGGCGTTGTGGACTTAACACTGCCATATGGTAAGAGCAGCAGGGACATTCGCGTGGATGTCCCCGTCACGGTCTTGGAGCCGCATCCTGTTGCAACAGGCCCGGAAGAGGATACCATAGCGCAAGGACTTTGCACGCATTCGGGGGCTTTATCCCTTGAGCTGTTTCTGAAAAAAACGAATCGGCTACTGGTGTTGGTCAATGATGCGACTCGCCCTACCCCGACAGCCCGGCTGCTGGCCCATATCCGTGGAGCCCTCGACCAACACGCCGATGTGCGTTTCCTCGTTGCCACCGGCTCACACCGCCCCCCCACCGAGGAAGAATACGAGGTCATACTCGGGGATTTATACGGGCACTATCGAGGCCGGACAGTTGCCCATGACGCCCATTGCGATGAGGACATGGTATACTTGGGAATCTCATCGAACGGCACGGAGATGTATCTCAACCGAATGGTGAGCGAAGCCGATGGCGTTCTGGTGTTGAGCAGCGTTGAACCGCATTACTTCGCGGGATATACGGGTGGACGTAAATCATTTCTGCCGGGGATCGCCGCCTACCGGACCATTGAAATGAATCATCGGCTGGCAATGAGCGAAGCTGCCCGCGGCCTCGCTCTCAAGGGCAACCCGGTGCACGACGACATGGTGGACGCCCTGCGCGTACTGAAAGACAAACCCATTTTTTCTATCCAGGCGGTATTGACGGGCGACCACTCTCTTTTCAAAGTTACAACGGGCGACATTCACACCTCTTTCAACAGGGCCGCAGCGTATTCCCGCGAAGTGTATTGTGCTCCAATTTCACGGAAGACTCCGATCGTCATAACGGCCGCGCCCTACCCCATGGATATCGACCTCTACCAGTCTCAGAAAGCACTGGAGAGCGGCAGGCTGGCACTGGAAAAAGACGGCATTATCATCCTGGTCAGCAGCTGTTGGGACGGCATTGGCAATGACACCTTTCTGCGACTGATGACGCAGGCCGATACGCCGCAAAACGTGATGGACCGTATCAGAAGCGGTTATAAACTCGGCTACCACAAGGCAGCCAAACTCATCGACCTAGCCTCCTCGGCACATATATGGGCTGTTACAGATCTGGATGAGGCCGTCATCTGTTCCGCTATGATGAAGCCCTTTAAAAGCATTCAGCAGGCCATCGACAAAGCAGTTGAAGTGACTGTCGCACGGGGCGTCAAACCGATGGTCACGGTGCTTCCTTCAGGCAGCATGACGTTTCCCTATGATGGGCCAAACACTACGCCTTAAGTGCTGCGGCCCGCCTGCGAATACTCTTCACATCGTCCTCGCTTAACCGATCCAGATTTTTCAGTTGCAGGCCCATGCGGGCATTAGCAGAGAGTGCGGGCCGGTTGCGCATGAGAAAATCCCAGTACAGCACGGTAAAAGGACAGGCGCTGTCCCCAGTCTTCATGGCCGGATCATAGCGACATTGGCGGCAATAATTACTCATCCGGTCAATATATTTTCCGGTGGCTGCATACGGCTTGGAGGCCATGATGCCGTCATCAGCAAATTGTGACATCCCGAGCGTATTGGGGAGTTCCACCCACTCAACGGCATCGACGTAAACGGCCAGATACCAGGCATGCACCTGCTTCGGGTCGACACCGCGCAGCAAAGCGTATAGGCCGGTAACCATCAGGCGCTGAATATGGTGGGCATAGCCGTAATCCAGCGTCTGCTGAATGACTTCATGCATGCATTTCATGTCCGTATTTGCGTCCCAGTAAAAGCTGGGTAAATCGGCGGTGGCTCCCAGTGCATTTAGCTCTTTATAATCCGGCATATGGCGCCAGTAAACGCCGCGGACAAACTCCCGCCAGCCTAGGATTTGCCGAATAAAACCCTCTACCGCCGGCAACGGCAGGCGATCGGGATCCGCTTGCCAGGCCTGTTCAACAGCCCGGATAACTTCCATCGGGTGCAGGAGCTTGAGGTTCAGCGAAGACGAGATACGCGCATGATAGAGAAAGGGCTCATCGGTCCACATACTATCCTCGTATTTACCGAAGAGAGGCAGTCGGTGGGCAATAAAATCATCGAGAACCAGGAAGGCCTGCTTTCGCGTAACCGGCCAGTCAACATGTTCCAGCGTACCGGGATGATCCGACATATACGTGTCGACAGTCTGCATCACAGCGCGCGTCGTTGCATCCGGCAAAAAGGACTGCGGCACGGGGAGATCACCCGGGCCTTTTTTGCCGAAAGCGCTCCTGTTTTCCTTATCATAGTTCCAGGCTCCACCGGCCGGCTGCCCATGATCCATAAGCACATCGTGCTGCCTTCTCATGCGGCGATAAAAATATTCCATGCGCACCTGTTTCACGGTGTCAGCATATGCATTGAATTCGTCCAGAGAAGAGAGAAAGTGGGTGTCGGGATATTCCCGGTAAGGCAGACCGCTTTTTTCAGTGGTCTCGATCAACTCTTCCCGCACAGCCCATTCACCGGGGAAGGTCCAGGCCACAGCATCAGGGCGAAGAACACTGACAGCCGCAGCCAGCGCCTCGCTCAGCGTAGTATAGTTCTCTTCCTCCAGGGAGTGATACCATACCCTGAATCCCCGCTTTTCCAGCGCCTCGCGGAAGTGGCGCATGGCCGACAGAAAAAGACAGGAGCGCACCTTGTGGGATAGGACCTTTGTGTTTTCCTGCAGGACTTCGGCCATCCAGATAATATCCTTTTCAGGATCGGACTGGGTCAGGACTTCGGCATCGGCGTTCAGCTGGTCACCCAGAATGACGATAAGCGACCTGCACCGCTGACCATTGATCTTCTTCTTTTCAGACATATTCACCTCATACTCCGCAGTACATCAACAATTGTCAAATGATACCGGTTATACCCTCATCATTCATTCTCTTCCTGTAGATGAAGAGCTCCTTCATCGAAGATTGTTCAAGCAAATACTGAACACGCAAAACGCCATTTCACACGGAAACTAATTTCAACTATTTTTAGCTAGACCTTTATTAAGTACCCATATTTACATGCGGATCATGGCCTTGACCACACCGTCTTTATAGCCTGCAACTAAGTCAAAGGCTTCCGCTGTTTTTTCAAATGAAAAAGTATGGGTCACCATGCGGGAAGCGTTGACCTTGCCGGCTGCCAGCAGATCCAGCGTTTTTCGCAGACAACCATTTTGTCGGCGTATATTTTGAATACAGATCTCGCGATGACGCAACTCATCAATCAGAAATGACACCCTCGGGCCAGCCGTCGGGATACCGACTATCATCAGCTTCCCCCCGGGCTTCAGCAACTCGATGCTCTGATCCAGGGCCTTCTGTTCACCACAGCACTCAAACACGACATCGAGCATTTCGGGCGCCACCTTGGCCAACTCACTGACAATATCATGCTTATCAGGATTGCGTACCCATTTGGCACCGCACGCCTCAGCGACATCAAGTCGCTCATCAATTCTATCTGTCATATAAACGTCTGTGCACCCCTCATAAAGCGCGGCCAGCAGAACACTCAACCCAATGGGCCCTGAACCCAGGATACCTATGTTAGCCTTTTTCATAGGGATCGACTGCTGCACAGCATACACTCCAATAGCCAAGGGTTCTGACAGGGCCGCCTCATCCATGGTCATTTTGTCATCCACCGGAAAACAAGAATGTTCGGGTACCACAATAAACTCTGAGAGGCAGCCTTCGGCCTGTTGGGGACATCCGAGAAAACGTAGTTTTCGGCACGTATGGGGACGGCCCACCCGACATTGATCACATTGACCGCAGGGCATAGCCGGTTCCACCGCTACACGATCCCCAGGCTTCACTCTGGTTACGGCGGAGCCGATCTCTTCAACGATACCGGCACCTTCATGTCCGACGGCAAAAGGGTACTCAATAACCTGTCTGCCGATACAGCCATTTAGATAATAGTGAATATCAGAACCGCAAACACCTACCGATTGCATGCGTATGAGCACCTCTTCGCCATTCTGAATTTCAGGAGCGGGGACCTCTGCGATTTCGATTTTCTTCAATGCCGTCAGTTTTGCCGCTTTCATAAATCAGTCCCGCCATCTCTGCATGTGCTCATTCCACCCTGTCATACTTTTTACAACACATCTCACCCTCCGCTGTCCAGCGCAACGTCGAACCTAAATTCGGCAGTTGCCAAACTGTAGCTGCGAGACGCCAGGGATGCCGCTGTAGTTTCCTACCGCAAATCCATGGCAACGACGCAGATGCAGCCCGGCGGATAAAAAACACCATTTCACACGGAAATACATGTGGGTCTTCCGCAGAATCTGTGGGTCAAGAGATGCGCCTGTGCCCTTGATCGTGCAAGGGAGATAGGTGTGTACGAGTACGTTATTTGCGATCCTGACCTGTTATCGTTTCTCCAAACTTCGTTCCCACGCCACAAATCCGATGGCCCCTCG
>CAYXEW010000117.1:0-7403 GCA_964464115.1 uncultured Verrucomicrobiota bacterium
TTCGGGCGGTTAAAAAAGGTTCCTCGTAGAATTTCGTGGAAGATGAAAAATAGTGACGGTTAATGGAAAGGTCCATTGAAGCAGCAACCAAACGAACCTAAACCCGAGTATCCGGAAAGTGCGTCAGGCGGTGTGATATCGCGCTCCGTAGGGTCGCGCTCTCGAGACTTCGGAGGGATTTGGTTGGGCACACTATTCGCTGATGCATAGAGATAGCACACGCTTTCCACGAAATAGTACGAAGGGCCAGAAATTTACTATGAACCCGCATTCTTTATAAAATTCCGCCATAACAAATGATATATTATGATTGACTATGATTGTTTTAGAGCGTATACGATCATAAATAATCATGACTAATACAACGACAGGTTTAGCGGCCGAACGGCTGGAGAAGCTGCGGAAGACGGCCCGCGAGAAACACGTGGTACGCGTTGATGACCTGTGTAAAGAGTTTGGCGTGTCTGCGGCAACGGTCAGGCGGGACCTTGAAGAATTGGAAACCCGGGGTGAATTGCGGCGCGTGCATGGTGGCGCGGTCAGCGTGGAAAGCCGTTTGGAAGAACCCTTATTTGATGATAAAACCAGTATTGCTGCCAAAGAGAAACATGCCATAGCGGCAGCCGCCGCCAAACTGATCAAACCCGGCGACAGCATTTATCTCGATGGCGGCAGCACGGTGCTGGAGCTGGCCCGCCTCCTCCGCGACTTCTCCACGATCACCATTGTCACGCATTCACTTCGAGCTGCAATCGAGTTGAGCTCCAGCGGACCGCGCCTGATTCTGGTTGGTGGAGAACTCAGAAGGCGCAGCCAAACCATGGTCGGTTCGTTGACAAAGCACATGCTGGATCACCTGCATGTGGACAAGGCCTTTATGGGCACGATCGGATTATCCGTAGAGCACGGGATGACCACGACCGAACCAGCCGAGGCGTATACAAAGGAACTGGTCATGCGCAATGCTCAGCAGGTCCTGCTTCTCGCAGATAGCACCAAGGTCGGAAAAGTTTCTTTCGCCTGTGCGGGATCCCTGGATCAGGTTCACCACCTGATCAGCGACCGGCACCTGAATGACGATTTCAGAAAACACATCCAAAAAATGAAGCTAAAACTCACAGAAGTATAAAGGAGAACAATCATGGCAACAGAAGTACTCATGCCCCGTCAGGGACAATCCGTTGAATCCTGCATTATTAATAGCTGGATGGTCAAAGAGGGCGACGTCGTAAGCGAAGGACAGCCCCTTTGCGAAGTGGAGACGGATAAGGCCACCTTTGAAGTGGAGGCTCCGGCGGACGGGACGATGCTCGGCATTTTTTATCCTGAAGACTCCGATGTGGAGGTGCTCAAGATTATTGCCGCCATCGGTGAACCCGGAGAAGATATCTCCGCTATGAAACCGGCTGAAGAAGAGCTAAAAGATACCGTGCCGCAGCAGGAAGAGCGGGAAAGCACAGAGGATGCAGGAAAAACGGACGACGACGACCGGAAGGCAGCCATAAGCGAGCCCGTCATCCAAGCCGACGGCGCTTCCGGCCATGTTGGCGTATCGCCGAGGGCTCGCAATCTGGCGGCCGACAAGGGCGTAGATCTTTCCGTTCTCGCAGGCAGTGGTCCACAGGGCCGTGTGATTGAACGCGATGTGCTGGCCGCGGTCAATGGAAAGGCGCCCCTCACACCCGCTGCAAAAGCCCAAATGGCTCAAGGCGGGATGCAGGCACCGGCCGCGGGTAGCGGTATAGGCGGGCGCGTGCGCATGGCCGACCTCCAGCGGGATGGCGGAAAAGTCACCCTGCCAGCTTTTCCGGGACCCGTTGAGGAGATTCCGGTAAAGGGCGTACGAAAGGTCGTCGCCGCACGCATGATGGACTC
Source organism: uncultured Verrucomicrobiota bacterium (assembly GCA_964464115.1). Classification (GTDB taxonomy): domain Bacteria; phylum Verrucomicrobiota; class Kiritimatiellia; order CAYTQP01; family CAYXEW01; genus CAYXEW01. The sequence goes on from CAYXEW010000117.1 coordinate 1,876, forward strand.
CTTGCAAAATACAGCCCAGCTAACGCTGAATACGTCAGCCGATGCCTCTGATATACTGAACTATCGCAAAAAGTGTAAAGCGGCTCCGGAAGAATATGCGGTCGCAGGGATAAGCATTAATGACATGGTACTCTTTGCCACGGCCAAAGTCGTCCAGGAGTTTCCAGCACTGAATGCACACTGGCAGGGTACGGCCATCAAACAGTTTCAGCACGTACACCTGGGTTTTGCTGTAAATACCGAACGCGGGCTCATGGTGCCGGTTATCAAGTTTGCGGATTGCATGACATTAAAGCAAATTTCAGCCGAGGCAAAAAGGCTGGTAGCCGCCTGCCAGACCGGATCAATTGACCCCTCTGACATGAGCGGGGCCACCTTTACGGTCACCAATTTGGGGGCGGCCGGCATTGAGAGTTTCACCCCGGTACTCAATCCGCCCGAAGTCGGCATACTCGGCATTTGCGCCATTCAACCCAAGCCGGTTATGAGTGGAGAAGAAGTTGATTTCATTCCGCATATGGGCCTGTCTCTGACGTTTGACCACCGCGCAACAGACGGGGCCCCGGCAGCCATGTTCCTCACCCGAATGAGGGAACGACTGGCCTCGTTCACCTTTGAAATGACCATATTTTCCTGAACGGAGAGCATACCATGTACGATTTAATCATTATCGGAGCGGGGCCGGGCGGTTATGTGATGGCGGAGCGGGCCGGGCACGCCGGCCTCAATGTTCTGCTTATTGAGAAAGAGCATCTTGGCGGCGTGTGTCTGAACTGGGGTTGTATTCCCACCAAGACACTGCTCAATGCGGCCAAGCATTACGTCCATGCGCAGGAATCGGATATGTTCGGCGTTACGGTGAAAGAGGTGGAGTTCAGCCTCGAAAAAGCTATGGACTGGAAAACAGACGTCATCAAGACGTTGAGAGCTGGCATCGTCTCCATGATGAAGAAGAACCGGGTTACCGTTAAACAGGGAAAGGCCAGGCTGCTGGGTGCCGGCATGGTGGATGTGGACGGTGAACTGCTGGAAGGGCGGAATATTGTGGTCGCCACCGGCTCTTCACCCATACGCCCCCCCATTCCCGGCGCAGATTTGCCTCACGTTATGACCAGCAGGGAAATCCTGGATATCAAAACAATGCCCGAGAAGTTGACCGTCATCGGCGGCGGCGTCATCGGTATTGAATTCGCCAGCTTTTTCAGCAGCCTCGGAGTAGAAGTCACCGTCATCGAAATGCTCGATGAAATTATTCCTTTTATGGATAATGAGCAGGCGGCCGCTTTTCGCAAAGCCCTTAAAGGGCGTGTACATTTCAACCTGAACTGCAAGGTGACATCCATAGATGAGAAGCAGGTGCACTATACGGACCATAAGGGTGAGCACAAAGCGATCGATGCCGAGCTCGTGCTCATGTCCGTAGGGCGCGCACCTAATCTTAAAGATATGGGTTATGAAGAAGCCGGGCTGGACATGGACCGAAAGGGCATTCGTGTGGATGATCAGATGAGAACCAACCTGCCGAATGTATTTGCCATCGGCGATGTGACAGGCCTCTCGCAGCTCGCCCACTCCGCCACCCGCATGGGTGAGGTGGCTCTGAATACCATTCAGGGGGGGAAAGACCGCTTTCGCACCAATGCCATTCCATGGGCCGTATATTCCCTGCCCGAGATAGCCGGCTGTGGCTTCACCGCAGAACAGGCGGAGCAGGCTGGCCACCATGTCGATACAGCCACCCTGCCCCTTATCATGAGCGGACGATTCCTAGCTGAAAACGGAAAAAAAGCGCCCGGCTCTGTCAAGGTGGTAATCGACAAGGATACAAAGGTATTGCTGGGCGTTCACATGATGGGTGCCGGGTGTTCAGAGATGATCTACGGGGCGGCCGTTATGATCGAAACCGAATTGCGGGTGAAAGAAGCTAGAGAGATTGTCTTCCCCCACCCTACGGTCGGGGAAGTTATTCGTGATACGATCTTTGCCTTTGAAAAGGCAGAATAACGAAAGCGAATAGGCGCTTTCAAGGTAATGAAGCAGTAAAAGATAATTTAACAATTAGTAACAAAAAGAATGGTGACCGCGGACGCATTTTTCAGGCGCTCAGCGTTTAGTATTCGACATTTAACAGAGGAGAATAAAGATGCCGAAAATTCAGAATATATGTCCAAAGGAAAGTAGAAAAGCGGGTGAAATAACCTTCAACCCGATACCCGTCAATCAGTACAAAGCTGATTACAAATCGGAAAAAAAGAAATACGGTGTCGAACGCCTCAAGCTGGTCTACCGTCATATGCTAATGATTCGCGAGTTTGAGACCATGCTCAACCTCATCAAAACCCAGGGGGCTTATGAAGGCATTGAGTACAACCACCCGGGGCCGGCCCACCTTTCTATCGGGCAGGAAGCAGCGGCTGTTGGACAGGCCCTGAGCCTGACTCCGGACGACTGCATCTTCGGATCGCATCGCTCCCACGGCGAAATCCTCGCCAAGTGCTTTTCTGCCATATACCAACTCGAAGAAGCTCAGCTCAGCAGGATCATGGAATCATTCTTTGACGGCACCATCCTGAATATTGTGAGTGATGGAGCCGGCACCGACATCAAAGACACCGCCGAAGAGTTCATCCTGTACGGGACGCTGGCAGAAATCTTTGCCCGCCAAACCGGTATTAACAAAGGGCTGGGCGGTTCCATGCATGCCTTCTTCACACCTTTTGGCTCCATGCCCAACAACGCCATCGTGGGCGGCTCCGGCGATATTTCGGTCGGCGGCGCGCTCTATAAGCTGATTAACCGAAAACCGGGCATTGTCATTGCCAATATTGGAGACGCATCACTTGGCTGCGGACCCGTATGGGAGGGATTCTGCATGGCCGCCATGGATCAGTACCGCCAGCTCTGGGGTGATGACTTTGGCTCTCCGCCGGTGTTGTTCAACATCATGAACAATCACTATGGCATGGGCGGACAGACGCGGGGTGAAACCATGGGCTACGACATGGTGGCCCGTGTCGGAGCGGGCGTCAACCCGGATCAGATGCATGCCGAACGGGTCGACGGCTATAATCCGCTCGCTGTCGCCGAGGCTACAGAACGCAAAAAAGCCCTGCTCGAAAAGGGTAGCGGGCCGGCGCTGCTGGATGTCGTAACCTACCGCATCTCCGGTCACTCACCGTCAGACGCATCCTCCTACCGCTCCAAAGAGGAGATTCAAATGTGGGAAGAAGCGGACTGCGTCAAGAGCTTCGGGGATTACCTGATCAGCAACGGAACCATCGCTGAGGGCGAGGCGGCTGAAATGAAGGCTAGCGTGGTTGATAAAGTGACCAGAACTCTGAAACGGGTTACGGACACCTCCATTTCACCCTACACCGATATCCGCATTCTCGAAGAGGTCATGTATTCCAATGGAAAAGCAGAGAAAATGGATGAGAGGGAGCCGGACACCCTGCTCGCCCTGGAGGACAACCCGCGGGTAAAACAGCTAAAAAAGAAGGAACGCTATGCGTTCGATGAACACGGCAAAGCCTTCTCAGCGAACAAACTTTACACCTATCGTGACGGTATCTTTGAAGCCATGATACACCGCTTTTATACGGATCCCACGATGATTGCCTTCGGAGAAGAAAACCGCGACTGGGGCGGCGCATTCGCATGCTACCGGGGACTGACTGAGTCGATCCCTTATCACCGCCTGTTTAACTCCCCCATCTCTGAAGGCGCGATTGTCGGGGCGGCCTGCGGCTACGCCCTGAGCGGTGGCCGCGTCTGCGCCGAACTCATGTACTGTGACTTCATGGGGCGCGCCGGAGATGAAATCTTCAATCAGATTGCCAAATGGCAGTCTATGTCAGCCGGTATTCTGAAAATGCCACTGGTACTGCGCGTATCGGTTGGCAATAAATACGGGGCCCAGCACTCACAGGACTGGAGCTCTATGGTCAATCATGTCCCGGGCTTGAAGGTCTACTACCCAGCCACCCCCTGCGACGCCAAAGGTATGCTCAATCTGGCGCTTTCAGGAACGGATCCGGTTATCTTTTTCGAATCACAAAAGACCTATGGCGTCGGTGAACTTTTTGAAAAAGATGGGGTGCCGGAAGGGTACTACGAAACGGAAGAAGGAGCGCCCGCCTTGCGGCGGACCGGTAAAGACCTGACCCTAATCACCGTGGGGCCGGCCCTTTACAAAGGTCTTGAAGCGGCAGAACAACTGAAAGCCTCATACCAGATGGATACCGAGTTAATAGACCTGCGCTTTTTCAACCCCCTGAACTACGATATTCTGGTTGAATCCATAAAAAAAACCGGCCGCGTCGTTCTCATGTCAGATGCCGTTGAACGCGGCTCGGCGTTGCACAATGTAGCCGCCAACCTGACACAGCTCTGCTTTGATCACCTCGATGCCCCCCCAGTCGTCATCGGTGCCAAAAACTGGATTTCACCGGCGGCAGAAATGGAAAAAGATTATTATCCTCAGGCCGATTGGGTTATTGACGCCGTACACGAACGCATAGTACCTTTGAAAGGCCATCAGGTTTCACACCATTACACCTTGGGCGAGCTGCAGCGCATCAGCCGACTGGGTGTGTAGGACCGAGGCACACTGCGGTATTATGAACTGTCGTTTACCGCAGTGTGAGGTCGGAATGAGAAAAAATTAAAACCGCCTGCGGTGAGGGCAGAAAAAGGAAAAAACCGATGTCGACAAGTAACTTATGGAGAGAATTACCACCTGGACCAGAGGTGCCCAAGACGATTTACGTGGTGGTTGAAATACCCAAACGGTCCCGGAACAAATACGAATACGACGAAGCCGGGGGCTTTATTAAACTGGACCGGGTGCTGGCCTCCTCGCTACACTATCCGGGCGACTACGGCTTCATACCGCGCACCTTACATGATGACGGCGATCCGCTTGATGCCCTGGTCATTACCAACGAACCTACTTTTTCAAGCTGCGTAATTGAAGCGAGACCGCTGGGTATTTTTCACCTGATAGACCAAGGAAAGGTGGATGACAAAATTCTGGCGGTACCGGCCACGGATCCCAACTTTGACCATTACCAGAGTCTCGATGATGTGTCGCCGCACTTTCTGAAAGAAGTAACGCACTTCTTCTCGGTCTACAAAGACCTGGAGCAGGAAAAGACTCAACCCAAGGGATGGGATGGTCTGCAGCGCGCCCACGAGGAAATTGAGCGCGCGATCAACATGTACGTCAGGCGCATCCGTTCGGAGCGTTGACCCTGTAACCGGCAGTTCAAATGCTGAAAACAGCCATACCTCTTGAGAAAAAAAGGTTCTTCACGGAGAAACATCTCAACACCTCCTTTTCGTCATAGAAAAAGGAAAAAAATGAAATCCAACATGGTAGGGCTGGAACGGTCCCAGACCTTCCAGCCGCATTTTTCCAGGTATATCCACCGCTACGTTTATCCCGCAACTGCGAAGCCTTTATAACTGAAAACTTATTCTTGCCCGGACCAACACACCTGCGTATAAATTCCATAGAAAGAAATTAA
>CAYXEW010000118.1:0-7384 GCA_964464115.1 uncultured Verrucomicrobiota bacterium
CAAATTATATCAAAATTTACCGTTGACTTCTTCCTGGTACTCTGACCCCTCAGGAATTAGCGCCCACATGCCGCCGAAAAGAACATCCCGTTTGTTATCCAGAAAAGTGAAGGCGCACAATGACAGCAGCACGGCAGGGGCCACCATTTGATTGTTCTGCAAGGTGAAAAATGCGGGAATGGAAAACGCTGCCGCCAGCCACAGAAGGGTCGCCGGGGTGCGCTTTTCGACCGGCGTGAATCGCACCCGAATGAGCGCCATGATGGCGGCACAGGCCCCCACATTTATCAGCGCAAATAGAATATAACCGATGGGTTCATACTTCACAAAGGGCATGACGATTGCACGGCATCCGGGCAGATAGCCGAACAGCATCTTTTCCGGTCCGGTCGACTCCGCCAGGGGTTTTTCAGCTAGTACCCGATAATAAGACCATTCGGGTTTGCCATCGCGAAATTGGTTAAAACCGATTGCGCTACCCGCTATCAGCCCGAGCAATATCAGGGCATATGCCAGCCACCTGAGCTTATTGCGGCAACGGGGCGTTGAAGAGTGTTGCTCTTTTTTCTGCATGGGTGTTTCGGCATTACGTTTCATCACAGCATTATTTCCCTTCTAGGGTGTAATTTTTTTGGCAACGATGAGGAGTTGTTCGCTGCACAGCAGAGGAAAGCCGGTCATTTTTCTAAAGAGATCGTGTTCACCGGCTCTGAATGCGGCGGGTCCGTGAGGGATGCCGTACTCGCGCAGCGAAGCCAGCCATATCAGCGGATACAACAGCAGCAGATAGAGATGTCTTTTTTTCACATGCGTGCACCGGATGGCTTGTATTTTGAATCCGAGCGAATGAAGCATCGCGTGGCAGGTTGGAAAATCCAGCGGATTTATATGGTATTCATGAAAACGGGCACGGTCTGTATCCCAGCCGACGCGCCGTCGAATCAGCTTATGTGCACCGGTGAGAAAGAAGCTCGCCCGGGAGTGCAATCTGGCGGTATTCGGGGTGGTGATGATCAGGTACCCGTTGGGTTTTATGATTCGCGCAACCTCACTCAGTGCTGACATGTGGTTCATCAGGTGTTCGATAACTTCCGTCATGATGACCATATCATATGTTTCCGCTTCAAAAGGCAGGGCTTGATCCAGCGATATATTTTCATGAATCTTCAGTTGCTTCAGGATCGGCAGCGGTGCTTTCACGATGTAGTCATCGGGCCGATAATGCGTGCCCTCCGCACTGGAGACTGCCTGATGTAACCCCGACAGGATCTCGCCCTGGCCGCAACTCAAATCGAGCACCTTGAAACGCGAATGCTCGGGTATGCTGCGCACAGCATCCAGGACGGACTTAACAATATATGGTTTTGGCATAGGTTGGTTCTCCGGGTAATGTCAGTCGGCACGTGAGCCTTTCGCCAGCGCGGCGGCTTTCTCAAACGAAACGTCATGGGCGAGGGCGCTGCTCACATCGTCTACGATGAATGCGGCACTTTGGCTGCACACCGCATCGATGGTCAGCCTGTAATCCTCATCGCAGTGAATGTGAACATCAGCCCAGTTCTTGCTCTCCACGCCATACGCCTCAAATTCATGAAGATTGCTATACAGAAATGTTGCAATTGCTTTTTGGGGCGTGTAGCCCCGCTCCTCAATATCGCGCCGGATACGGGTGTTTAACTGAGTTTTCCAGTGGGCGTCAATAAAGATGGAGAAATCCATTTCGGCATGGAAGTCCCGATAGGTCGCAATTTCGCCTTCCACAATGACAAACCGGTCGGGCGCGAATGCAGCGGATGACTGAATCCGGCCCCGTACGCGGCAGTAGCAGGGTTTTTCGATTACCGCTCCCCGCCGCAACTGCTGAAGATGCCGGTGCAGCAGTTGAATCTCGTTGGCCTCCGGGTGCGGCCCGTATATATTCTTCTGCGCCCTGACTTCGCGCGGTGTTTTGTAATCGTCGAGCCCTAGCACAGCGGCTTGCCCGAGTGCGCCCGCCAAATCGTTGGCAAACGTACTTTTGCCGATTCCGCCGGGCCCGCCCACGGCAATGAGTACGGGGTGGGTGGATACGGCAAACTTTTGTTTCAGTGCTCGTGCGAGCACGACATGCGCTTCGGGCGCAGGTGGCTGTGCGGGTATTTTGATATGCGTACGGTAGTGCTTTTTCATGATAAATAGAAGTTTGAAGAACATCACAAAACGCACCCGATTGCAACGCTTATCCACCCACATCAGATCGCCCGCGCAGTTGACATCCAAGCCCCCTGCACATACCCTTCCGCCATGCGCTCACAGCAGAAACAGTAGCCACTCGTTTGCCTGGAGGGGGGCCATGGCGTTGTCGCCATGTAGTGCCGGCTATCCCACAGACGGGAGGCGTTGGATAATCCGTTGGCAGGCCGCTGGAAGCGAGCCGGGGATGGTAAGCATATGAAAAATGAGACCCGCAGATTAACTGATGACAAAAACCGGGATGTGTCGAGCCGTCGTCTGTTCGCGCCCCGAAGCCGCCGCCTACGGCTGGCGGGGGTGCTGACCGTTGTGGCCCTCTTGGCCATCGGTGCGGCTCTTCTGTTTGTGGAGGCCCCGCCGACCGGCTTCCCGGAAGAGCTGTATCGGGAGCCGCTGCCGGGCGTGGAGCGCCAAGTGCTGCGCCGGGAACTGATAGGCCTGCGAAATGAATTCGCCCGGCGGGGCGATCTCGCGGCGGTCGCCGAGATTCACGCCGCGCTGGCTCGCGAAGCGGTGCTGAGTGCCCGGGCGGTGTATGACGCATGGATGCCGATCCGCAACCCGGACACCAAGCTTTTCCCGCAGTCAAATTCGCGATCGCAGTGGAACTATCGCAATACGGCCGCCGATTTTTTCCCTTTTCAGTGGCACACAGCCATCTACACGGATGCCGCCGATCTGAGTCTGCTGCATGAAACTCTGGCAGCCGAGGCGGGCAACTCGGGGGGGCTGCCGCTGCCCCGCTGCGTGCACAGTGGCCGCGTTATCTGGTGGAGCACGGAAAGCCCGATTCCATTCTTTCAAAAACGAGGGCGGGTGTTTGGCGCCAGCGAGTATGTCAAAGACGGCTTGCTGAGCTTGTATGAGGGCACGGCCGATGCCCATGCGTATGCACGCATGATAGAACTCCTTGACGTCATTCTTGAAAAAGCCGAACACGATTCTCCGTATGGGCGCATCCCTTCGGATCTTTCCGAAGTGAACGGAGAGATGCTGCAGACGCTGACCCGAGTCGCCCGAGTGGAGCCGGCGGCGCGATATGAAGAAATTCTCGCCCGCATTGCGGATGCGGCCGTCAGTGCAATGTTACCGGCCAATTACGGGATGCCCTGTGCACAATTCGACTACGCGGAGGGCGTGGCCGAAAGCACGGAAGTGCCGCTTCGAGATCATGGCAACGAAATCATTCCGGGTCTGGCCGAGGCGTTTGCCTTTGCCGTAGATCACATGGCGGAAGAGCGTTGGCGCGAGCGGGCGGAGCGCTGGGTCGGTCCGCTGGCAACGATGTTCGAGGGGTGCCTGACTGCCGGGCTGCGGCCGGACGGACTCATGGCCAGCTCCTTTGATGCGCGCACCGGCGAACTGCTCGATGAGCGCCCGAACGATAACTGGGGCTATGTGGCGGTCGGGGTCCGGCTGTTTGCCGCCCGTGCCGAAGAAGCCGGCCTGTTGTCACCGGCCCATGCCAAGGTCCTGCGTACGGCGGTGCGGGAGCTGGCGGAGTCCACCGCTCGCACCGACGGGTTGGCCTGGGAGGGTGCCAGTCACGACGGCTATGCAGACACGATTGAAAGTGCCCTCTTGGTGGCGGATCGCAACCCGCAAAACAGCCGACTGTTGCTCGACTGGGTGGATGACCAGATGGGTCTGCTGTTGGGAAAGCAGCAGCCCTCCGGGTTCGTTTCTGCGGGCTATCTGGACGGCAACTTTATGCGCACCGCCCTTATGTATGCAGATTTGCGGAGTGGATCCTGGATGCTGAAGCCCTGGGATCCGGCGGTGGCGGCCGGGTATGCGTCAGACGGCGAACGCGGTGTTCTGAGCCTTTCCGGGCGGCCCGGGGCCACCTATACACTCCTTCACCGCGGCGACCAGCGCGGTTTTCCCGGTGCTTTTGCGAAACCGACACCACGACTGAATGCTTGGCCCGACTGGAGTGAGCCAGCCGCGATGCGGTTTGTCTCGGCCGAGGGCGAGATCTCCGATCCAGCGCTGCCTTCCGATGCGCCCCCCGAGCGCTGGACCTTCATCATGCCCGCCGACGGAACTCTGAATTTGTCTTTTCAGCACGTCTCGACGATGGGCATGCGCAGAGCGTGGGAACGTCGCGTTTATGAAGCTCCGGGAGATGACGGTGCAGGTGGGTGAAGAAAAGTTTTCAGCATTTCAACCCGAATACGGGTTGCCGATTTTGCCGCATCTACTTTGTTTCGAGACACTTGGAGTAGATTGCTAAAGCCAAAAGGGTCAGCCCGCACATTGCAGCATACTCGTTCGGGTTTTCTTTGTCTGTCTATCTTCATGACTGTCAATTATCTCAACAGCCCTTGTTATATTCATCCGGCACCCCATATTCAACAACTCACTTATCTGACCGTGAGTCAATATAGAGGGCTTCTTCAACGTAAGCGTCCGGTGAGGCGCCCAGTTGACATTCAAGCGGCCTGCTGATTTTTGGTTTTCCGCCAGTTGGCGGGAAGGAGCTGATCGACTTCGGTAATCTTCATATTCGGCAGACGGGTGAGCACGTCGCGGAGGTACGCATAGGGATCAATACCCTGCCGATTGCAGTTATTTCCTGCCGGTCCAATGCCGGTATTTCAGCGCCCTCTGTGGTTATCTTTATTCCTCCGGGCGCATCGCGCCTACGGAATAGAATGCGTTGGAGTTGTGATTGGTGACGATGCCCACCGTCTGTGAGGCGGTCCCCGTCGCTCCGCTCCCCAAAGCGGCGATTTAGATCGCCGCACTCCAAGCAAATATGGAGCGCGTAGACGAGCCTCTTCCCCCATCCGTGGGACGGCCCTGCCATCCGTGGGACATTTATCACATTGAAATACTGAGCCCCGTCGCTCCGCTCCCCCAAAGCGGCGGTTTGAGATTCCTTTTCCCTTTTTCCATTTCAGCCCTACAAAAAAGGTGCCTAGGGGATCAGTTCTACGGTGAGCTGATAGGTGGCGGAGCTGTCGGGGGCAGCGGGGTCGGAGAGATCGAGGATAGCATTGGTGCCGGGGCGGGATGTAACGGCGGACCATTCGGGCGCTAGGAGCGACGACGAGCGCCAGAGGGTGTAGTCGCGTCCGGGCACGCTCTGCACTTGCATGATATGACCGCTGATGGAGTGGAAGGCAAAGACGGATTGGGAATTCGTGGGAATCGTGCCGCTGATGTACTCGGCAAGGACGTCGAAGCCGTCGAGATCCGTGTCGGTGCCTTCCAGGCTGTCGAAATCATTAGTGTGGTCGTAGTACTGCGCAAGCCACCAGTGGGGAAGCTGCTCAACGGTAGTCACATACGGATCGAAAGTGGTCGTGATGGTTCCATTGGTCTGGACATTGGAAATCGTTTCCACCACGACATTACTGCCCACTCCGTAGGTATTCGTCGTGATCTGATTGCCAAAGACATGCACGCTATAATCTACGTAGTAATAGGTGTCAGCCATATGCGTGATATTCGTGCCGCCTCCAGCAGGCACAACGACATTCGTCACGGATGACACCCCATGAGCAGCAGCCAAGACTTGGATCGAAAAGCTCGACGGGTCGGATACAGCATCGAGATTTTGAATCAGGTAGACATTTGCTTGAAAATCATCATTAATCAATCCAGGAAAAGGAGTCGTCATCGACATATTTGCCGACATTTCCCACACTGGGGTGGTTCCTTCGGTATTGTCGAAGGTGAACAGGATGGCGTCATATGCCAAATCCGGATCAATTCCATCAGGATCAGTTGCAAGTGAAAAACTCTGTCCATTAACATCACCGAATATATCAATAAATGAAATTGGACTATCAATATCAACCAAAACCTGATTAAACCACATCGTCGGCAAACTGTATGCCGAATCAGTGGTGTTACTAGATCCTGTCGCTTCGAGTTGAAATGCCCCAGCTAATTCTGGAGTACCGAAACCGGCTGACAATAAATTGTCGCCACCTTTGATGTCCCAGGTTAGATTTCCCTGATCATACGGCAGAGCAAGATTCATTTCACCGTTTTGAACCCGAATTTCAGGTGAACTAGAACCCCCGGCCCGAAATTGGCCAGTAGCAATGACGGTGACACCATTAGAGGAAAACAGGGCATTTGCTTCTGTACGCGTGCTCATGTATTGGGTTGCGCTGACAGGGGTTAGCGGTGCTGGTTCCGGAACAACTTGGAAGTTCTGAATTGCAATGACATTTGCTTGAAAATCATCATCTGCCAATCCAAGAAAAGGAGTCGTCATCGACATATTTGCCGACATTTCCCACACCGGGGTGGTTCCTTCGGCATTGTCGAAGGTGAACAGGGCAGCGTCATATGCCAAATCTGGATCAATTCCATCAGGATCAGTTGCAAGTGAAAAACTACGTCCATTAACATCACCAAATATATCAATAAATGAAATTGGACTACTTATATCAACCAAAACCTGATTATACCAAATCGTCGGCAAACTGTATGCCGAATCGTTGGTGCCACCAGATCCCGTCGCTTCGAGTCCAAAGAACCCGCCACGAGATCCACCGAAACCGGCTGACAATAAATTGTCGCCACCACCAATATCCCAAGTGAGATTTCCTTGATCATACGGCAGAGCAAGATTCATCTCACCATTTTGAACTCGAATTTCAGGTGAACTAGAACCCCCAGCCCTAAATTGGCCAGTGGCCGCAATTGTGACCCCTGTTCCTCCAAAAAGGCTGTTAACCTCACTCCTGGTGAGATATTCTACTCTTATCAGGCCGGCCGAAGAAATATCCGCAGCGACCATCATCAGCCACCCAACGAGGGCGACTATAATCCAACGATTTAATTTAGTCATTACGACCATATTTGATTTTCCGTGTTGCATAGCGTGATATGCCAACTAGGGCCTTTCCATCTGAGAACTTTATAGACAACCTAATAAAAAACAAAACAAAAGCAAAACCTAATCCCGTATGGTGTACCCCAAAAATGTTGTATATTGTACCATCTATTATGGAGTGCGATGACGTGTGTGGCGACAATTACATTTCCCTAGTGACAACAATTAGACTTCCCCACTAACGCGGTGTTATCAGAGACTCTTTTTTTGGTAAAGGTGTCAGTGAGCACATCCGTACATTTTCCGATGCGGGCGCATTCCCTGAAACATGATCTTCCTTAAAAAGGTGATCAT
>CAYXEW010000119.1:0-6885 GCA_964464115.1 uncultured Verrucomicrobiota bacterium
CCACCGCGCCGCTGTAAGCAATCACGTTTCCGTTCGTGTTGAACCAGAACACGGCAGCATCATCGGCTGCGGGTGCCCCGTTGGTCTGACCTATGAAAGGCTGGGCGTAGAAGGTGACGGTTACATTGGTCTGCGCATCAATGAAGGTATGCGTCATACCGCCGCTCGCCAGTGAGCAGGCCTGCGTGCCGGCGTAGTAGGTCGTCCCCTGCACAGTCGCCCCGGTTGCAGCCCAGCCGTGCTGGCCATCGAGCGATCCGAGACCGCCAGCATTTGTCGGTCCGGCTTCAAAGCTTTCCGAGAACGGCACGATGTAAGCCGGATTCAGCTCATCATCCGTAACCGTCACAGGTATATCCTTATCAATAAGACCCGTACCCGTACAACGTATGGTAGCCGTGTCATCTGTATAATCCGCATCGTGTGCGGCGGTGACGGTTGCCGTTTGCCAGGTATCCCAGTTGTTGGTGGTAAAGGTGAGCGATGATCCCGATGTGACCGATATATCCGAATCGCCCGAGAGCCGATAGACGCTCACAGTTGCAGTCGCATCAGGAATGCCGCTGAGACGGACCTGAAGCCCCGTGCTGCCACCTTCTGCCAACGAAAGACTGCCCGCATCGGTTTGAATGACAATAGGCGATGACTGATTCGTTCCATAAACGACCGCGCCGCCATCCACAGCCCAGAGTACGTTCCACGAGTACTCTCCGGCGCTGTTCGGATGCACACCATCGCTTGAAATCTCTGTCTGGTTCGTAAAGAAATGGCCATAGCCGTCAATTTTGCCCTTGCCGTTCACCGAGTCATAGAACTGCGGACAGAATTCTGCGATCAGCGGGTCGTAGACATATTCCACGTAAGGGCCGGAGCCATTAGTTTCGCTGGATGGATCACTGTCGGTATCGACGACAGGGGCGGTGTTATATGAGCGGAATGACAGCCGGGTCAGAACAGGAATCTTGTTAGAGTTTACGATCATCTGCAATGTACTGCGCAGATCATTGGAGAGCGTTGTCACGCCACCCGGATAGGGCCGGTTGGCTGAGATATTGTTACCACCGCCGGCCACAGCAATGTAGCGGGCGTACGGGTGACGCTCGAGATCATTATCCATGCGGCTCAGCACGCCCGCCGCCGTTGAACCGGCCAACGCGCAGTTGAAAATGACGGGATCAAAGCCGTAATTGGTGAATACCAGCCCTTTGAATGTCATATTTCTGACTGAGAACTCCTGAATGGATGCCGCGCCAATCACCCAGTAGTCATTCCAGCCGTCCGGATCGAGCTGATACAGCGCAACACTCGACAGATTGAAGCTGCCGCCGGCATCATTGGTCAACTCCAGTCGATACCAGCGCGGCCCGCTGACCGGGCAGTCCAACTTCTGCAGTCGATCGGCACCGGTGTTGGGCTGATAGATTTCGAGGGGCGCCGGGGCCCAGGTGCCATTTTGGCCGTCCGTGGAGTCATAGGAGTATTGAGCGGCACCCGACATGAGGACATCGCCCTGGAAGGTCAGCATAGCCGGATCCGCGATGGCCGGTACCTGGACAGCCAGCCAGAGCGCATTGGTTCCGCCCACGGTGCCGTTTGAATCATTCATGAGTTCGGTTCTGAGCGCCGCACCGCCGGCCGAAGCCGTCGCATCCAGCGCCGTGAGGCGCCAGTTTTTCCTCGGGGGGCCGACAAAGCTGTTGGTCGGGGCCGGGCCGTCGTCATCGATTTCCTGCACGCGGAACCAGGACGGTTCGATGCCGGTGGCCGTAAAGCTGAAAAGGGTCGGACCATTGGTCATATCCACATCCTGGGCGGCAGCAAAGGTAACGGTCTGCCAGTTGCTCCAGGTCGAGCTGTTGAATGCGGCCGGACTGCCGGAAGAGACACTGATATCGGCATCCCCCGCCGCCAGGGCTACGGATACGGAAACATTGGTCAGAGGATCCGATTTCAATCGGATTTGGAGATTACTGGTTCCGCCCTCATTCACCGAGAGGGAAGAAACGGAATACTCGACTGTATTGTCATTTTCGATCTCAGTAGCCGTCAGCTCCTCATTGAATGCCGTACCGTCCAACGTGCTTCGAATGATGGCTGAGCCGGCTGCGTAATCCGCATCTTCCGCAGCGCTCAAGGTCACCGGTTGCCAAGTGGACCAGTTCGCGCTGCTGAACGTGAGTGACGAGCCGGACGTAATAGTTATATCGGCATCACCCGACACCCTGGCTGTCACGACGGTAACCGCTGCGCCAGGATCGCCGGTCAGACGTACGTTGTAGCTATTGGTGCTGCCTTCGGGCAGGTTGAGCGAAGCGGTTTCCAGTTCTACCGTGACATCGCCGCTCACCGACGAGACATATCCGTATATGGCAATATCATCCAAGCCGTCATTATTAAATGAGTTTCCAATAATCAGATAATCGTAGGCACTATCCGCGCCATAACCGTGCAGTTGAAACTCAATAGTACCGTTGATATCCTGAAAACGCGCATCTCCTGAAACATCAGCCGTCGCCGTGTCCAGACCGGACCCGGTTGTAGCGAGTACTTCATCGGTTGAAATTCCTGATACGTCACTGAACAGCGCCGCATTGAGAGGGCTGGCGTTTTCCGTACGAATAAATATAGAGGTCACGGTCAATCTGTAGCCGGGCTGATTTTGCAGCGTCCACTTAAAGTAGTTCGTGTTGGCAATGGTGGCGGCGAGAGTCGCCTCATCATGATCCCGTGATCCCACTGCATCTGATAAAGGGACCTGCTTGGAGGGCCTGTTATGAGACAGGACGCCGGCCGAGCTGTTGTTGACCAGACCCGTGGCCATGAAATAGGCATTGGTGGCATAAATAATTTCAGAAGAGATAGTATCAAAACCCCAGGCCGCCAGCTTGCCGGAAAACACGACAGGCATATCGTTTTCATTTTCTGTCGCGGTCACATCGGCCGATACGGCGCCGGGCGAAGAACACCGGAAAACGGCGCTGCCTTCCACATCATCGTCATCTTCGTCGGCGGCAAGGGTTACCGTCTGCTGCGTATCCCAGTTGGATGTTGAAAAAACCAGACTGCCGCCGGATGACACTGCCAGATTGGTGTCCCCCGAAATGCGGGACACGGTGACCGTCATGGCAGCCGCCGGTTGTCTGTTTAACCATACCCCAAAGGTGGCATTGCTGCCTTCATCTACGGTCAGTGAGGAGACCGTCGTTAATATCCCCACATCGTCATCTGCTTCATTAGCAACCAAAGAGGCCGACACCACTCCGTCACCGTTCACTTCAAAGGTCGCCGAGCCGTTCGCCGCATCGGCGTCCTGGGCGGCGGCGAGGGTTACCGTCTGCGTGGCCGACCAGTTATTGGTCATAAAGACGAGTGTGCTGCCACTGCTGACGGAAAGATCGGCATCGCCGGAAACCCGTGAAACCGTCAGGGTCACATTGTCGATAGCCGGACCGCTCATCATGACATCAAAGGTGGCGGTACCGCCTTCAGCCACGACAACGGTATCCGTCGACACGACCGCCGTCGGGGCATTGGTGGTATAAAGGGGCAGCAGAATACGTGAGGGGTAGTTGGTGTTGAGGTAGATTTTATTGTGCGCCGTGGGCGAGGAGGCATACGAGTTCACCTGTGAGTAGGTATTGGGGTGCACCTCGAAGGCCGGGTCACTGGAACTGGTGATGTGTACGCCCAGGCGGTGATTGGTTTCAATCAGCAGCGAAATGGTGGACATATCGATATCCAGGCGGTAGACCGTCCCCGAGACCATGGGCGCGGGATTGGTCAAACCGCCCCAGTACCGACCCATCGTCGCCGATTCGCGCATGATGGCGTGATATTCCTCATTGGTGCCTTCGGCCGGATAGATATCAATTAGCTTGACCATGAAGGTGGTGTCTTCCACATCGGTGGAGACATACAGCTGCGCTTCGAGCTGACCCGTAATTTCAGTCGGCTCTGCGAACGGCGCCGTTTCAAAGCGCAGGATATCCGTGCGGTTGGTCAGGCGCGGATCGAGCTGGTTGAGAGAACCGGATATGTAATTGGTATCGAAGCCGTATGAATAGTTACCGCCGCGCGATGGCACAGGGTTGGTCGGGTGGTAGCTGTAGGAGAGAAGATTGGTCGCCGAAACGGGTGCCGTTTCCGACAGGCTGCCATCCGCATGCAGGTAATACGGTGTTTTCAGTGCCGGCGGGGGCCAATCTGTAGTTTCGCGCCAGAAGTTGCCGATGGCATTGGCCCGTCGTGCATCCCCCATCACATAGTACTGCAGATAGTACTCATTGGTAATCGTAGCCCCATCCAGGATTTCCAGAAAAGAGGGTAGATACATTTTGGTTGTTGTCCCTGCGGGGTTGGGAAAGTCGAGACCGACATCACCCTGGTGAGTCCCGGCCCCCATGACGAGATAACCCCGGTTGGCCGGCGTCATGGCATCAAAGACTTCAAAGGTCGCATCGAGAAAGAAATTATGCCATACGTCGGAATCATGGATCAAAATGGAGGGATTGGCGGGCACGTTACTGGACAGAACACCCTGCCACCGGGCGTGCGTGTAATAATCACCGAGTGTAGGCTTGGGCCATTCCGAGGTGTCGGCGCCGCGGTTGGAAAGCCAGCCATAAACCCAGCGGCGCACGCCGTTCTCAAAACCCCAGTGCTCATACAGATTGGGACCGGTGTTGCCCGGGGCGCAGACGACGAGATTGGAGTGACCTGAAAACCATCCCATATAGGCGGCCATGCCGTGACCACTGCCCCCGTACATCCCGACCCGTCCATTGCACCAGGTATTCGTCGAGATTGCTTCGACACTATCATAGGAATCATTGATTTCATTATCAGACAGACGAGGTTCAAAACCCGCACCGCTTTCTGACTCACCGTCACCTCTCAAGTTCTGAATGATGTATACATAACCATTGGTATTCTTGTAGACATAGTTGTTGGTGTCGGACTGATCGACCACATCATCCGCGTAACGGCCATAATCAGGCCAGTAATTATAGGCCGAACGCAACATTACAACCGGATAAGAATTGGAAAGATAATCGGGCGGCAGAAAATAATGGGTGGCCAGTTTGGTTCCATCGCGCATGGGTAGCATCTCAAACTGATGGACGGCTCCGTCGGGAAGCTCAACAAGCACATTATTGATATCGTTAGTGGTCCACGCATACACCGAAGTAGAGGCCATCAGCACAGCCACAAAAAACATCTCGCAAATTTTTCTCATATTTACTTTCCTAACTTTATCCACAACATCTTTGATTACCCAGATACTATAGTCAAAACGAGGCGTATGGTATACATAATATATCGTCATAATATGCAACATGTACGCCACCGCGGAGAAACTGCTTGGTGCTTTGTTCTTTGTGCTTGGTGCTTGGTGCCAAGCTTTTCCTGTCAAAGTCCCGATGCTGCAAGAGATCGGGCGCAGGCAAGTGTCTGCACAGGAGCGAATCGTGTCTGTTCCCGTCTGCGGGAACCGGCCATCAGACGTTTTCCGTAAAGAATTGATTTTCTATGAAAAAGGCTACACATCGCGGAGCTATAGGGGTTTATTAGTCATGTGATTGTGAATCAATAACAGCGGTTAGTTGTAAACGATATATAATGTCCGACATAAGACACATTGTCATCGCCCAGGTCTGGTCCATCGATTTATCGAGGCAGATCTGCTCCGGTTTTCTGGATTACATGAAACGTAACAGGCTCCCTTGGCGTATTTCGTACGAGAGTGAGCAGATACTGGATGAAGTTTTAAAATGGGAAGGTATTGACGGCATCATTCTTAATTCAGCCAAAAATGAGATGGCTTTATCATCCAGGCATTCCGGTTGTCCGGTTGTCAGCATGTCAAGGCTGGAGAGCCCTTCCGATATAATGCAAGTCGACATGGACCACTTCAAGACGGGTCAGATGGCGGCGAGACACCTTATTGAAGAATGCGGCTGCGACGGCCTTGCCTATGTAAGTTACAATGACAGTCTATCCGCCCGGGAACGCCGTGATGGATTTAGAAATTTCAGCCGCATGTCAGGAGCTGATTGTGAAGAATTCATGCTGCAGCATAATAACGCCCCCCTGCTTTATGATTTCAACAAAGTCGCCGACAAGGTATGCGAGTGGCTGGCTGAAACAAGCCTTCCGGTAGGTATTTTCTGCCATGGAGACCGGCTTGCCTCTGCGCTGGCCGATCATATAACCGCAGCCGGCTACAGGATACCCGAAGACGTCCTTCTGCTGGGTTGCGAAAATGACCGGATGATTTGCGAGGGAGCTATACCCGAACTCTCCAGCGTGATCCTTCCCTACCGCACTGCCGGATTTCGAGCGGCCGCCATGCTGGATCATGCCATGCGCGGCAAACCAGTACAAGACAAGGTGTGTATATTAGAACCCGAAGCTATTATGAGCCGGGGGAGCACAGGTGGTTACGGAGGTCTGGACAAAAATATTCAGACGGCCTGTGAGTACATACGACTGCAGGCATGCAACGGTATCACGGTCAAAGACGTCGCCAGAAAAACGGGTCTCTCACAGCGCAGCCTGGAGCGAAAGTTTAAACAGGAAACAGGGATGACTCCCAATGCCTATATCCAGTCACGTAAAATTAACCGGGCTAAAGAATTGTTGCGAAACACCAGTATGGCAATGGATGAAATTTCGCAAGAAACGGGCTACAGCAGCGGACATTCATTAGGCATTATCTTCAAACGCGCCTGCCATCAGTCGGCACAGGCGTACCGCCGACAGTTCCGCATTTGAGCACCATTCGTATCGTACTCCACATCCGATATCACCGAATGCTGTAGGACATGATGGCCGGTCCACCATTGAACCTATATCCGGCATTCAAAATGCAGTAGGGCGGTCGCC
>CAYXEW010000120.1:0-5608 GCA_964464115.1 uncultured Verrucomicrobiota bacterium
TGCATTTCCTGAACCTTTGCATTCATTTCCTGCTCAGCGGCGATCGCCATGGCGCGCCGGCCTTCGGCTTCAGCTTGACGCATTTTCTTGTCGGCTTCAGCCCGCTCGGTCTCAAGCAGGGCGCCGACATTGGCGACTTCGCGCGCGCCGCTTACGCCGGCGACGCTGACATCGGCTATATCTATCGAAACAATTTCAAATGCGGTCTGGGCGTCCAGTGCTCTTTCCAGCACGCGCCGACTGATGTGATCAGGATTTTCCAGTACAGCCTTGTAGGTGTCTGCAGATCCAATAGCGCTGACAATGCCCTGTCCGACGCGGGCAATAATGGTTTCCTCTTTGGCCCCTCCTACCAGACGGTCCAGGTTGGCTCGCACAGTTACGCGCGCTTTAACCAGCAGCCGAATGCCGTCTTTGGCAACGGCATCCAGCATGGCCGTACCTTTCGTCGGATCCGGGCAGTCAATTACTTTTGGGTTGACACTGGTCTTGACGGCATCGAGTACATCGCGCCCAGCTAGATCAATGGCCGCTGCGCGCTGAAAACTGAGCTCAATGTTTGCTTTATCAGCCGCTATGAGAGCCTGGACTACGCGCACGACGTCGCCGCCAGCCAGAAAATGTGCTTCCAGTAAATCTGTGGTCAGGGGTAACCCTGCCTTAATAGCCCGGATGCGGGCATCTACAATGCTGGTCGCCTTGACACCTCTGAGCTTCATACCCACCAGGTTCCATAGACTGACGCTCGCTCCCGACATGGCGGCCCGCACCCATATCTTGATAAACGAGATAAAAATCATGATGAAGGCCAATGCAAAAATGGCCAATATGCCGAATAGTATGTTAATCATGCCCCTTCGTTCCTTTCTGTTTCTCTATCTTTACTGTCACCGTCATTGTTGCCATGTACTATAGTAACTGTTTCTTTTGCTTTTGTGAAAGAAGTTGTGAGCTTTTCTGTCGCTTTTTTTGTCTGGAAAATGGTCAGAACAATGGCACCCAACCCCAGCGTGGCGACATACAGCTGAATAAGAAATCCGACAAAGGGGGCTGCGGTTCCAAGGTAAATGATTCCCAGGCCCAGAGCCGTGTAACCAACCCTGCGTCCAAATGTGAGAGAAGGATGGCGGTTCAGTATCAGACTGCCGATCGCTATGGCCACTGGAAATTTGGCAACATAAAGCAGAATTAGGTAAAACAGCAGTAGGACGCCTGAAAATGGAAGTCCTATCAGTGTGAATGCCATAAACAGGCAAATGAGCGGTATGAGACCAAGCATCAGAAGCCCAATGAGTAGACATTTTGGTGATTCTCTCTTGATAAAGACCACGGCATTCATACTGACAGCGGGAAAGATAAACAAGAAGGCCGCGGCCGTGATGAGGGCTCCCGTAAACAGCCAGGCCTGCAGGCCCAGCTTCTCCAACCATTTAGGTGAGGAAGCCACCTCGGTCGCCGGTCGGATATATTTTTCAATCTGGCCGATGACGGCTCCGGTAGGAATGGTCGGCTTTCGTGGGGTTGTATAGTACAGCGTGCCCTTGACAGTGGTGCCGGGCTTGATGACGACATCCTGAGCAAAGAGGTACAGGTCTTCTGAGAAGGTCCCGTTCAGGGTAACCTCTTCTCCCACCAGTCTAGCCGGTCCGTTAACAGTTCCTCCCTGGAAGAGTATATGCTGAGCCACCAAGATGGCGCCTTCTTCCAAAACGGTTTCCGGCCCGATCTGAATAGATTCTGCAACGGACATGAGCGAGCGGGCGCGCCCTTCTATGCAGACACTTTTAGCGATGACCCGCACTGAATCGCCGGCGTTTCCACTGAGTTCTACCCGCTCGGCAACCGTCCACACGTCCCCAGCAAAGGAGCCCGACAGCGTGACTGACTGGGACATCAGAAAGAGGTCTTTCGATGCATGTCCGCGAATGCTTATATTACTCGAGACCAGCCAGAGTTCATTGGTTAATCGCGACGTGTCTGAGACGTCGAAGCGGTTGGTGGCCTTAAAATCTATCGCCCCTGCTACCGGTTGGGTACAAACAACCACGCCAGCCCAGACGATCAGCCATCTCGCAGTTTTTTTCAGAAGTGTACGGCCAGGACCCGCAGCTTTAAACTGTGCGAGCGTCTCGATCGCTGCTGATATCTGTAACCGTAACATGATTTCCTTTCACCTGGGTGACTCTAATTGGGGTTGATTTATCAATCCAGCCCCCATCTGCTACCACATCAATGCGTTGACTGTCGATGAGGGCAATCCCTGAAGGTCGTAAATCGGTCTCAGCAGTGCCTTCTTTTCCGATCAGGCCTGCCATTTTTTCATTTTCGCCGTGAAAGGTGTCGCCACTGCTCATCAAGGTCAGTTTCTTGCCAAAAAAAGAGCGAGGAAAGTAGCGCATCCATGCGTATAGGCCGGCAATCAGAGAAAATCCTATAATGAGAGCGCTGATCATGCCGCCCTGTTCTCCAAATGCATCGACTTTAAACCCAACGATGGCGGCCCCTGCCAGAGCCAGTACTCCGAAGGTTCCCAGAATGCCACCGGGTACATAGATTTCAGCACCGAGTAAAAGAATTCCCGCCAGCATGAGAAAGCTGTATAATTGTAATGCGTTATCCATGTTCAGTCAGATCACCCACCGGTTGCTTCAACGACGAGATGATTTCCCTTCGCTTCTATCGCCCTGATGGTGCTTCCTCTCGTAATATATTGCCCGCGGGAAATAACGTCCAGCCTGGAGTCTGCAAATCGTCCCGTACCCGATGGTTTCAGATCTGTTATGGCTACCCCTTCCGTCCCGACCCAGGAGGTCATCGACGGCCCCGCATCGAAGCCCTTGTCCCGTGCCGTAGCGGTCTGCAGAATCAGCCGGCTGAAAATACTGGATTTCGGTAATAATCGTCCGAGAATGAGCGCCCCGATGATCGTGCCGGTCAGCGCTATGCCGAGATTCATAAACGGCACCTGCAATTGCGGCATCGTGGGCAGCACGGGTCCATTGGGATACTGTTGCGCCATCGCCAGTAAGAGTCCGACCATCATAAGGAGAATACCGGCGACACCGGTGATGCCGAAACCGGGTATAACAAACAGCTCTATTGCCAGCAGTATAACACCTGCCGCAAAGATCAGTAGCTCTTCACTGCCGGCCAGCCCTGCTACATGGTGCCCCCAGAAAAAAACGGCCAGACACAGCAGGCCTCCTAATCCGGGCAGCCCGAAACCCGGTGTCTTTACTTCAATATAAATACCCAGCAACCCGGCCATAAGCAGAAAAGGGGAGAGCATGGCAATAAACCGGGCCGCTTTCTCAGCTCCTGTCACCTCGAGTCTGACGATCGGAGCCTTCTCCATCTGAAGCAGTTTGATTAATTCATCCAAGTCCTTCACGGTGCCGGAAGAGAGTAGCGGTTGCTGATTCTCGCCGTACGGCCTCGCCGCCTCTTCATGAGTGAGCGTCAGCAACTGGCCGGCGGGGCAGATTATTTCATCGCCTATTTTAAACTCGAGTTCCCTCCGCACCATGGCCTCTGCCAGTTCGTCGTTGTAGCCGTTGTTCTGTGCCGTTGCCCTGACCAGGCTGGCGACGTAGGAGACCATTTTTTCCTCTACGCCTTCCGGCATTTCCTGGGCACCGCCAAGAGGCGACATCATGATGGGCATGGCATCGCCGATTTTACTTCCCGGCGTCATATAAATGGCATCGGTTGCCAGCGAAATAATGGCTCCCGCACTGATCGCGTTTTTATCAACCAGCGTGTACGCAGGCAGTTCTATGCTGTCAATGAGGCGTATAATCTCTTCGGCTTCTTTAACTCTGCCCCCCGGCGTTTCCATTGTAAAAATGATGGCCTGAGCCCGCGCCTGTTCGGCTTCACTGATGCCCCGCCTTATGACGTACAGCAGTGCCGGCTCAATCGGTCCTTCAATGGGGATGACATAGACGGGAGAAACCGTGGAGTCTTTTTCAGCCACGACAGGTGTGCTGAAAAAGATACCGACCGCCATAATGAACAACATGATTTTTTTCACCGTTTAAATCTCCATCTAATAGTTGTAATATATCGTAACTTCAGTAAAAAGGAAATGGAATTTTAACTGCGTAATACAAGTCCTTCTATGGACTGGGAGCCAAAACATTATGAAAAAGGAAATACCCTCACCTGCCGAAAGCTGCTGGCCGAAGTTGTCGGCCCATGCCGGCGACATGAAGGCTCGGCACCTTCGCAATATATTCAAGGAAGATCCCGGACGATTCTTTCGTTACACCCTTCAGGTCGAAGACCTCTTTATCGATTATTCAAAAAACCTCATTTCGGATGAGACGCTCTCCCTGCTCTTTGAATGGGCCGAAGCGGCACAGATCAAAGAATGGACCGAAAAGATGTTCTGTGGTGAAAAAATTAATCACACGGAAGATCGGTCGGTGCTACACACCGCGCTCCGCAATGTCAGCCATGAGTCGGTCGAAGTAGACGGCCATGATGTGATGCCGGAAGTGAATGCCGTGCTCGACAAGATGCGCGGCTTTGCCGATCAAATACGTTCCGGGGAATGGAAGGGCTTTACCGGTAAGAGCATTAGAAATGTGGTGAATATCGGTATTGGTGGATCCGATCTCGGCCCTGTCATGGCCTGTGAAGCACTCAAACCATACTCAGCGCGAGAACTGAATGTCCGCTTCGTGTCCAATATTGACGGCACCCATCTGGCGGAAGCCCTGCGCGATATGGAACCGTCCGAAACCTTGTTCATTGTGGCGTCAAAGACCTTCACCACGCAGGAAACCATTACCAATGCACTCAGTGCCAGGGAATGGCTGCTGGATTCAATGGGTGATAAGCAGGCGACGGCACGGCATTTTGTGGCACTCTCGACGAATGCTGAAAAGGTGGCTGAATTCGGTATTGATACCGATAACATGTTTGAATTCTGGAACTGGGTGGGCGGGCGTTACTCGCTGTGTTCAGCGATTGGCCTGTCGTTGATGATCGCCATTGGCCCGGAGCACCACCGCGCCATGTTGGAAGGTTTTCACGCCATGGATCAGCATTTCAAAGAAGCCCCTCTCGCTAAAAATGCGCCGGTGCTGCTCGCTTTGCTGGGGGCATGGTACAATAATTTTATGCATGCACAATCCCATGCAATCCTGCCGTATGATCAGTATATGCACAGGTTTGCGGCCTATTTCCAGCAGGGTGATATGGAGAGTAACGGTAAAAGTGTCGATCGACAGGGGTGCGCCGTCGGATATCAGACGGGGCCTGTCATATGGGGTGAACCGGGGACGAACGGCCAGCACGCCTTTTATCAGCTCATGCACCAGGGAACAAAACTGATTCCCGCTGATTTTATCGGCTTTGCCCAATCTCATAATCCGCTGGGAGATCATCACGACAAACTCATGGCCAACATGATTGCACAGACGGAGGCTCTGGCGTTTGGGAAAACGGCCGAACAGGTCAGAAGGGAAGGGGTGACTGAAGAGCTGGTACCCTTTAAGGTGTTTGATGGAAACCGTCCCACCAATACCATCATGGCTCGAAAGCTCACTCCGCGTGTTCTCGGTGAACTCATAGCGCTGTATGAACATAAGATATTCGTGCA
>CAYXEW010000120.1:5618-6809 GCA_964464115.1 uncultured Verrucomicrobiota bacterium
GGTCGCGCTTTATGAGCACAAAGTTTTTGTTCAGGGTATTCTCTGGAATATCAATTCATATGATCAGTGGGGTGTTGAACTGGGCAAAGTGTTGGCGAAAAAGATTCTGCCCGAACTGCAGAGCCTTTCAGGGTTAGAGCACGATGCATCGACCAATGGTTTAATTCAATGGTACCGCGACTGGAGAGATGCATGACCGGCGTCAATATAGAACAGCTTTTTGAAGATTGTGGTGCCGTCATGAAAGGGCATTTTGAATTGCGTTCCGGTTTGCACAGTGACACGTATTGTCAGTGCGCACGTATTCAACAGCGCCCTGTGCTGGAATCGGAACTCTGCGCCCTGCTGGCCGGCAAACTGCATGAAGAGTACGGCGATATTATTGCGGATACTGTTATAGCCCCGGCTATGGGCGGTATTACGATTGGACATGAGCTGGCCCGCATCCTTGATGCCCGCTACATTTATGCGGAAAAAGAAGAGGGTCATCTCGTGCTTCGCCGCGGCTTTAAGATCGAAAAAGGGGAGCGGTTTATCGTGGGGGAAGATGTGATTACGCGAGGTGGACGCGTACAGGAAACCATCGATATTGTCCGTTCAGAGGGCGGTGTGGTCTGTGCCGTGATGGTGTTTCTAAACCGGAGTGGCGGACAGGCCGATTTCGGTGTTCCCCTGATCAGTTTAATGGAAATGAATCCCGTCACATATGAGGCCTCTGAGTGTCCGTTGTGCGAAAATGGTATACCGTTGGAGCATCCCGGCAGCCGGTAGCAGATAGTCTATGAAACAGTGCGCTTATTGGATCAAAAGAATCATCTTTTGGGGGTTGTTGCTTTCCCGTGCAACCTTCGCTCTGGGCCCGCATCAACTATTGCTGCTGGTAAATGATCATTCCGACACATCGAAAAGAATCGCCAATGAATATGCGCTCCTGCGCAAAGTGCCCGCAGCGAATATTGTAAGGCTTCGCCTGCCGCAGCGCGGCGAAGACCCGCCTTCCGTTATAAGTCTGGAAGATTTTCGGCGCTATATCCTCCATCCGGCACTGGAGCATACAGAGCGACATCAGCTCAATGACACTGTTAAAGCCTGGGTTTATTCAGCCGATTTTCCCGTTCGCGTAACGGGCGGGCAGCAGGTCTCACTAATGGGTGCTACACTGGTTAAGGGTCAATTGCCCTCTGATGAACT
>CAYXEW010000121.1:0-6786 GCA_964464115.1 uncultured Verrucomicrobiota bacterium
TATACCTCATGATTCATTTAGTTGCTGCTTCAATGGACCTTCCCATTAACCGTCACTATTTCTCATCTTCCACGAAATTCTACGAGGAACCTTATTTATTTTGCAATCATTCGCATTCTTCGTGCCTTTGTCTCGTTAAATGTACGGTATAAAAATTCCACTACTTCAGCTTTTCAGTTTCCAGCAGATCGGTAATTCTATCAGTCCAGATACCCTAATCCCTGTAGGCGTCTGCGTATCTCTTCTTCATTCTCATTACCTTTCAAGTCAACTATGGCCGTTTCCAGTATATGGTGAATAAATTCCTGAACTGAAGAATAACCAGCAATATCTGCCGCCTGTGAAAGCTGTTTAAACAGCGCGGTGTCGATCTTAATCTTATGTCCTGCCATCTCTACTACCTGCCCACCGTTAGAAGTTTACGTTGAATGGGTATTTAAGTGCAAAACCCATCAGGATTGAAATCGCGAATATATGCAGCAGCCAATTCCATTCAAAGCCCGCGATGGATATATCTCTTGTTTTGTAATCGACAGTTATACTGCTTATTTCCAGTCCTTCCAAGGGGTTTTGTTCCGGATGCATGTACCGTTTTATGCTGTTCTTTGAATAGATCGTTGGATGAACAGGAAGACCTGCTTGATCTGTTACAAGGGGTAACGAATATGACTGTTCATGGATCAGAAGATTTAACTTAATGTCGCTCCGTTTGTCTTTCTGTACACTTAAGGTCCATACAGCCTGATTGTCAGCGATGGATAGAAAGGGAGGTTGATGTACAGTCAACGCATCGGATGCCTCTATTTCCAAGTCGTTAATAAGTTCGCGAATATCTTTTTCAGCATTCAGTGTGAGTAAAACGTCATCACCATTATCAATGTGTGTATAGGCATAGTATCCCTCAGCCAGGATCAGCAGATACACCATCGGTAAAATAATGATGGCAATAGGCTTCAATGTGTGCCAAAGGTATCTGCCCGTTCCAAAAACAATGTCACGAAAACTCCTGAAGATACTCCAGATATCATCTTTAAAGAGATGGATTTCCAGCAGATGCGCCAGGAGCCTGTTTTTTGATAGCTTTATGGCTTTTTGATTCGACAGATATTTGAAAGCGGTAATGGCTAGAAGGGCGATGATAAAGGATAATAAAACAAGCGACACTGCCGGAGCCCGTCGAGCGAGATTTCCCAGCGTACTGTCATAGAGACGGTAAATCCATTGATGAATGCTGTATAACATAAGCAGGCAGAGTATACTACAGCAACGCGGAACCTTTCATCCCATTTTTTTCAGGAATTCCATGCCTGGATAGAATAGTGGGGGCCATATCCATAATTCTCGGGTTTTCGCGCTGCAGTTTTCTGTTGGAAACAAGAACACCTGAGAGAAATTGTGCATCCATGCAATGGTCTCCACTCCATGGGTCAAGATTGTCAACAATATGCTCACGTGGGTAGGAGCCCAGGATGGTGTCCCAGGAAGCCCGATAGTTCTGGTTATAGCAGACGATAAGATCCGGAGCCGTCTCCACATAGGGGCCGCTGTAGATTTGCTCCGGTTTCAGTACTTTAGTAATCACCTGTTCTCCGCTTTGGGGGTCCGTTACGGCTGTGAGCCTTTGAATGAGTTCATCTCTCAGCCTGTCTGCATCATCGCCCGGTTGGACTGTGCCTTCGGGTTCTCTTCCCTTAATATTCAGATACAGGCTGTTGATACCCAGTCCATAAGCCTTGGTGCGGTTCCAGTCTAGATCCATAAAATATTGTGTATTACCGCGATCGAAACGATTTTTGGCTTTGGCGTAACCATGGTCCATAAGCCAGGAGTTGAGATGGAACTGCCGGCGGAAGGATACAAAGCCATGATCTGAAATCAGGTAGATATCCGTATGCTCATTGTTAAACTCGAGGGCTTTTCCAACGGCCCGGTCAATTTTTTGATACAATTCCCTTAAAAAAGTGCCGTGTTTTGCGGCCAGCTCTTTTGTGTAAAGCGGATGCAGTGGGTCGATGGTGCGCCAGAAAGCATGGGAATTGAGATCCAGTGAGGAAAAGTAGAAAAACAGAAAGCCTTGATTGAACCGATTTAATTCATAGTCATAAAAATTCATGCGTTCATCCATGATCATGGATGCCTGTTGTTTGAAATCATCATCATCCCATATGCGTGCTGAAAGAGCCGAGGTGTCTTCAGGCATCCCCTGCGTATAAAAGTATCCTACTTCATCAACAAGTTCCCTGGCATAATCACTGGGTGTTGATATAGGAGAGGAAGGGTTGGCCGGATTAATGTTAATGGGGGACACGTACAACTCAAGGTGAGGAGCCGTTTTCTTCAAATAGAACCTGCATATACCGGAAACCTCTGCAATCCACTTCATCATGGGGAATGTTACATCAACCCAGTTGCTCCATTCACCCTCCCGAAGGATCAGTGTGTGGTTCTGTATACTCACCCGCACGGTTTTCGATGATGCGTCCAGTTCTGTCTGAAAGTCTATATCGACACTGCCGCCATCTCTTCTGAATGAGTTAACCGGCCCCGGCAACCGGCATGAGGCAACACCATCGTTCAACCGTATGCGCTCAATATGCCCGCCCGACACATCTTGTGTTTGTACGCGTAGATTGTTGGTATAAAAAGTGAAAAGCCCATAGCTCCCGTGAATATCCGGTGTAGTTATTCCTGAAATGGTGTTGGCTTTTGATGGCGTGGGAGGGTAATTGACCGGCGCTTTAAACGCTGTGGACGGCACCCCGTTTTCTTGCAGGATATTCCAAAGTGTTGGGCCTTTACGCAACAATTCCACATTGGTTCCACTGAGCGGAATGTTAAACTTTCCGAGTTTCAGCGATTTGGCGGAAGCGCGGGTTTCAGTGGTAGACAAGTGTGGCGTAATCGTTTCCGCATCTCTGGCTATAAAATCATAGATGCCGTGTCCGCCGGGATCCATGCCCGATATGAAACTCGACCACGCCACCGGGCTTTGCGGAGGATATGTCGTCGCCAGACGGTGAAAACAACCTGCCTGCATCAGTCGCTTAGAGTTTGGCATAAAACCCGCGTTCATATAAGATCTCAAGAGATTGGGATCCATGCCGTCTGCACCGATTACAATTGTTCTGCGTTTGCTGTGAGATTGAGATGCTTGGGAAATATGAGGAAAACCCATCATTCCTGCCGCAAAGAAAGAGGCGCCAGTCAGTTTGCAGAATTCCCTGCGGGAATATATTTTGTCATTTTTATTCTTCATTTTCTCTATGACGCTGTGGTCACCCGCGGCGACTGCTGTGCAGTATCTGATCTCGCCGATGTCCGCTTATGTATTGCGATGACAGACTCAACCCCTCAATAAAGCCTTTACATGACCAATAATACACCTATCTTACCATACCAGCTTCTGCAAAATTTTCATGTAACTATAACTATTTATTGCTATCGCTTCCTGAGCTTCTCACCATGTGATCAAATAAATCATTCGGCCAGACCGGTACAGCATAGATTTATTTGCGACACCGTCGAGTGGTTGACCATTCATTAGTTGTTGATGGCCTCTTTTACGGCCCGCGACTGAAGATTTAACGATATCACTTCACCATCCATGTAGGCCGGCGGTGAAATACCCATCAACTCAAGCACAGTCGGTGCCAGATCACCGAGCCACAGTTCCCTATCGTCATTGACCGTTTTATTGGAAAAAAAGATACCCGGAACCAGATCCACGTCTACACAGTGGTCCCCGCTCCACGCTTTTTCATTGTCAGAGAATATCTGCTCTGAAGTTTTCCCCGTGGCTGAATCCCAGGAAGCTCTGTAGCCCTTGTTAAATCCTGTAATCAAGTCTGGGCCATTATTGCGGTAAGGGCCACTGTAGACTTTTTCTGCATCATGAACGGCGTGTAATGCTTGCTCATTGTTTTTGGGATCCTTCAATTTCAGCAATTCTTCCGCGATCGCCCGTTTCAGCGCGTCGACCTCCCCAGCTTCCACGATACCCTTTGACTCCCGACCCTTCATATTGAGATATATCCCGCTGAGCCCGAAGCTGTAAGCCTTGGTCTGACTCCAGTCAATATTGCGCAGGTAGTCATCATCTTCAGCATTCTCCTGTAGGTTTAAATATCCTTTTTTCATAAGCCAGGCATTTAGGTTGACCCCTCGCTCAAAGCGTGTGAAACCGTGGTCTGAAATGATGAATAAAACATCATTTTTTCCGCAGCTATTCATCGTTTCACGTGCCAGCCGATCCATTTTTTCATACATTTCATCAATCGTCTTCTCGTGGGGGTCATGCTCATTAAAGCCCTGCCTCATGAACATATGTTGAATACGGTCCGGCGTATCAAAAACACAGGTTATAACACCTTTACGAATGCGCTTTATGGATTCAAAAAACATCGTTTTTCGCTCTGCGTGTATATCATAGACCTGATCCAGAAATGTAGCATCATCAATAATGCCTTCGTTCATGGCCCAGGTATCCTCCGCCAGTCCCAACGTGGCATAGGAACCAATCAGTTTGGATAGGTAAATTGAGTATTCGCCGGGATGAGATATAGGCAGCGCCGGTTTTTCAGGATCTATGTGAATGGGGGTCATGTATAACTGTAATGTAGGTTCCGATGATTTCAGATAGAGCTTGCAAATACCACGAACAGTCTTGAAAGGACCCGATTTGAAGGGCATTTGCACCCAGTCAGAGTATGCCCCCTGTTTGAGCGTCAGAGAAGTCCTGCCGGCTTTTATAAAAAGGGATTTTCCGTTTTTCAGTTTTTTAAAATGGAGGGGGAGCTTGGCTTTTGTATGCTCTCCCGTAGGTATTTCCAGCAAAACCGTTGCCCTGTTCTTATTAAAGACAGTGTCATAATGAACCCCGCCCGTAAGATCGGAAGATGATGATTCGGAAAAGAAAAAAAAGGTGCCTTGTGAACCCAGCAGGTCTGGAACGCACATACCCGATAAAAGCATGCCATTAAATTTTTCGGGCGGGTAGGTGATGGGTACGCGCAGCGTTGTGCTCATTACACCATGTTCGCCCAGCGCATGCCAGAAAGGTTTGCTCTTGCGTAGAAGGCGGATGACAGGCTTCCCTTCGACCCAGTGAATTTGACTAGATGAGAGCTCCGGCAGATAGGTTCTCAAGTCCCGATTCAGGAAATCAAATATATTGTGCTTGCCGGGATTGGCTCCCGTCATAAAACTGGACCAGGCAACGGGGGATATGGGAGGACACGTCGATTTTAACGGAAGGAAACTGCCGTCTTTTTGGAGTTGCTGAAAAAATGGAAGCCGACCCTGCCGTATGAGCTTTTCGGTTCGGCCATAATCCATACCATCCAGACCCAGTATAATTATGCGCCGTACAGATGTTTTTTTTCGTTTTTTATTTTTTCTAAAAAGTAACGATAAAAATGCGCGGAAGGGCCAGGAAATCAATGCGATCAAGACCAGTGCGAGCGCCGACAATAGAATGAGGAAAGACCCGATAAATGCAAATCCTGCTCCAGGACCAATATAAGAGATTAAAATATAGCTCATCATTAATCTGTACTTCAGTATGTAAGTTTTTTAGATGTTCGGGCTTACAATACCCCTAATCCGGTTATGAATAAAGTTTCTACATCCAAGATTTACTCAGTTTCAAAATGCGATGCTGGCTCCACGTTAGCTGAGTACATTGCAGGAAAGCTAAATGTTTCCAGAAAAAAGGCAAAGCGGCTGTTGGATGAGCGCCGGGTGTTTGTCAACGGGCGCCTCTGCTGGATGGCGAAGCATCTGCTGAAGCCGCAAGATCATGTGGAGGTGAAGCACCTGTTGAAACCGGCGACGTCTCCGGATGTGCTGTTTCGTGACAGATCGGTGGCTGTCATCAATAAACCCGCTGGACTGCTTTCACTGGGGGATGGCGGCCTTGTCGAAATGCTTCCTGACGAATTGAGGGGCTTTCTTCCCGCCCACCGACTTGACCGGGAGACCTCCGGCTGTCTGATGCTGGTTGCAGGCGATCAGGCGTATGAGCAGATAAAAGAACAGTTCCGCACCCGTAAGGTCCTGAAAATGTATCGTGCGCTCTGCCTTGGAGTGTTTGAGAAAAGTGAATTCACCATCGCTAAGCCGCTGGATGAGCAGTCTGCCCGCAGTGAGGTTAGGTTAATCTTACAGGGTCGATTGGCCGCAGATGTTGAGGTGACTATTGCCACCGGACGTACCCATCAGATTCGCCGGCATATGGCGGGCATTCGGCATGCGGTGCTGGGAGATCGTCAGTACGGGCCGAAAAGTTTGAAAGAATCGGAACTGAGGGATGTGCCCAGATTGATGCTGCATGCGGCAGTCATCGGCTTCAGTCATCCCGTTACCGGTCAGGCAATCCGGGTCAAAGCGCCATTGCCGGCTGACTATAAGCAGGCGTTAAAGATGCTGTAGGCGGATTCGGTTTGATCTCTAAACGCCGCTAGAATGTGAATGCGCCGTCAGGTGAAATTAAGCTCAGCGGGAGCTTCGCCCTCCAATAATGTGTCCATGTGGAGGGTCGCGTTCCACCGCGACCTTTTTTGAGTGCGCTGTCAGAACCGATTTATATATGTGCATATACGTTCATATACGGTTGAAAAATCTTTCTTGTTTAGCCGCGAGAGAACTCAAAGAAACGCAAATGAAGAGGGAATGGAAGAGGGAAACCGCCCAAAAGCGAAGCGATAGATATATTTACGAAGTAAAAAAGTGACCGACAGGGAACCGCAAATGAACGCAAATACACGCGAATATAAAGAGTGATTTGAA
>CAYXEW010000122.1:0-6639 GCA_964464115.1 uncultured Verrucomicrobiota bacterium
GAAATTCAGCCACGAGACCGATGCGTCCAATTAGCTCCGCTTCATCCGCTCCCGCCGGTTGCTCGCTTGGGTCGGCCATATGGCGTCCGCCGTATGAAGCCTGCGCGGAAAGCGTCGGCCAGCGTCTTGAGCGGGCACCTTTCAGCCGTTCCGCACGGGCGGCAGCCTGTTGCTGTGCGGCGGCGTAGTCACCGCGCTGCGCCAACGCCGTGCGTACACAGTCCGCTGACGCGGGGCATTCGGGCAAAACACGAAGTTGTAAGTCCCCTGTGATTTCCGGCGCATCGCCCGTTTGCTCTCCGAGCAGTGCCGCCAGCGTCCAACGTTGAATCGTCAATGTATTGCGCTCGCGGGTCCGCTTTTCCTGCAGTTCCGCCAGCCGGACTTCCGCGCGAAGCAGATCCACGCGGGCCGCTTTCTGCGCCGCAACCAGCTCTTCAATGCTGCGGCGGTGCTGCTCCATGGCTGCCAGTGCCGATTCCACCGAGGTGATTACTTCGCGCTGCGCCAACATATTGTAAAAAAGATAAGTGACGTTGAAGACTAGGGTTTCGCGGTTGCGGGTCAGGGTTCCTTCGGTCGCCTGGCGAAGCAGTTCGGCGGCGACGATTTCACTTTGAATGCGGCCGCCCGTGAAGAGCGGCAGGGTGACGACCACATCGGCTGTAAGGAGATCGCTGCCGAACACGCCTTGTTGCCCATTGCGGGTGGCCGGTGCCAGCCGCTGGTCTTCAGTTGAGTGCGTATAGGTTCCGAGTAGCTTGGCAGCCGGTAGTCGCTGGGCGCGTGCGGTTTCTTCCGTCGCGGAGGCGGCTACCGAATTCCATCGGCTCGCCGACAGGGCGGGATTCTGATCCAGCGCTGTTTCTATTGCCTGCTCCAGCGTCAGCGGCACAGCAAAACCGCTCCCCGCGCTGAGTAGCAAAAGCAGGATGGAACGTATTACTCTCATTATACAAACAGTCCGAAAATTATTCCTGAAATCGTGGCCATCACCACGACCAGCGAAACAAAGACAACGGTCTTTTTGGTGCCGAGCACGCTGCGGATGACCAGCATATTGGGCAGGCTGAGAGCTGGGCCGGCCAGCAGCAGGGCAAGGGCAGGGCCTTGTCCCATGCCGTTGCCAATCAATCCTTGCAGAATCGGCACTTCGGTGAGTGTCGCAAAATACATGAACGCCCCGGCGAATGAAGCAATAAAGTTGGCGCGCAGCGAATTGCCGCCAACGGCGGTTTCCACCCATTCGGAGGGGATCAGCCCTTCCTGTCCGACGCGCCCGAGTAGGGCACCGGCCACCAGAACGCCGATCAGCAGCAGCGGCATGATTTGTTTGGCAAATCCCCAGGAAGATGAGAACCATTCGCCCGCTTCACCCTTGTCGGTGCTAGTGAACCACGAAAGCCCGATCACGGCGGCGGCAAAAGCGACCATTGGCTGTTCGGGGAAAATGACTGCGAGGATTACGGTGGGCAGGGCGGTCAGTGCGACTTTCCACCATTTCATTTCAAACCATAACACCAGCATCACGCCCAGCGCAGCGGCAAAGATGGCTGTGACAATCCATTTGGCGGAATAGATGGCAGCCCAGAGGCCAACATCCGACTGTGGAGCGCCCCAGTTGGCAAAAACCAGAATGCCCACCATCGAGAAGAAATAGAGACCGTTTTGCCACAGCGGGCGTTTGACATCCTCTTCGGGCATCGCCATTTGTGCGGCCGCCTTTTCCTGTTCTTCTTTTCGAA
This sequence comes from uncultured Verrucomicrobiota bacterium, assembly GCA_964464115.1. Lineage (GTDB taxonomy): Bacteria > Verrucomicrobiota > Kiritimatiellia > CAYTQP01 > CAYXEW01 > CAYXEW01. Next base: position 1,746 of record CAYXEW010000122.1, read on the forward strand.
AGATAAAATGCATCAGCAGGCCGATCACCACACTGAAAAGTATCGCGCCGATCGCACGGGCGATGCCGAGCTGTGCACCGAGCACGCGGGCCGTAAGCGCGATGGCCAGCACATTGATCGCCGGGCCGGAATAAAGAAAGGCCGTCGCCGGGCCGAGCCCTGCGCCCATGCGGTAGATACCTGCAAACAGCGGCAGCACCGTACAGGAGCAGACCGCCAGAATAGTACCGGATATCGAGGCAACCCCGTAAGCCAGTACCTTATTCGCTTTCGCGCCGAGATACTTCATCACCGACGCCTGGCTGACAAACACCGCGATCGCGCCAGCAATAAAGAAGGCGGGTATTAGACAGAGTAGCACGTGTTCGCGGGCATACCACTTCGCCAGATGCAGCGATTCCATGATTGCATTGTCAAAGCGCTCGCGTCCCACCGGCAGATAAAAGAACACCAGAAAGATTCCCGCTATCCACGCCAACTTTTTCCATTCATTTTTCCAGTTAATCATCAAATAACCCTTTCAATATATAGTTTAATAGTACCGTAAATATACATACGGGAAGGCCGATTAGATGCCCCGTTCATCGAGAGCTCTATTGACGCAATCCAGAAATCCAAGCGTACAAGTCAGTCGCAATGAGTAAAAAACCTGCTTTCCGCGCTTTTCGCTACTGACGAGACCCGCGGATCGCAATACGGTCAAATGCTTGGAAACGGTGGATAAATCCGAACCGACGATTTCCTGAAGCTCGCAGACGCACTGCTCACCACTGCCCAGTGCCTGAATCATTGCCAGCCTCGCGGGATGACCGAGCGCTTTAAAAATCTCTGCTCGCGAAGTCATATCGCTGTCATGTAAAGCTATCATGAATCACACTATATGTATAATTGGTAATTTGGTCAAATGAAAAATAGTAAATTATAAAAAAACATGATTTTCGATACCCAAACATTCGTATTAGAATTGACGATCGTCAATTCTAATACGAATTTGACTCCATAAGGTTTAGTTGCGAATACCAATAAATTATGGGTGATTTGCATAACATTGCTTATCGTGATGTTTAGCCTGTAGTATGCACGCATTCAAAATGCTGCAGCATAAAATCGCAAGGGCGCGGCTCCGATTATCACTTCGTTATGATAATTTATTTGGTCGGAAGCAAGCTTACGCTTCCGGTCTCAATCCAAATTTTCAACGTAACATAGCGAGGAGCCCTTTTCGTCAAGCGGCTTGCCACTCGAAAAGAAGGGACTGTTGTCTCAGCGTATACGCTCAACACACAGCGTGAGGGGGCTCGAAACATCGTGCAGAATGAAACAGTTTATGTGTTATCAGTCGTGGCAGATAAAGGCCGGTCCACGAGCTTCACATCAGGATGGTTATCCTGAAAATATCGAAGATTCCACTCGTCTTTAAACAGCAGCACATGCTGTCCATCGTCATCTCTGGCCATTCGGGCACCGTAGAAAACTTTCACCGTATCAAGATCTATGCCTGGAGCCGCCCAGCGGGCCAGTGTCCACGGCTGGCTTTCGAGGCGAGAGGTTGCTCCGTACTCGCTCTCTAACCGGTATTTTACAATTTCGAACTGCAGCGGGCCAACTGCCCCCAGCAGCGGTGCTTTACTCACTGCATCCGGTAAATCATAGCGCTGAATAACGCCCTCCTGCAGGAGCTGATCGAGGCCCTTTCGAAAACGTTTGAAGTCGGAGGGAACCGGATTGATGATGGTCGCGAAGCATTCCGGCGCAAAGCGTGGTATTTCATCGTATACGATAGCACTGTCTTCAGTCAGTGTGTCCCCGATCGCAAACGTGTCCTTACCAATGATACCTACGACATCGCCGGGATAAGCTTCATCAATTGTTTCGCGCTCCTGTCCAAAAAGCCGTGTGGCGCCAGCCAGTCGAATAGTCTTTCCGGTGCGGACATGCAGTGCGCGCATATCGCGCTTAAACTGACCCGAAACTACCCTGACAAATGCGATCCGGTCGCGATGGCGCGGATCCATATTGGCCTGAATTTTGAACACAAATCCTGAGAACGCCGGGTTCGTAGGGTGAATGGAATCGCGCGCAAGTGAGCGGCGCGGACCCGGGGCACACGAATAGTCCAGAAATCCGTCCAGCAGCAACTGTACTCCAAAGTTGTTCAGCGCGCTACCGAAATAGACCGGTGTCGTCTTGCCGGCCAGCACCGCGGCCGGTTCGAACTCTGCTCCGGCTCCATCCAGCATTTCAAGTTCTTCGCACACCGTCTGGTGAACCGGCTCACTGAGCCTGTCGCGGACAGCTGAATCCATGAGTCCCGCGGTCTCTACCGGTGCCCGGTAGGCACCGCCCGGTGTTCGTTCGTATAGGTGGGCGCGCTGTGTTCTCCGATCCCATACGCCTTTGAAATCCATACCCGTACCGAGCGGCCAGTTTACCGGATAGGCATCAATGCCGAGCACCTCTTCCAGCTCGTCAAGCAGTGCCAGCGGGTCGCGTGTTGGCCGGTCCATTTTATTTATGAAGGTGAAAATGGGGACGCCCCGCTGTCGACAGACTTCGAAAAGTTTTCGCGTCTGTTTTTCAATTCCCTTGGCAGCATCAATCACCATCACAGCGGCATCTACCGCTGTCAGCACCCGGTAGGTATCCTCGGAGAAATCTTTATGTCCCGGCGTATCGAGCAGGTTGACGCGAAATCCCCGGTAGTCAAACTGGAGCACGGTAGAACTGACTGATATGCCGCGTTGCTTTTCCAGCTCCATCCAGTCAGAGGTCGTTTCTCGCTGATGCTTGCGGGATGTCACCGACCCGGCAAGATTGACCGCACCGCCATACAATAGAAATTTCTCCGTCAGCGTCGTCTTGCCTGCGTCCGGATGTGAGACAATAGCAAAGGTTCGACGCCGCGCTATTTCATTGTTTAATTGTTGGTTCATATCAAAAAAAAGTGTGATTGAAATATTGGAATGCTACACGAATGGGTGAAGAGTTCAGGGGGGAAACGCAAGCTCTCTTCTTTCAAGGGGTGGGCATCAGGGCGGACTGACGCCGTTGCGCACCGGACAGGGGCACTGGACACTTTTATTACTGGCCAAAAGGATGCTCATAAGCGATGATATATACTGTATATAGCTGAAGGATGAAAAGATAATTAATAAAATCTATCGTATATGAATGCTGAACAACTTGTCAAATACGAATCAAAGCTCCGCAATTTACTGACGGAGATTGAGGAACAGATGGCGCAGAGCCGCGATGATCGTGCGCCGCCTGCTATCGATGGACGTATGGGTCGCGTTTCGCGCGGTGATGCGCTGCAGGAGCAGCAGATGGCAGTAGAGATGGGGCGCCGCCGTGAGCAGCAGCTTTCGCGAGTGCGTACTGCGCTGGAACGGGTAACGGCCGGTACGTACGGGCGGTGCGGTCGGTGTGGTCAACCGATTGCTGATGCGCGTCTGGAAGCCATGCCCGACGTGGTGCTTTGCGTGCGGTGTGCAGAGCCCCGAGGATAGATGCAGTAGAAGGAGAGTGGTACACTATGAAGTCCTGGTTTGAAGAACTCGACTACTGCAAGACATCGATGGGGGAACTGGTTCTCCAACGCCGTCGTATTGCCGCGCTGGCCGATACTGAGGTCTATGAGGTCAAACTCAATAATGAGTACCTCATGTCGAGCTTGTTTTACGAAGCGGAGGTTGCGCTGGCCGATGAGGCTCTGAACTGTTTAAGCGGCATCGGTTGGGATGTAGTGGTGGGTGGTCTCGGGCTCGGTTATACTGCCGCGGCGACGCTGAAGTTTAAGCCCATGCGGAGGTTGATCGTCATTGAAGCGCTGGAATCTGTCATCGATTGGCATCGTCGGGGACTTGTGCCCAATGGCCGCGCTCTGACGGATGACCACCGATGCGAATATGTTCATGCCGATTTTTTTGCTCTGGCACGAACCAATGGGTTTGATCCCGGCGCCCCCGGTAAACAGTTTGATGCCGTCTTACTGGACATTGATCATACACCGGACCATGTCCTGGCCCCAGAGCATGCCGCGTTTTACACGGAAGACGCACTGCGCTCATTTGCACAATTTCTTAAACCGGCAGGCATATTTGCTTTATGGTCCAACGAAGCGCCAAACGAAGATTTCCTCGCTGTTCTCGAACGGGTATTCGACCATGTTGAAGGGCAAACCGTTTGGTTTGATAATCCGTTACAGAATACGACGGCCGCCAACGGCCTCTATCTCGCAAGCCTTTAAGTATAACAGGAATGCACCGTGGATATCAGAGGGCAGCCCTCAAAACAGCAAAATAAGGGATTGGAAGATGTTGAACCGTATATGAACGTATATGAACATATATGAAAAGGGAATGGAGTGAAGCTCAGCGGGAGCTTCGCCTTCCAGTTTCGGATTCATATTAAACCGGTAGAGTAGAGAGTAGCGGTAGGCCGTGGCCCGGTCCGCTACTCCCCCTCATCGAACCGGACGTGCAGTTTTCCCGCATCCGGCTCTCCTGTATGCTCTGTATCATAGGCGAACCAGTCCAAGCCTTTCAAGGTATTGGTAGTGACTCAAATCCCGAAAGGCCTTTCGGGGGTGTCCGTATTGGAAGTAACGGCTCCAGCTCAGCACATACCTGCTCGGACTCGACTTAATCGGCCAGCACCCCGTTGAGCACCGGGCTTGAATCGCTTGAAGTTATTGCCTTTGATTTTGAAGCGACCTGAACAAGCCGATCCACCCATCCGGCGGCTTCCGGGGAAAGCGATTCTTCAAAGAGCTCTTCTACGCCTCGGAGCCGGTTTTCAACGGCCTTGGCAATCGACTTCACTTCGTTTTCAGGTAGCGTCACATCCCCAAGTGAAGCGATCACCCGTTGCCGGGGAAGCCCCTCGGCATTAC
>CAYXEW010000123.1:0-6629 GCA_964464115.1 uncultured Verrucomicrobiota bacterium
CACTATTTTATTTCATAAAATTATCTATCGCTGCGCTTTCGGGCGGTTAAAAAAACTTCCAAGAATCATTCTGCCATCCATTATTCTGCTGTTTAAGACCTCCGTTATCTCCGCTAACCTGATCTATTCATAAAAATGGATGGGAATGATTGTACCTCTCGGATATGGGATGGATATGGATTTTTGATCAGGGATTTTATTCTCATCCATTTTTACAAAAGGCGCGACGATTTCGGCGCACCTGCTTCGTTACAAAAGGCTCGCAGTAGGTCACTACAGCGTCACCTTTTGGTGCCTCGCATCTGCGCTAAACTTATCGCGTGAATAATTCAGGCTAACTCCTTGTTCAGAAAAGTCTTTATATACGTACATATACGTTTATATACGGTTACATTATGACAAATGAAGAAAAACGATTCGCCTTTGGTAAGAACTGGTCCCGGTTTCTCAAAACCCTGACCCCGGAACGCATAGAGGAAGCCGAGAAATCACTCGCCTCCATGCTGGAGGTCGACTCGATGGCGGGCAAAACCTTTCTGGATATCGGATCCGGCAGCGGTCTCTTTAGCCTGGCGGCCCGAAGAATGGGCGCCGAGGTCTTTTCGTTTGATTACGATGCGGATTCAGTGGCCTGCACCGATGAACTCAAAAGGCAATATTTTCCCGATGACCCACAATGGCAAATTACACAGGGGTCTGTGCTGGATGAGGAATTCATGAATGCTGTTCCGAAGGCAGATATTGTGTATTCGTGGGGGGTGTTGCACCACTCCGGTTCCATGTGGAAGGCGCTAGAGGCGACGGGTCAAAAGGTGAGGCCCGGCGGCAGGCTGTTCATAGCGATCTATAACGATCAGGGTTTTAAATCGAGGATCTGGCTCAAGCTGAAGCAGGTTTACTGTTCTGGATTGCCGGGTCGATGGGCGGTGACTTTTGCCGGCTCGGCCTACTTTGCGGGCATCTGTCTCAAAGAAGATCTTCTGCGTTTCAGAAATCCTTGTAGACGTTATATCGATTATAAAAAGAATCGTGGGATGTCGATCTGGCATGACTGGGTCGACTGGTTTGGCGGGTATCCCTTTGAAGTGGCGAAGCCCGATGTGTTATTTGACTTTTATCGTCAGCGGGGTTTTGAGCTTACAAAGCTGGTTACGGTTGGCGGTAACCTGGCCTGTAATGAGTTGGTGTTTCGCTTAGTTGAGTGAGTCTTAATCAAAAAGTTATGGAGAGGTGTTACAATGCATCAAAGAGTGCGCAGGGAATTTGAAAAAATATGTTCTGTTTGTCATCAACCGGAAAGTGTACTGGAGGTGGGGGCGCTACCCTCACAGTCCACCCTTCTGAATTTGAAAGTATTTAATGGAGTGAAAAATAAGGTGGGTATAAATCTAAACGGTCCACATACATGTGACAATTTCTATATTCATAAGGGAAATGCAAATAATATGGACTGTTTTGAAAGTGAATCATTCGATGTTGTATTATGTAATGCCCTGCTGGAACATGACAAATGCTTCTGGAAAACAGTAGATGAGATCAAAAGAGTTACCAAGCCAGGAGGTTTAATTGTGCTGGGAGCCCCGGGGTATGAATTCTATAAAATAGAAAATCTTAAATACTACTTGGGAAAAACACCATTGGTTCGAATGTTGGAAAAGAATCAATTTCTTAACTGTATGTTTACGGCAACCATCACTTTTCAAGTGCATGATGCGCCAGGAGATTACTATCGATTCAGTCGGCAGGCATTTGAAGAAGTGTTGCTGGCTGGGTTAGATGATGTAGACGTGCATTCTGTCATGTTGCCTCCGCGTATGATAGGTGTAGGAAAAAAACCATGAGAACGGTAACTGGATCTTTCCGGGCAACGAGTTGGTATAATGCTGGAATCATAGTATGGAATGGACGGCCGAACAGTTTATCATTTACGGTAAAGAAGCTATTAAATTTTTTCTTAACCCGTATTTGAACTACCGGATTGATCATCGCAAGCCGCCCATTGAATTCATCTTTGTAATGGCCCATATGCGATCGGGGTCGACACTCTTGACTCATATTCTGAGCAGTCATCCAGAGGTGGCGGGTTATTCAGAATCCAACTACACGTATCGATCTGCCAGGCAGTTGAAAGAACATATTCGGGCCGTTCACTATATTCAGCGTGATCTGAAGTTTTGCGAACGCTATGTGGTGGACCAGATTAATCATAATGAATACACGCCGGATTTCACATGGCTTGTAGAGAGAGGTGTGAAGTTTATCTTTCTGATCAGGGAGCCGCGTGAAAGCCTCTCAAGCATTATAAAGCTTAAGGAGCCATTCGGTTGGGGAGAGCAACAGGCGGCCCAATACTACATAAAAAGACTGCGTTTTTTGGTGGCCTGCGCACAGCAGTGCCCCTTGGAGCGTTTACCTCTTTTTGTGACATATCACGATTTGATCGACAACACATCAGGTGTTTTAAAGGCGCTGCAAAACTTTACAGGTGTGCAATCCGCCTTTTCAGAAAAGTACAGCGTAACTCATACAACCGGCAAGCAGGGAGACCCTTCTTCCAATATCAAAGCCGGCGCCATTGTGCGCAACAGAAAAAAAGAATTGCGGCCCGTCAATACGCAGCTTTTAGGCGAAGCAGAAGAAGCTTATCAGCGTTGCTCTACTGCGCTGACACCGTTCGGGGTTAGAGCTTTTTGTCGGCCTGAATGATGGCGCGAAAATGCCTATACGCGGTTCGGGGCAGGGGATTTCTGTGTTTTGTCTCGAAATGCAGTATGGACTGTAGCAGGCCTGCTAAGAAGGGGCGCGGTTGGTGCTGTTCAAGGCACTCACGAAACAGCATGTATCCCATGGCCATGAAACGGATGACATTGTGAGGAAATGGAAAAAGTTCCATGGATATCCACAGCATATTGCGCACATGCATGGTCTGCTGGTGCTGATTTCTTCCCTTATCGGAAAAGGCGTGTACGACCTGTAACCCGGGTTCATAGCGTATTTCCAAGCCGAGCCCTGTTATTTTCAGCGAAAAGTGTAAATCTTCCGCGCCATACGGTGAAAAATGCCCGGCAAATCCGCCCACCTGTTCAAAAATTTCTTTTCGGACTGCAAATGCACAGCCGTCAATCCGGTGTGTTTCAAAGCTTCGGTTGCGCCACGCTGTAGCCGGCCTGCTGAATGGCCACATGAGATGACCGTCCGGGCGGATCACTTCAAAAGAAAGCACACCCAGATTATCTTTTTTTTGAAATAAGCGGTTGATGTTGGTCAGGGCGTCACTCGCACTAAGCCAGGCATCACTGTCCAGTGAGAATAAAATATCACCCGATGCCATGGCGAAGGCCCGGTTGCGTCCTTCGGCGACGCCGAAGTTCTGTCTGGCGGCATGGAGTATGACTTTTGATTTATCACTATATCTGGCATTCAGTTGTTCCACGGAGTGATCGGTGGAGGCGTTGTCCCAGATAATGATTTCTGTGTTCTCGTAGTCTTGTTTTAGTACGGAATCCACCGCATTGATGGTGTCTTCCGGCCGATTCCAGTTTAGAATAACAGTGCTGATTTTACAGTTCATCGTGTCCGGTTATGTTGCCTATGCGTTCACATATTAAATCGCTGATACTTGCCTCTGCAAAGGCCGCAGGTATGTATAGCCTTGTAAGGCAAAGGAATCGACATAAATTAAGAATTTTAGCATACCATGGTGTGGATGATTTGATCTCACCTGTCAATTATGACGGGTTTATGGTTCATCCTGAAGTGTTCCGTGCACAAATGGAGCATTTGAATGCATACTATAACGTCATATCGCTTGACGATCTGTATATTATTTTCAATGAGGGCACATCTTTGCCTGATCGGTCGGTGGTAATTACGTTTGATGATGGCTACAGGAATAACTACACTCACGCCTTACCTGTGTTGAGAAAATTTCACTTCCCCGCAGCCTTCTTTATTACAACGGGCTTTTTGAATGGTTCTGTTAAGCCCTGGTGGTATGTCCTGCGGTCGGCTGTTACAGAAACAGCGCAAGAGTCGGTTCCCTGCGACACACCCGTCATCGGGTCGATGTCGCTTGGGGGAGCCTCCGATCGTAAGTGGGTTATGGTGAGGCTGGAAGAAAAGCTCAAAGCACTCGATTCGAACGAGCGTCAAAAAATTGTTGGACACGTGTGCCGCCAGCTTAACCGCCCGGATCATTTGAACCCCTATCCATTCATGACGTGGACACAAGTCGAGGCGCTGCATCGTGAGGGTATGACCATTGGCGCCCATACGTTGACACATTGCTCTCTCCAAAACGAAGAGCTTGACAGAATGCAATCTGAAATCCAGCATAGTGTAACGGATTTAAACAATATCGGCGTCACCCCTACGTGGTTTGCTTACCCATATGGATTGGCGCCCGATCAGGTGAACAGGGTTGAGCTGTTGAAAAAAATGAATATGGTGGGCTCCTTAACCACGGAGTGCCGTTTTGTAGACGGTTTAAACAGTTTATGGGATTTGCCGCGTATTTCTATAACGGCAAACCATGAGGGCGCTGTATTTGAATCTTGTCTGTCTGGATTTAACCGGATGATGAAAGGATGATTATCTTGAAAAAAAACGTAATAGTTGTCGTGAACGTACTGAGTGCTCTATTGTTGCTCTCCGCGGTCGGATGCGGTGGTGGTGATGACAACTGGTATGAAAAGTCCAGCAATTTAAAAAACCGTAAAAATACATATATCGAAAGACAAGTGGAGTTGGGTATGTCCCGAGAAGAAGCTCGCAAATCCTGGCGGGGAAAGAGGAGTAAAGAACAGACAGAAGGCACTTTCTATAAAAGTGAAATGTCGTTGTCAGGAGATGAGTTGAGGCGGGCGCTTGATGAGTAAACGGGCGTGTGGTCTGCGGTTTCTGTATATTCATTTTTGAGATAAGCGGTGATTGGTGCTTGGTTCTTAGTTCTTGGTTCTTAGTTCTTGGTGCTTGGTGCTTGGTTGTTGGACAAGGTTAATCCGGCTTATCCAAGCATTCATATACGTTTATATACGTTCATATACGGTTGAAAATGTTTCAGTTTCTTGTTCGGCGAAGCTGCCAACCCATAAATACTAACGGCTATGCTCTTTAACAGTTACGAGTTTTTGTTTTTATTTCTGCCGATCGTATTGGTGCTGTATTATGCCATGATCAAGTGGTCGGCGGGCCGAACAGTGCTGCTGACGGTGGCCAGCTATCTATTCTACGGCTGGTGGGATTATCGTTTCTGCTCTTTGATGATTGTTTCCACGGTGATTGATTATATCGCCGGAAAGCAGATCCATGAATCCTCAACTCCCGCCCGGCGAAAGGTGTGGCTCGTTGTTTCCCTCGCCGCCAATCTGGGACTGTTGGGCTTTTTCAAGTATTTCGACCTGATGGCTTCCACCGTTAACGGTCTCTTCCAGATCGGCTCATCAGCCCCGCAACCGATCATTCCTCTTCTGAACGTAGTGCTGCCTGTGGGTATTTCTTTTTATACCTTCCAAAGCATGAGCTATTCGATTGACATCTACCGGGGCGCGGCTAAACCGGTAAACCGTTTTATCGATTTTGCCTGCTATGTAGCGCTGTTTCCCCAACTGATTGCCGGACCTATTGTCCGCTATCATGAACTGGCCGAGCAGTTGCGCTCCCGGACCCATACGCTGGACAAGGCGTTTCTAGGGATCACATTTTTCATTCTGGGCCTGGCCAAAAAGGTGATATTGGCCGACGGCGCGGCGCTTTTAGTTCCCTATGCTTTCGGTGATGTAGCTCCCGGGCTGCTGGCCTCCTGGCTGGGAGTGCTGGGGTACACGGTGCAGATCTATTTTGATTTCAGCGGATACTCGGATATGGCGGTGGGGCTGGGACTGCTGTTCGGGTTTCGTTTTCCGCAGAATTTCAACTCGCCCTACAAGGCGGTATCCATCACCGATTTCTGGCGGCGCTGGCATATTTCACTGTCGAGTTGGCTGCGCGACTACCTATATATCCCGCTGGGAGGAAACCGGAAGGGTGAATTACGAACCTATATCAACCTGATGCTGACGATGCTGCTGGGGGGACTCTGGCATGGGGCGAGTTGGACCTTTGTCATATGGGGGGCCTGGCAGGGCGGATTATTGGCCATCGAGCGGCTGATGGGCAAACGACACTGGCTGGCGGGGGCCCCGCAGGGGTTGCAGCGTGGCTGGACGTTTTTGCTGGTGATGATTGGCTGGGTCTTCTTTCGCTGTGAAACGCTCGGCCAGGCCGGGCAGATATTCAAGGGGATGGTCGGCACTAACGGGGTCAGATGGACGCCGGCTGCGATGTACCATGATGTTCCGCTGGGCTTGTGGATGCTGGGACTGGGCCTGATACTGACCCATTTTTCAAGGAATACCTGGCAGGTGGACTGGAAACCTAAGATCTGGCTCGCGCTGGCGTTGTGTGCTTTGTTGGTGCTGTGTGTGATGGTGATCCTGATCAACACCAGCTCCCCGTTTTTGTATTTTCAGTTTTAGAAAAGAAAGGGAACCGCAAATGAACGCAAATGGGCGCAAATGAAGAGGGGGCCTGGAAGAGGGACACCGCCCAAAAGCGAAGCGATAGATATATTTACGAAGTAAAAAAGTGAC
>CAYXEW010000124.1:0-6617 GCA_964464115.1 uncultured Verrucomicrobiota bacterium
TGAAAGAAAGCTTGCTGCATTTTGAACCACAAGGGGTTGCCGATTTTGCCGCATCAATGGACCTTTCAATTAACCGTCAATATTTTTCATCTTCCACGAAATTCTACGAGGAACCCTATTTCCACCTATATTCGGCAATTGGAATGTTTTGCCGTAGATGCGCGGTCGAGACTCGCTGGCGTAGCCATCTACGCCAATAGTCTTGAAACAAAGCAGGTGCGGCAAACCGGATACAGGTTCTATGCAGTTCAAGCAAAACCCGCCATTGGCTGTTTATTAAGAGCCCTCGCAAAAAAAACGCCCCGTTGTGCGGGGCGCCTTCAGATTGAATATACAGATTTTACATCAGAGTGATATGACGCTTTCATTTTGCTTTTCTTCACGGCTGGTCACCGTCATTTCAGCTGTCAGTTTGCCCTCTGCCACTTCTTTCAGGGCAATATCCATCTTTTCCATGTGAACATCATCAGGCTTCACGAGCGGGCGATCCCCAGCGATCAACTGCCGAACCCTTTTCGAAATCACATTCACCAATACCGGCACATTCGGTATTCTTTCTTTGGCTGCATACATATACTTTGTATTCACGTTTTGCCCCTCCCTATTAAAAACAAAAGAGCGGGGCGTAACATAGACGCCCCGCCCTCTAATGTCAATGGACTTTTACAGATTTACATCATGCCGCCCATGCCGCCCATGCCACCCATATCAGGGGCACCGGCCGGAGCATTTTTTTCAGGCAGTTCTGTAATCATACATTCGGTGGTCAACATCAACGAAGCAATGCTGGCACCATTCTGAAGGGCCGTACGCGTAACCTTGGCCGGATCAATAATGCCGGCTTTGATCATGTCGACATACGTATCATTGGCCACGTCATATCCGTTGGCACCTTTTGCCTTTTTGACTTCCTGCACGACAATAGCACCTTCGATGCCGGCATTGTTCACCAACTGGCGTAACGGAGCTTCAATCGCCTTGCGCACGATGTCTACACCGATAGCCTGATCGCCTTCCAACGTCAACTTGTCCAGCGCACCTTGGCAACGGATCAGGGCAACGCCCCCACCCGGCACGATACCTTCTTCAACAGCGGCACGGGTAGCGTGCAGCGCATCTTCAACGCGAGCCTTTTTCTCTTTCATTTCAGACTCGGTAGCAGCACCCACATTGATGACAGCCACACCACCGGCCAGCTTGGCCAGGCGTTCCTGCAATTTTTCGCGGTCGTAGTCGGAAGTAGTCTCTTCAATCTGACGACGAATCTGCTGAATACGGCCTTTGATGTCGGCGTCTTTTCCGCCCCCAACTACAATGGTCGTATCTTCTTTGGTAACCGTTATACGCTTGGCGAATCCCAGATCATCCATCGTAACGTTTTCGAGTTTGATGCCGAGGTCTTCGGTAATACAGCGGCCACCAGTCAAAACGGCAATATCTTCGAGCATCGCTTTGCGACGATCGCCGAAACCGGGTGCCTTCACAGCACACACGTTGAGGGTACCGCGCAGCTTGTTAACCACGAGTGTAGCCAGGGCCTCTCCTTCGACGTCTTCTGCGATGATCATCAAAGGCTTGCCGGATTTTGCCACGTTCTGAAGTAACGGAAGCAGATCCTGCAGGTTCGAGATTTTCTTTTCGAAAATCAGGATGTAGGGATCTTCCAGCGCACATTCCATGGTGTCGGGGCTAGTCACGAAGTAAGGAGATAGATACCCCTTATCAAACTGCATACCTTCAACGATATCCAGCGTGGTTTCGATACTTTTCGCCTCTTCGACCGTAATGGTGCCATCTTTACCCACTTTTTCCATCGCTTCGGCAATGATCCTGCCAATGGTGGAGTCACCGTTGGCCGAGATGGTGCCCACCTGGGCAATCTCTTCCGCATCCTTGACCTTTTTGCTAAGCTTCTGCAACTGGACAACAATGGCCTCAACCGCAGCATCAACACCACGCTTCAGATCCATCGGGTTTGCACCGGCTGTTACATTTTTCAAGCCTTCGCGGTAGACGGCTTCGGCCAGAACGGTCGCAGTTGTCGTGCCGTCACCGGCGATATCGCTGGTCTTACTGGCTACTTCACGCACCATCTGGGCGCCCATGTTTTCAAACGGATCTTCCAGTTCGATTTCCTTTGCAACAGTCACACCGTCTTTGGTGACCGTCGGGGAACCGAACTTTTTATCCAGAATGACATTCCGTCCGCGCGGACCCAGGGTCGTCTTCACGGCGCGGCTGAGTTTTTCAACTCCCGCCAGAATGGCCTGCCGGCCTTCGGCATCAAATTTCAGCTGTTTTGCTGGCATAATGATATCTCCTTCTATTGTATATTAAATCCTTAACCGATGATGGCGAGGATGTCATCTTCGCGCATGATCTGGTATTCTTTACCATCTACTTTAACTTCCGTTCCGCCGTACTTAGGCATCAGTACAGTGTCACCCTTTTTCACATTGAAAGCAACGGTCTTGCCGTTATCGTCGATTTTTCCGGTTCCGACGGCAATGACTTTGCCTTCCTGCGGCTTTTCTTTGGCAGTATCAGGAATAATGATTCCGCCCTTTTGCTGTTCCCCTTCTTTCAGGGGCTCCACCAGGACTCGATCCCCTAATGGTTTAATTTTCATGTGCATTTCTCCTTCTTTTGTTTGTTCACACTACGGGTGTCCTTTGATTCATTGTGAAAAAGAGACACCCCCGTTTGTTTCTTACCAAGCTGTGGATTAATTTTTATCCTTGTCGTCGTCCATCATTTCGAAATCGGCGTCGATCACATCGTCTTCCGATTTTTTTTCACCCGCCGTTTCAGCGCCGGCTGAGGCACCGGACGACTGCTCATGGGCGCCGGCCTGCTCAGCGCCAGCCTGTTGCTGTGCCTGCTGGGCATACAACTCCTGCGCTATCGGCTCCATCACCTTCTGCAGCGCTTCCATTTTGCCCTTGATCTCATCAACGCTGGCGCTCTCCAACGCTTTTTTGAGGTCGGCCACCGCGCTTTCCACGGGCGCTTTTTTATCTGCAGCAATTTTGTCGCCTGCATCTTTCAGGGCTTTTTCGGTTTGGTAGGCCAGCGAGTCGGCTTGGTTGCGCACTTCCACCATTTCTTTTTTCTGACTATCCTCGGATGCGTGCTGCTCGGCCTCTTTGACCATGCGATTGACTTCATCCTTATCCAGTCCGCTGGAGGCCGTGATCGTAATCTTTTGTTCCTTACCCGTGCCCAGATCTTTGGCAGACACGCTCAAAATACCGTTGGCATCTAGGTCAAACGTCACCTCGATCTGGGGCATACCGCGTGGAGCGGGCGGAATACCATCCAGGTGAAACCGGCCGATGGTTTTGTTGTCGGCTGACATCTTGCGTTCACCCTGAAGCACGTGGATGTCAACTTGGGGCTGATTATCCGCTGCCGTGCTGAAAATTTCACTTTTACGGGTCGGGATCGTCGTATTCCGTTCAATCAGCGGTGTAAAGACTCCACCCAGCGTTTCGATACCGAGGGTCAGTGGTGTGACATCGAGCAACAACACATCTTTGACATCACCCTTCAGCACGCCTCCCTGAATACCGGCGCCAATCGCCACTACCTCGTCAGGATTCACACCGCGATGCGGGTCTTTACCCAGCAACGTTTTGACCGTTTCCTGCACCTTAGGCATACGCGTCGAACCGCCCACCAGAATGATTTCATCGATTTCCGACTGGGACAACCCCGCATCCTTGATGCAGGCGCGAACCGGATCAAAGCTGCGATGTACCAGATCATCCACCAGTTGCTCCATTTTAGAGCGTGAAAGACTGATATTCAGATGTTTGGGCCCGCTGGCATCAGCTGTAATAAAGGGAAGGTTAATATCGGTCTGCTGAGAGCTGGAAAGCTCGCATTTGGCTTTTTCAGCAGCTTCTTTGAGACGTTGAAGCGCCATCGGATCCGTTGAGAGGTCGACTCCCTGATCCTGTTTGAACGAATCGACGAGCCAGTCGATAATTACCTGGTCAAAGTCATCACCGCCGAGATGTGTATCCCCGTTGGTGGCCTTCACCTCAAAGACTCCATCACCGAGTTCGAGTATAGATATATCAAAAGTGCCGCCGCCGAGGTCATAGACAGCCACTTTTTCTTCTTTCTGACTGTCGAGACCATAGGCAAGAGAAGCTGCCGTAGGTTCGTTAATGATACGCAATACTTCGAGTCCGGCAATCTTCCCGGCATCTTTGGTCGCCTGGCGCTGACTGTCGTTAAAGTAAGCCGGGACCGTTATGACGGCCTGTGTCACTTTGTCGCCGAGATAAGACTCTGCGTCGGCCTTCATCTTTTGTAAAATCATGGCCGATATTTCGGGCGGTGAATAAACTTTATCCTGCACTTTAATATGGGCATCACCGTTACTGGCCTTTACAACTTCGTAAGGGACGAGATGTGTCTCATGAGCCACCTCTGCAAATTTGCGACCCATGAAGCGTTTAATGGAATAAATCGTATTTTTTGGATTTGTCACACCTTGGCGCTTTGCGACCTGACCGACCAAGCGCTCACCGTCTTTCGTGAATGCCACTACAGACGGAATCGTACGCCCACCTTCGGCACTGGGAATGACAACTGGTTCGCCGCCTTCCATGACGGCCATACACGAATTGGTTGTACCTAAATCTATACCTAAAACTTTTGACATGATTTTACCTCAATTTCTTTATGTGCTTAAATAATAAGCATCTCCCGTGCCAACTTAATAAATGCAAAAATTTGGATTCATAAATAACTGTTTATAAACGTTTTATATATTATATTATAAAAAACTTAATTACGATGAAGCGTTTCCCGAAATACACGAGATGACACACATTTACAAATACCTGAAGAAACTGTGCCATATATGTCACAGCAAAACATTTATCCGTCAGCAGAATAGGCGGGTAATATCCTGCGTGAATGAACGCGAGACATTGTGTGTAGGGGTACGGGATTCTGTTATGCCATTTCGGCCTGTCCACAAAGGCCTGAGGGCGAGGGTCGCCTCGCCGAAAGCATACGTCACATCCTGCTCAGAGGATAGACGTGGGTTCAAATTTACCGCCACTCATGCCTGGGATATTTCCGCTGCAGTTCACTTTTGACTTTGGGGTATTGTTCTTTCCAGAAGGTTTTCAGGTTGTCTGTAATTTGCACCGGACGACGGTTGGGGGCGAGCACGTGAATCATTAACGGCACGACACCCTCCGCAATCGTCAAACCTTCTTCGATTCCGTAAAGATCTTGAATGGCAGCACTTATATACGGTTTTGCGTCTGTATAATGTACTTTGCACCGCCGGCCGCACGGAAGTGTTATGCGCTCCGGAACCAAGTGGTCCAGGGCCGGTAAAACTGCCGGGTTCAGCCACATTTTCAAAACAGGCAACACCTCTCTGTTTTTGATATCTTTGTATGAAAACGCTCCAGCACAGATCTGTTCGATCAGCATTCTCTTTTCATCTTCGCCAATCGGCGCAATGTCATAAACCGGGCAATGCCCGGCGGCAAAATTCACTCGCTGAATCCATTTTTCTACGGACGCATCCCATTTTTTTAAGGACACGTTACCCTTGATAATCTCATCAGCCAGAAGCTTTGCCGCCGTCTCTTCATCAACTGCATTCGAACACCCCCCCTGCAACACCAGGTCCCGGAATCTGATTTCAGTCACCCCTTGAACGCGCCGCTGTTTCTCATCGTATTGAACGTATTCCTTAATATTGTATTCTTCGGGATACAGCTCTGCGAGCCATTCTTCGTTCACAGCGGTCAACAGTGACAACCTCACCTCGCTCTGCCCACGGCTCGATTCAATTTCATTAATCTCGGCGGCGACGAAAAGTAGGCCCCCTTTTTTCACGACACTCTGCTTGTCCACCACTCCCTTGCGGTGGTGGACCACGGCACAGCGCAGCGTACCCTCGTCTAACCGAACAGCCAATTGATCGGAAAACGCTGACAATATGCACCGCTGAATAGATTCATCCTCCGGATTATTTCGGTCGACAGAAAGCCCCTGCGATGCTGCCGCCGCAAGGAATTGCTCAAGGTTGCGGGTCACCTGTCGTGCGGTCTGCGCATGAATACCGTACTGCTTGCAGTCGCGCAGGTTGAACTGACGCTGCCGTGCAAAGCTCCAAGCGCGCATCAACACCATAAAATCTGAAACCGCCTCTTCTCCGAACATCTGTTGCTGGCGCTCCCGGGTCTGTCGGTCCGGGTTGCGGACAAACAACATTCGCTCCTGGCTGAGAGCCGCAATCAGTGCCGCGCTTTTGACGCAACCGTATTCTTCGGCAATCAGCAGCATTCTCGAATAGCGCGGATGCATGGGAAACGCCGTCATCCGGCGACCGGTCTCGGTAATTTTTCCCGCCCCATCGAGGGCGTGCAGATCTCGCAGTAGCGACAGCGAGTGATCGAGCGCTTTAGCATTGGGGGCGTCCAGCCAAGGAAAGCTGTCTAAGTCATCGACCCCCGTAGCTTTAAGCAAGAGCAGTATTTCCGAGAGCTCCATGCGCTTCAGCTCCGGTGTATCAAACGGTGGCCGCCCCTCCTGTTCTTTTTCCGACCATAACCGCACGCAGAGGCCCGGCGCGGTGC
>CAYXEW010000125.1:0-5669 GCA_964464115.1 uncultured Verrucomicrobiota bacterium
GGAGGCGGTCCTGGGCTCACACCGTGACATCACCCTGCCGATGACCGTTGACTGTAAGGAATGCAACGGTACCGGGGCCGCCGGGGGATCCGGAAAAGAGACCTGTCGCCAATGCGGCGGCTCGGGCGTCGTCGTCAGCTCCAGCGGTTTTTTTCAAATGCGCCAGACGTGTCCCGTTTGCGGGGGATCGGGCGAGGTTATCACCAATCCCTGTAAGTCCTGCAACGGCGCCGGGCGCGTCAAAGAACGCAAAGTGATACACCTGAAAATACCGGCCGGGGTGGAAACCGGTTCCCGGCTGCGCCTGCAGGGCAAAGGGGAAGGTGGAAGAAGGGGGGGCCGGTCGGGCGACCTCTACGTCGTCATTCACGTCCGTCAGCATGAATTGTTTGAACGGCACGACCTCGACATTTTCTGCGATATTCCAGTGCCCTACCATACGGCGTGCCTCGGCGGCACCATCGAGGTGCCGACCATTCATGGCCCCGCCAAATTGAAGGTACCTTCCGGTTCTCAGAGCGGTAAGGTGCTGCGCATGAAAAAGAAGGGTGTGACCGACCTGTACGGCGGGGGCTCCGGGGATCAACACGCGCGTATACGCGTTGAAATACCCGAAAAACTCAACGGTCGGCAAAAAAAGCTGCTGGATGAATTTTCTGCATCACTGAGCGAAGGTCAGCAGCCGCTGCAGCATGCGCTGAAAAGGAAGATGAAAACATTTGCGGAACGCAGCAAAGCATTGCGCAATGAAAAATAGAACCGGCATTCGATGTTACGCCCCCCATTGGCAGACCTCTGAATGCGAGGTCATAATCGATTCAGATGAAGCACATCATATTCAACGTGTTTTGCGGCTTCATAACGGCGACTCCATTGAACTGTTCAACGGTAGAGGTCTCCTGGGCCGGGGGCGCTTTTACGCCCGTGAACGGGGGGCCACCGTCTGTATTGATGAGGCGGATAGGTGCCCGCCTCCGGCTGTCAGCATCACGTTGTACCAGGCTGTTTTAAAGGCACAGCGCATGGAGTTGCTCTTACAGAAAGCGGTCGAGCTCGGCGCCGGCATCATTCAGCCGGTCATCTGCCAGCGCAGCATAACAGCGGAAAAGAAGGAACACACGGCGCGCATGGAGCGCTGGCGGCGCATTATGCTGAATGCGGCCAAACAGTGCAAAACCCCATGGCTGCCTGTCCTCAAAGAGCCTCAGACGTCCCTTGAGCTGCTCGAATCAGACAGAGCCGTCCTGCCCGCTATTGCCGGCATAATCGAAAAAGATACCCCGCCGCTTAAAAAAGTAATGAGCGCGCTGTTGCAACAGACCCCGCTGCCCAGCCAGATTGGACTCTGGGTGGGACCGGAAGGAGATTTCACGCCGGAAGAAGCAGATGCCTTAAAGAGAGCCCATGTACAACCCGCAGGGTTTGGCCCACAGGTGTTGCGTGCCGAAACAGCCGGCATGTTCATACTGAGCGCGTTGCTGTACGAACTAGACGCCATGCCACCGACATAGGCTCACAGGTCATTGACGGCAAATCCATATTGCTCTATGATCATACCACGATCAGGAGAATAACGTATGCAATACTGGAACTGGAAAGCTGTCATAACAGGTGTGCTGTGTGTAATCGGTCTCATCGGCTGTACAAGTCCCGGAAGGGGTCCGCTTGGGTCCGACGAAATCATCCAGCGCAAGATTTACCGGCAACTGAATGAAGACGACATTCGCGGAAAAGCTTCCGTGGGTATCAGGGTGGATCAGGGACACGTCACCCTTTACGGAGCCGTGCAAAGCCGCCTCGTCCGCGACACTATACTCAGCATGGTGCGCACCACGGAGGGCGTCACCAAAATCAGCGATCAAATGAAGGATTTTTAATGCCTTCTCGAGACGTCATTCGGAAGCTCGTCCCGGCGCTCGCTGTGTGTGCTGCTGCGGTTTTACTGGCGTCATTGGCAGGCTGCGCCACGCCAACGGCCACGCGGCAATTCAAAAAAGCGCTAACGCAAAAAAACGGAGCCTTTATCACCGGGCTCCAACCCTACGCTGTGGCCTACCCGCCCGGGCTCTATGAGGCCGCGACATCGGTCATGCATTACTGGGCCGATAGAAAGCAGGCCCGGCGGCTGGCGCTGCCGGTGCCGGGAGCGTATATGCAGGCCCGCATGATTCTTAAAACACTGACCCTTCTGGAAGATGCAGATCTGTGGGTCATGAACAGCCGTGGTGACTTGCATGATATCAAGCGACTGTTAAGGGAAGGTATTCCCCCAGTGGTCGCCCTGCAGGCTTCTGACACGCAACCCCAGTCTATCTACTTTGTCGTCGTGGCGGGATATGACGACAGTCGGGAATGGCTGCTCTGCCATGATGGAAACCCCGAAGGTGTCGCGACACTGTATCCCTATGATTTTTTTATGAGGCGGTGGCAACGATACGGCAACGCATTGCTGACCATTTGCCCTCCACACCACCCCGGCCGGCAGCTGAACAATGAAGAACTGTTGTCGCGAGCCGTCTTCTTTGCAGAAAAAGAATTATACCGCGACGCCAGAGAGGATCTATTAAAGCTGGAAAAGAGGGCGTCGCCGGGATCCAAACCCTATCTATTGCTGGGCAATATTACCTACGAGCTGGGAGACCGGCAGACGGCCGAGCATTATTACAACAAAGCCTTGGAGCAGGATACCGACAATGCTGCGGCAATGAACAACCTGGCCTACCTTATAGCCCTGGACACACAGCGCTTGAACGAAGCCGAGCGACTGTGCGAAAAAGCATTGGCTCTGCAGCCGGAAAACCCCAACAATCTGGATACGATGGGTTTCATTCTGTTGCAACAGAATCAAAGCCGCAAAGCCGCTGAGTGGCTTGAAAAGGCGCGCGATCTCGGGCAACGCCTGCCCCTCGCCTCGCGTACACTCATCCATGAACATCTGGCGCTGGCCTATCTCGGGGATGGGCAGGAGCATCTGGCCAGGCAGGTCGTACAGGACCTATTGCGAACAGATCCCGAAGCGCGACTCCCCAACGCTCTCCTTAAGCTTGTTAAATAAGCTTTACGTGCTTTTTTTTAGTGTGTACGTTGTCGTCTTTTTGGGCAGCATATGAGTTCACAGAAAGACATATACGGCGGTTCTCCTACCAGGCGCAAACAAAAGAGCGGACGGCGGCGGCGGTCGAAAGTGGATCGTCCGGCCGAGCGTTCCGGTTCGCAGCAATATATTGCGGGCGGCGTAAAAGTACCGACTAAAGAAGGCGGGCGGCGGCGACATAAGAAGAGGCGCAGTCATAGCATTGACGCCATTCGCTCACGCCAGGAAACGGTCCGCAAAGCGATTGTGCGCAGCATTTTCGGTATCATTTTTCTGTATGCCCTCGGCGTTTCCCTGTTCGCCCTGAACGCCCAGCGAGATCATCAGAAGCGCATTGACGAAAGCCGATTTCCGGCCGTACCTACGACTTCAACCAATGGAAACCGTGAGGCTGATGCACGGATATTCATTAATCAAGTCGATCGATTCAGTAGTCAGGAAAAGACTATACAAGAGCTGCTGGACAAGGGATTGACAGACCAGGCGATTACCCAGCTACTGGAGCTGCAGGAAGAGAACCCGCATTCTCTCTATGTGCTGAACACGCTCGGCCGGATCTTTATGCAAAGCAAGCAGTATCAGCAGGCCGTAACCGCACTGCAGCGAAGTCTGGTTATCGAGCCCGACCATTATGAAAACCGCCTGTTGCTGGCGCGGGCTCACCTGGCTCTGCAACAGTTTTTCAACGCCATTGAAGTTGGCAGCTGGGCTGCCCGAATAAATCCGAGTGCCATTGCGCCACAGGATGTCATCTCTACGGCCGCCATGCAGCTCAGTGATCCGGGGCGGGCAATCCCCCATTTGAAAAAAATCCTGGAAAAGCAACCGGAAAATGTCGAAGCCCAGACCAAACTGGCCGTAGCCTACCGTAATACGGGGCAAAACAAAGAGGCCATTGATCTGCTGAACGCACTGAGAGAGAAGGATACCCGTGAATCACTGGTCTATTTTTACCTGTCGGCCAGTTATGCAGAGCAGGGCCTCGTCATTAAAGCTGTTGATGTTTTAATCGAAGCCAGCCACCGTTTTGACAAGCGCTTCATTCTCAATTGGATTTCAGGAACGGAATACGATGCCATTCGGGAAACCCCCGAATTCAGGCGGTTTTACTCTCGGCTGCAGCAACAGAGAAATGACAGCGTCAACATGCGAAGCGAACATGAGGCACCTGTGAGAACAGAGGTCGATCTGCTGGAAAACGTGATCAATCCAAAAGCAATGGATATCAATCAGTAGGGGGTTTTTTCCCTGGCTCTTCTTCGGGTTCAGTATCCTGGCGGCCACGTTTGAACTCCTGAATACTTTTTCCCAGCGCGCGGGAAAGTTCCGGCAACCGCCTGGCACCAAAAAAAAGCAATATCAGCAGTACGATAACAGTGATTTCTAAAATACCGGGCTGTCCAAATGCTAACATCATCATATGTTTTCCTCACGTTCAGCATGCACTGTATCACACGGCGAACGATTTGCCCAACTAAAAAAAGTCAGTTGCGTGGTATAGGCAAGTAGGGTTCCAGTGGACAGCGATCGCACTGAGGTCGGGATTTGCAGTGCTCTTTTCCCAGCTTGACGATCAGCGCATGGTATTCATTATAGAGTTCGGTATGCGCCGGCAACGTCTGGTTGAACAGGGCGGCCAAGGCATCATACGAAAGGTCCGGCAGGGCCCAGCCGTGTCTTTCCATCACTCGCCTGGTGTAGGCATCAACTACAAAGACGGGGCGATGGGCTGCATATAGAATGATGCTGTCGGCCGTTTCCGGTCCGATACCCTTTACCCCGAGAAGCGAAGACCTTAAAACGGACGTTTCCTGAGCCAGAAAAGCCGTCACATCTGCACCCCACGATTCTTTCAGATAACATATAAAGGATTTTACGCGAGCGGCCTTCATGTTGAAATAGCCGGCCGGTTTCAACCAGGAAGCCAGTTCATCCACGCGCACCCGATCCAGCACATGAATATCCAGGGCATTGTGACACTTGAGATTGGTAATCGCTTTTTCAACATTTTTCCACGATGTATTCTGCGTCAATATAGCGCCAATCATCATTTCCAGCGGATCTTCTGCGGGCCACCAGTACTGGGGGCCCCAGCGCCGGAAAAGTGCTTTATAGATTTCCATTAACGGTGGTTTTGTCATAATAAAGACATCATAAGAGATAACGATGGAAGACACAAGTGTACAAAAAGCTTCAGGAATGGTCGCGGTCGTCGGTCGCGCCAACGTAGGTAAGTCCTCCCTGGTGAACGCCATCATGGAGGAAAAAATCAGCATTGTCACCCCGGTGGAACAAACGACTCGCAACCTGATTCGGGCCATCTACACGGAACCGCGCGGTCAGCTGGTCTTTCTCGACACTCCCGGCATCCACAAGGCCGGAAATGACCTCGGGCGCATCATGAACCGGTCAGCGCGCAAAGCTGTAGAGGGTGTCGACGCAGTATTGCTGGTGGTGGACCGCTCATCACCGCCGGCCATCGAAGACGAGGGATGGCTTCAGAAACTGGCTGAGTCAGAGACCCCGGTGATTATTGCGATGAACAAGACAGACAAACCAGACTCCTGTGAGCACG
>CAYXEW010000125.1:5679-6610 GCA_964464115.1 uncultured Verrucomicrobiota bacterium
GTATACCGTGCACTGGCTGAAAAAACGCTGACAAAAGAGCCGCCCCGCTGGTTTGAGGTGTCGGCCATAACGCGTGATGGCGTCGACCGTTTATTAGCTGCTCTATTTTCACTCATGCCGACGGGGCCGATGCTGTTTCCTGCGGACATCGCCACGGACTTTCCAAAAAAATGGACACTGGCCGATATCCTGCGCGAAAAGCTGTTTCTGAAATTACACAGCGAACTGCCCCATGATATAGCAGTCCAGGTCCATGACATCGTAGAGCGCGACGAGCGAGGATGGTTCGTATCGGCAGCGGTCTATGTACAACGCAATTCCCAGAAACGAATTGTTATTGGCGAGAAAGGCCGATTGCTGCGTGCGGTAAAAAGAGCCGCCGGTAAAGAAGCTGAGAATATATACGGTATACCGGTTCAATGGGACATTGTGGTCAAGGTCGAAAAACACTGGGAACGAAATTTCTGGATGATGAAAAACCTCGGTTACCATGAATAAGCGGCTTTCCGTCGCCACAGGACACAGTGGTTTTTGCATATGTACCATTTTTCACCGCAGCCAGTCCTCTTCGTACTGCGTTCTCTCGCGGCTAATAAGAAAAAGTTTCCAACCGTATATGAACGTATATGGACATACATTAATTGGTTCTGCGCTGAAGAATATGGCTATCCCCATGCCGTGAAGAGTAGGGATATATTTAGAATGATTTTGCTATCCATGATTCTGTCATCCCTCTTCATTTGCGTTTCTTTGAGTTCTCTCGCGGCTAAATAAGAAAAAGTTCTACCCCGAAAAGGTCGCGGTGGAACGCGACCCTCCACATGGATACATAACTGGAGGGCGAAGCTCCCGCTGAGCTTAATTTCATTCCCCTCCTCATATACGTTCATATACGGTTCAACATCTTACAACTCCTTATTTTGTATTTTGA
>CAYXEW010000126.1:0-6546 GCA_964464115.1 uncultured Verrucomicrobiota bacterium
GGTGTATTCATGTTGCCAGTATAGCAACTCTACCCATTCAAAACAGCGAAGAACCTTGCTTCGGGTATATCCACCGCTACGTTTATCCCGCAGCTGCGGGAAGGTGGATGATTAAGCCGGTTCGCATTTCAGGTTTTCTTTTTATGCGTTTCGCGGTTCAGCCATTTGCCGGGGATCATGACACATTCTCCATCCTTGGATAAACCGCGGCGGTTTTGAATCAGATGGGTCAACAGGGTCTCCACACACATGATGGCCAGTGTAGTGCCCCGCTGATCAATGCCGGATGCATGTGTGTTGTCCTGTGTGATAACAAGAAGGCAGTAGGGGATACCGTTTGCTTTGAGATCAGGTATGAATTCAGTACTTTCGGTGATGACGGCGTCGGGACGGTTTGTCCGCAGCCAGTGCCGCAGATGCCGGCGGTTGTATTCCGTGTCAATAAAGGGAGGTACCTGTTTTTGTTTAGCGCCTGCTATAAACTGCATTTCAAGAAAGGCCGCCAGTGAGGCATCCTCCATCTTTTTGCGAGGCGGCTGGTAGTGGGCAAACCCAATTCGCTGATGGCCTGCTTCAACCAGTTTGCTGTAGCAGAGCTTCATGTTGAGATAATCGTTTGTTTCGACACAGTACATGTCCGGTTCGAGCGGGTTGCGCCCGATGCTCACGGCCGTGAACGATTCCCATTGAAGGGCCCAGGGATACTGCGTCTCTACAATGGGGGGAATGAGCAGCGCTTGAATCCCTCTCGCTTTGAAAATATTCGAGAGTCTTTTACCACTGAGACGCCGATTGTAGGGCCCCATCCAGAACTCTTCGAGATGAAAACCCAACCCTTGGGCATGCCTTACAGCCTCCTTTAGTATGTCGCTGATCCAGAATGCGTGCCAGAAATCCTTTTCGTTGCGGTGATTGATCCAGGCGATGGTTTCGAAATGCTCAGGGCGATCGGCGTTGCGTACATAGCGGGCAAAAGAGGACTTGATAGGGTCGGGTTGGTACCCCATTTCTTTAGCTTTGGCTTGAATATTCAGTTTCAGCGCATTGGAAACCCCCGGACGGTCTCGCAAAGCGCGCGATATAGTCGACGGGGCGACATCAAAGTGTGCCGCCAGTTTTTTGATGATTGATGTGCTCATAGCGCAACTGTTGCGTAATGAATTGTTTGATTTATGTCAAGCTCTTACATATAGTCTAAAAATAAATATAGGCATATAGTGCCACATTTATGTAAGCGGAACTATCACCAATAAAAATGGGCGTAACGTATGATGAATCGAGTAAAATCCAATGGGCTTGTCAATAAGCAGGTATTGTTTTTGTCCGTGCTCCTTTTCTCTGCGAGTCTCTGTTTTCAGTCGACACAGGCTGGCACATGGTCCGCAGAATATGATACGACCCGTCATGACACCAATTATCCCTCTACGCCTTACACCCTGTCGATACCGAAACGGAACGGGATGGCGCTGGACAAAATCCGGGCCGTGGTGGTGGAAACGCCGGGGGTTGGAGCCAGTATTTCATCGCAGGCCGATGAGCGCTGGGCCAAGTGGCTGTATGAAAATGAAATTGCCTATCTGGATGTCGGAGAGGCCTATAAGTCGCCCTCTTCGATTACATCCGTACTGACCCGTTTTTCGACGGCCACGCTGGGAGGCACCAATTATCCCGAGCTTCAGCATGCTCCGCTTTTAACCTTCGGGGAGTCGGCGGGCGGGTCTTCCTCGTCCTACTTTGCATGGGATGTTCCGGAGCGCACGATTTGTTTTCTGGTCGAGCACACCCGCTTTTTCAAGGACAGTCCGACCAATCCGGACACATTGGCCGTACCGGGTTATTTCCGCTGGGGAGAGTTTGATTATACTCGGTTTGATGAAGGCTATTACAGCTATGGAACGGCTTCAATCAAGTACATGCTACAACAGGGGGCGCAGTGGATGTGTGTGGCCGAAGACCGACAGCAACATGCTACAGTGCGGTATGGCGTTGAGGAAGCGCTGGGTTTCTTTTCCATGATGCTGCCGCTTCGTTATGATTATCAGCAGGGTGTAGCCGGAAAAGATCCGAAGCTGGGTGCTGTGTCACTGCTGCCGATCGCTTTTACAAATGGCTATATGGGAGAGCATATATACGGCGATGTAATCACTACTAATGCGTACCCCAACCGGCTACTGGACTGGGACGCCCGCGATCCGTACTATGCCCCGCACGACACCTTTGAACGTAAAGACATAAACGAGCACTCCTGGATGGCGAGTGAAAATGTGGCAGCCTTCTGGGCCACCAAAAACAGTCTGGGCCGTCATGACCTGGTGATTACCTTGCCGGATACGGTTGAAGATGATTTGGGCAGTGATACGGTGGACGCGAGGGCTTCCTATTTTCCGAACTATTTTACGTCAGATCAGCGTGTTCGGATGCAGGTGGAACCGACCGGTTTCACCAATGCGGTTCGCATCGACTATTACCTGAACACCTCTGTAGTAGCCACTGATTATTATCCGCCCTATGAGCATGCGTATACGTTCACCACCAATGATACGGGTGTGCATATGATCTATCCAGTGGCCGTGGCCGAAACGGGCGAGCGCTGTGTGGGGCGCCGCCGTATGATCCAGGTATATTCCAGTTCCCGAGGAACGAATACCAGCCCAACGGTTACGGATATAGAGCCAATGACCGGCTCACCCGGTGCCACGCTGTATGCGCCCTTTGTTGTGGAGGATGCGGAAACACCTGCGTCCGCGCTGACCGTTAGCTGGAAGAGCATCAACCGGACCGATGGCATCGGATCCTCTGATTTCAGTGCGGCCATCACGGGGACCGGATCCAACCGGACCCTCGAAATTACCCTGCCGCCAAGTACGAACGGAATTATCTGGGGAGCCGTCCAGGTCAGTGATGGTGATATGAGTGTGTCTGAGTACGTGCAGGTGAATGTGTCGGATCCGGCGGGCACCAATCCACCGTTCTTTGTTACGGGCGAATATGCGACGGGGGCAGGAGACATCTTTGAGGTGGGCGCGTGGTCGCGGCGTATCTCTGTTCATGTGTATGATTATGACACCGATATGGATGAGTTGACGCTGGCCATCACCTCGGCCGTTCCCAGTGCTTTACCCAACGAGCATATCCGCGTGGGCGGCACCGGTCGATTCCGCTATTTCCAGGTCAAACCCAAAACCGGCGGAGGCAATGTATATATGATGTTGAGTGATGGGCATAGTACCAATAGGACATCAATGTATATCGGCGTGGATTCCAAACTCAATACAACACCTATCATCTCCGACATCCCGGATCAAACAGCGGCTGCTGGAAATGAATGTGACCCCATTGAAGTCCGTTTATACGACATTCACAGCCCCAGTGAAAACCTGATTGGAACAGATACAACGCTGGTTTTGACGGTTACCTCGGCTAATCAGACGCTCATCACCAACAACTCTATTCAGGTCACAGAAGCAGGGCCTCGCCGTTTCATTACCTATACGCCAACGTATAATCAGACCGGATCGGCAACGCTGACCGCTACGGTTACAGATGAAGATGGTTCGACAACCAGTGATACCTTCACGGTAACCGTCTCGGCTCCTTCCTCTCTTTCGGTGATCACAGGTGCTCTTCACAACGCGCGAGTAGCTTACGAGTACAACGGGGGTGTTGATGCAGAGGGAGGTGTTGAGCCTTATACGTGGTCACTGATCGTCGGCAGTCTGCCGAATGGTATGACCCTGAATGCGGACGGGTCGATTTCAGGTACCCCCTCCGCAGAGAGCACCAACACCTTTACGGCTCAGGTGGTGGACAGTGACCCGTCTGGCGTCAGTACCAGCTCGGCCAGCTTTACGCTGGTGGTGGAATCCTGGGTAGCTGTCGAGACCGATTTAAGCCTGGTCACAGATACCAATCGGGTCTCTGTGCCGGAAGGATCCACCAATGTATTCGGTGTAAGGTTGTCGCAACCGCCTTCGGACACAAAGACCGTGACGGTGGCACGAGTGTCCGGCGACTCCGATATTTCAGTTGCAGTCGGATCTTCTCTCGTGTTTACAACGAACGACTGGAGCACGTGGCAGACGGTGACATTGGCGGCTGCCGAAGATGCCGATACCACCGACGGTACAGCGACGATTCAGTGTGATATGCTGGGCGTTATTCCTGTGGATGTGACAGCGCAGGAAGTGGATAACGACCTGTCTCTGATTGTCAGTCCGACAAATGTGGTGGTGAATGAAGGCGGAACTGAAACAGTCATGGCCCATTTGAATACAGCCCCGTCTGCACCCTATACAGTGACGGTAGCGAGAATCAGTGGTGATGCGGATATTTCTGTTATCGCGGGAACCTCGTTGGTCTTTACGGCAGCAAATTACATGAACTGGCAGACATCGGTGGTGGCCGCGGTACAGGATACCGATCAGGATGACGGCACGGCTGTCGTGCGCTACAGCTCGCCGGCTGCTGCCGCTGTTGATGTCTACGTCACCGAAGAGGACGATGATTTCACCGTCCTGACGAATGGTCTGCTGGCGGCCTGGCAACTGGATGCTGTCTCCAGCTCTCCTATTGTCACCCAGACCTCGGCTTATTTCATGGCTACAGGGCTGGTTTCGGACACCTCCGCCGGTGTGCTGACGCACAGCGACCTCAGCAAAGTGGTGGGCGCAAGCGATGCTCTGAAAGCCAATGATAACGACGAAACCAATCTCGCTGACGCCATAACCACAGGCTACTATTTCTACTGGCGCATAAAACCGCAGAGCAATCATGTGGTGACGATTACTCAGGTGCTGTACCGAACCGAGTGTGAAAACACGGTTATTGCCGCGCTGTTGAGTGATGCTTCAGGGTTGGATGCGGGCAGTGTGCTGGCAACAAACGGACCCGGAGCCAATGCTTCTATGGTAGATCTGAGCGGCGGCACCAATTTTGTAGAGTTAAAGGGTGCAGTCGAATTTCGCGTATACGGTTACGCCGGAGCATCTCAGTATAACGCATTGTACATTGGCGATGCCTGGGTTAATGATGGTCTTGATGATATCCAGGTATACGGGTCGGTGGCGTATAGCGCACCGGGCACGACATCTGTTGTCGTCGAGATTCAAACCAGTACGAATGCATTGGCGCTGGGCGAAGGCTCCAATGCGACCTTCCAGGTCCGCCTGTCAGACGAGCCTGTGGATTCGACGACGGTCACCGTGGCGCGTGCAAGCGGCGATACGGATGTATCCGTATCTTCCGGCAGCGCACTCGTCTTTACCTCCAGTGACTGGGATACTTGGCAGACGGTGACGATCGCGGCGGCGGAAGACGGCGACTTTACCGACGATACGGCAGTCATTCGTTGCAGTGCCGACGGCATGAGCGATCAGGATGTGTCCGTAACGGTCACGGATAACGACATCGATCCGACGTATATTCTGCCCTTTTTCGAACCCTTTGACGCGGGTCCGACGAACGCGGGCGGTCTCGGAGCGCTCGACGGCCAGCACGGCTGGGGTGCGACGGGTGCCACGGTGCAGGGAACGACCTATTATGCCGGGACACAGGCCTGTTCGCTGGCGAGCGGCGGCATGACCCATACATTCACCGACGCACAGACTAATGTGACGGTTACCTTCTACGCACAGCCGTTCTTCGGCGATACGGGTGGCAGTCCGGCTGCCGATGATACGGCGGTTTTCTACTTCATCACCAACGGCAATCTGGTGGCCTACGACGGCACTGATCAGCAGACATCCGCCGGAACGTTCTCCAGCGGCAGCTGGCTGAAGCTGGATGTGGTATTGGACTACGGATCGGACACCTGGACCCTGGATGTCGACGGGACCAATATCTTTACCGATATAGGATTCTACAGTACGCAGAGCGGCTTTGAAGTGTATCACGTTAATCAGGCAGAAACAAATGCGACCTTTGTGGATGAAATCTTGATTACATCGGGTTCGGGAAGTGCCCCGGCGACGTATCCTGAAATGGATGTGACGGGTATTGCAGACGGCGGAACCGACACGATTAACGGCACGACCAATGGCATGGCCCGTGTACTGGTGTACGATATTGTGAATAGCGGCGATGCGAGCCTGGTGGTATCCAATGCGGTGCTCTCGGGTCAGAGCGGCTGCTCGGCGGTAGTCGATACGCAACCCTCAAGTCCGGTGGCAGCCTCGGCAACGACAACAGTCCAGGTGACCGTGACGCCGTCGGTGACGGGATCGTGGAGTTTTGTGATCACGCTGGGCAACAGCGACAGCGATGAACAGCCTTATAACTGGACGGTGCAGGGCACCGCGGCGGCGGCCTATGACAGTGACGGCGACGGCATGCCGGATGACTGGGAATTGACCTACAGCGGCACGACCACCGGCTTCATGCCCTATGCGGACCATGACGGGGATGGCATGCCCAATGTTCATGAATTTATTGCCAATACTGTGCCTACCAATAGCGACAGCCTGTTCATCATCAGTGATGTAGCGGCGGAAACGTCCGCCGGAAACTACGTGATCACCTGGGACAGCGTCAGCGGCCGTGTCTACGGCA
>CAYXEW010000127.1:0-6522 GCA_964464115.1 uncultured Verrucomicrobiota bacterium
CAGCGCCGAAATGGTGGGTGCCATGCCATGATAGCGCAATCCGCCGGCGTGAATCGGCGGTGGCACAAATGTGTGACCGAGACTGTGCATGGCCAGCAGAGGCGTCATCATGGCAACATCGCCTGAATCGTATACGTACGGGGCCTTTGTCAGCGTGGGGCAGGCGGTGGGCTCAACGGCCAGTATGCGGATATCCTTCCCGTGAATGCGGTCGCAAACGTAGGGAAAGGCCAGGCCTGCAAAGTTGGATCCGCCGCCCGCGCATCCGATCACGATATCCGGCTCACAGCCGATCTTTTCCATTTGCTTCTTTGCTTCGAGGCCAATAATTGTTTGGTGAAGCATTACGTGATTGAGGACACTGCCCAGAGAGTATTTGGTGTTCTCATCTTGCACAGCATCCTCAATGGCTTCGCTGATGGCAATTCCCAGACTGCCCGGTGTGTCCGGCATTTCTTCAAGTATTTTGCGTCCGGTCTGTGTTCTTTGGCTGGGGCTCGCAATACACTCACCGCCCCAGACCTGCATCATAAACTTCCGGAAGGGTTTCTGATCAAAACTGATGCGAACCATATAGACTCTGCATTCGAGACCAAACTGACGGGTGGCAAAAGAGAGCGCGCTGCCCCATTGACCGGCGCCGGTTTCAGTTGTCAACGTTTTCGTGCCAGCGATTTTATTATAGTAAACCTGTGCAATCGCGGTATTGGGTTTATGACTCCCCGCCGGTGATACGCCTTCATTTTTATAGAATATCTTGGCCGGTGTATTGAGGGCCTTTTCGAGATTACGAGCCCTGTAGAGGGGCGTGGGACGCCACAACAGCAACTTTTCCAGCACGGGTTCGGGGATATCGACCCAGCGATCCTGACACATTTCCTGTTCGATCAGGTTCATTGGAAATACCGGTTCCAGCGCATCCGGAGTCACGGGCTTTCCATCTTTGCCGAGCGGTGGCGGCATGGGGTGGGCGAAATCGGCATTCAGGTTATACCACTGGCGGGGCATCTCATCTTCATTCAAAAACACTTTAATCTGCTCGCTCATGGCTGTTTTCCTTTCGTTGCAGCTTTATACAATCCTTGGAATATTCATGATGACATTCTTCCAAAGTATGGACGCTTTGAGAAGTGTATTTTTTTAATTTCAACTAATCACTGTGTTGGGCTGCTTTAGATAGTCGATGATTTTGTGATCCGCCCGTGAAAAGGGGTATTGCTGCATCTCATCCAGGGTCACCCATCGATAATCCGCACATTCGCGACAGACGGGCCTGCCTTTGCTTATGCGGCAGCAATAGGTGTGTAAATCGATAGTGAAATGGCTGTAGGCGTGTTTCACCTTCAGCAGGTGACCTATGACGCGAACGTGAATGCCCAGCTCTTCGCGCAGCTCACGGATGATACACGCTTCGAGCGATTCGCCGTTCTCCTTTTTGCCGCCCGGAAATTCCCATAAACCGCCAAGCATGTCGTGGGAGTACCGTTGTGCAATCAGTATGCGGCCCCTGCTGTTGACGATCACGCCCGCGCAGACAGTTTTGTGCGGTACTTTCTTTTTTTTCTTTTTAACTGGATAGTTTTCGGGCCCTGCATCTCTGGCTGAACAGACAGAGCCAAGCGGACATGCTTTGCATTTGGGTTTGATGGGGGTACATACGATGGCACCAAGCTCCATCAGTGCTTCATTGTGTGTTGCCGCATATCCATGATTCAGAATGGCGTTCGCCCAATCCGTGATCATGGCTTTTGTTTGCGGCCGCGTCACGTCCTCAGCACACCCCATGAGGCGCGTCATCACGCGGATTATATTTCCGTCGACAACCGCAATATCCTCGTGCATTGCAATGCTGGCGATGGCGGCCGCCGTGTAATCCCCAATACCGGGCAGCTTTCTAATTTCGATCGATGTGCGTGGAAACCTGCCGCCTCTCGATTCGACAAGGTCGACGGCGCATTGATGCAGCCTCCTTCCGCGCCCATAGTAGCCGAGTCCTTCCCACTGTTTGAGCACATCCTGCTCGGTAGCCGCGGCTAGGGATTTGAGCGTTG
This sequence comes from uncultured Verrucomicrobiota bacterium, assembly GCA_964464115.1. Classification (GTDB taxonomy): domain Bacteria; phylum Verrucomicrobiota; class Kiritimatiellia; order CAYTQP01; family CAYXEW01; genus CAYXEW01. The sequence goes on from CAYXEW010000127.1 coordinate 2,052, forward strand.
GAAAGGCTTTCATAAAGCGCCGGTAGTATGGAATAACCTGTTCAACCCGGGTTTGCTGAAGCATAATTTCACTCACCCATACGCGGTAGGGTGTCCTGCGTTTACGCCAGGGTAGTTCGCGCCCGGCTTTCTCAAACCAGGGATACAGCCGGCTCTGACATGCCTTTTTGATGGCGCTTAACGTATGATGTTGCTTCATGTTTGAAGAGGATAGGTCTGCTATGCAAATACGCGATACTAAAAGTGACAACATTTCGGGATCTTCGTCAATGCCTGCTGTGCTGCACGTCGGTGAAGCGCGGGCCGGCTGCAGCGATATGCTACAGTTGCGGGCGGTGACCGCAGTGCAGCAACGGACCTCAATCGGTTTGGATAATCGGTTGTAAACATGTTTGCCAGTGACAGTGGTTTAGTCTAGAGTCCACGTTTTACAATGGTGTTGAGGAGATAGATATATGCGATGGTCGGAAACCTTTATTCCAACCCTGAAAGAAGTACCTCAGGAGGCTGAAATAGCGAGCCACAAGCTGATGCTGCGTGCGGGACTCATTCGCCGTCTGGGAGCCGGTCTGTATACGTTTCTGCCCATGGGGCTCAAGGCGTTGCGCAAGGTGGAGGCTATTGTGCGTGAGGAAATGGACCGCGCGGGCGCCATTGAAGTGTTGATGCCGGCCCTGCAACCTTCTGATATCTGGCATCAGACCGGGCGATACCATGTCCTGCGGGATGTCATGTTTCAGATAGAGGACCGCCAGGGTCGTGAAATGGTGCTGGGGCCAACCCACGAAGAAATTATTACGGATCTGGCTTCCAGAGAAATTAATTCATATCGACAGCTCCCGAAAAATTTCTATCAAATTCAGATGAAGTACCGTGACGAAATTCGTCCGCGCTTTGGTCTCATGCGGGCCAAGGAGTTTCTGATGAAAGACGCGTACAGTTTTGACGTGGATGATGAAGCCGCACTGGAAAGTTATCAGCGCATGTATGACACTTACGTGCGCATTTTTGAGCGCTGCGGGTTGCGGGCAAAGCCGGTGGACGCCGATACGGGTGCGATGGGTGGCAGTGCATCCAGTGAATTTATGGTGATTGCGGATTCGGGTGAGGACGGCATTGTTGAATGCAACAGCTGTTCCTACGCGGCAAATTTGGAGAAAGCTGCGGGCAGGGGGCTCGGGGACATACTCTTTGAGGGCGCTGAAAAGGCCCTTGAAGAGGTGCCGACGCCGGGGCGGAAAAGTATTGAGGCCGTCGCGCGTTTTTTCGAATGCGAGAAGGGGCAGCTCGTTAAAACACTGATTTACATGGTGCAGGACAAACCGGTGGCGGTCTTGGTGCCGGGAGACCGCGAGGTGAATGAAATCAAGCTCTGCCGGACGCTGGGAGCGGATGCTGTGCTGGCCTCCGATGAACAGGTGGCAGATGCCACCGGAGCGCCTGTCGGCTTTGCCGGTCCTGTCGGACTCTCGCTACCAATCTATGCGGATCAGACGCTGTGCGGTATGCGCGGTGGTATTACGGGGGCTAATAAAGGCGATACGCATCTGCTGCATGTTGACCTCGAACGGGACTGTTCGATTAACGAGTACGGGGATTTCTGTTTTGCCAAAGAAGGCGATGGATGTCCTGTCTGCAAAGAAGGACGTCTCGAAGAAAAGCGCGGCATAGAAGTGGGGCATGTATTCAAGCTGGGCACTAAGTACAGCGAAGCGCTGGGAGCCACCTACTTAAATGAAAATGGCAAGGAACAGCCAGCGGTCATGGGCTGTTACGGTATTGGTGTAACCCGAACGCTGCAATCACTGATTGAGCAGAGCCATGATAAGGACGGTATTATCTGGCCTCTCTCTGTGGCTCCTTATCCTGTCACCATTCTCGTATTGAACGGCGGGGATGAGCGCTCGGTGGAAACGGCGGATCAACTTGAAAAAGCGCTGAAAGCAGAGCATATTGAGGTGCTCTATGATGACCGCGATGTGCGCCCCGGTTTTAAATTTAAGGATGCTGATTTATTGGGAATGCCCATACGCGTGACGATCGGAGAGAGGGGACTGAGCAAAGGTATTGCCGAGGTGCGGCGCCGTTCCTCCGGTGAAACAGAAGAAGTGCCCGTCGAAAAATTGGCCGGTGTCATCATTGATATGGTGAAGGAGAACTAGATGAGCCCAAAGAAAAAAAGCGGCGGTTACCGCGGCGATTTAATACTGCTGTTTATCTTTTGCACTATTTTTGGCATCTGGTCGATCAAGGATGGCTGGTTTCCCTCAGAAAAAGTGATGGAGAAGCACCCGATAGACCAGGTGTTCACTTTCCGCACCAACGGTGTTGTCAGCAAGGTGATGGTACAGGTTGGTCAGGGCGTAAAAGAGGAGACCTCTATGGTGAAACTGGATTCGGAGGCCCTGCAGGAAACATACGAAGCCATCACCACATCTCTCGTGGAGAAAAAGCAGATGTTGCGCAGCCTGATAGAGCAGGGAGATGACTACGAGAACCGCGATGCCGAATACCTTCGTGAGCAAATTATAGAGCTGGAACAATCGATGAGCGACGATAGAGGTATCCATCAAAAGTATGTGGTGACCAGCAGCTTTAAAGGTACGGTCGAAGAAGTATTTGTAGCCAAAGGTGACTATGTCGAAGCGGGGCAGCAGGCCGTATTCGTCACATCTTCGGACAGCTTCTATCTGTTTAACAAGAGTATGGCTATCATCTGTCTGGTGGTGGCCGTATTGAGCGGCGCGCACCTTTTAATCGTCCGGTAAATCCAGCTTCTTGGCAAACTCCCGCCGGGTTCGTCCGGTAAGATCATTGTTGCCCCCGTCGAGTAGCTTCTTAATGGTGTCCATTTCCCTGGAGGAAAAATGGGCACCGTTTAATATGATATCTTCGAAAGCACGGTAGGCGTCGGGTACCACTTTTTCAGTAATTTCCGCAATGGTGTTGGCGTATTGCCTGATCTCCCACTGGGCATGCGCATTCATGCGCAGTTTCAGAAAATGAAAGAGGTTGTGCAGATCCATTTGCCAGTACCATTCGGTGTACATGGATAGCGGCAGGTTGATGCGGGCCAGTTCCCTTGCAATATTGTCATCAATCAGTTGCCGGTACGATTCATAGGTCCGCGACTGTTCCGCTTTCAGGAGTTCAATCACCTTGCCGCGCAAAGCTTCCGGTACTTCATCCGTCGCGCGCCCCTGTTTGTTGTCCTGACTCTGAAACTTGATGTGCTCGGCCGGCGGCACGTAAAATTCATCAGACATGACACTGTAGCGTCCGGATATTTCATTGAGTCGTGCCGTTCTGTGCCGGACCCACTGCCGGGCCACGAAAATAGGCATTTTGCAGTGAAATTCAAATACTACATGTTCAAAAGGGGAGGTGTGCTGGTGACGCATCAGGTAGTAAATCAGTCCCTGATTATTGCGTACACTGGAGGTGCCTTCACCATACGATACACGGGCTGCCTGTGCGATACGCTCATCGCTGCCCATGTAATCCACAAGTCTTACAAAGCCCTTGTCGAGGACCTTAAATTCCTTGTCCAGTATTGCGTCTGCTTCCGGTACGTGTGAATGTGCCATCTCTTACTTCCTCACTAATCTTTTATCATAGGCGAACGGCTTAACAACAGTGAATTTATTAACATGATCCATATCAGGGTGCATGGGATTAATCAACCTATATTCGGCAGTTGGGATGATTACCGTAGGAACGGCCCATCGGGCTTCCAATGTTTAGATGAGATAAGACGAGTTGTATATCCAGTGTGTTTTGTCTGAAAAGAGCCATTGTCTATGAAGCGTCGGTGGCTATAGTGCGCAGGACATACTGCAGGATGCCGCCGTGGCGATAATAGTCCACCTCAATCGGGGCATCGACTCTCGCTTTGACCTCAAATGACTGACTTTTTTCGCCCTCCACGTGAACCGTCAGCAGTTGGCCCGGTGTCAGACCCTCTGCGATCCCCTTGATCGTATACTGCTCTTTGCCGGTTAGCCCCAGTGACTCAGCGTTCTGTCCTTTTGTGAATTCCAGCGGGAGGACCCCCATTTCAACGAGGTTACTCCTGTGGATACGCTCAAAGCTCTCGGCGATGACTGCTTTAACCCCGAGCAGGAATGTGCCCTTGGCAGCCCAGTCTCTCGATGAACCTGCGCCGTACATTTTGCCGGCCAGCACAATCAGGCTGTTGCCTGCCTGGTGGTGAGCGACGGCCGCCTCATACATGCTGGTCTCCTCCAGGTCCGGTCCCAGCGTGTATCCGCCCACTCGATTAACGAGTTTATTGCGAATACGAATATTACCGAAGGTGCCCCGCATCATGACCTCATGATTGCCTCGCCGCGAACCGAACGAGTTGAAATCATTTTTTTCTACACCGTTTTCTCGGAGGTAATCTGCGGCGGGACTGTCCAACGGGATGGCACCGGCAGGGGAAATATGGTCTGTCGTGATGAAATCGCCG
>CAYXEW010000128.1:0-1972 GCA_964464115.1 uncultured Verrucomicrobiota bacterium
TGACGGTCACTTTTTTACTTCGTAAATATATCTATCGCTTCGCTTTTGGGCGGTTCCCTTCTTCCATTCTCTCTTCATTTGCATTTCTTTTCGCCTGCCTGTGCGTGTGCATGCAGACAGGTTCATATACAGTTCAATATCTTATAACTCCTTATTTTGTATTTTGAGGGCTGACCCTCTAGAGCACTCTAGAGCATTTTGTCAGACTACTATTCTGTGTTTGAGGTCGACGCCGCGCTCATTTGGTGATATCAAATCAGGACAGGAATGAAGTGAACTATGTCTTCTTTAGTGAAGGAATATTTTAAGAAAATGAACCGGACAATACGTCAGGATGTCTGGGACATTGATTTGCAGACGCTGCCGAAATGGAAGGCCTTCTTTTTTCGCATACTGCGTATTGCCATGCTGGTGATTCGCGGCATCAAGGACGATGCCCTTCCGGTGCACGCATCAGCTTTGACTTTTTCCACGCTCATGTCCCTGGTTCCCTTTCTCGCCATTGTCTTTGCCCTTTTGAGGGGGTTGGGTTTCGGTCAGGAGGTGATCGACAGCTTTTTTGAGTGGCAAACGGAGATGCCCGAAGAATTTCAGGGCTTTATGAATCAAATAGTGGAAGTTGTTAATTCAGCGAAGATTGCGCGTATGGGAGGGATCGGTCTGCTGTTTGTCGTGCTTTTTGCCACGATGGTGCTCAACGGGATGGAAGTTTCATTCAATCGAATATGGGGTATTAGCCAGAGCCGGAATATGCTGCGCCGCGTATCCAATTATATCAGTTTGCTGGTCGTTGTGCCCATTTTTATCATGGTGGCTTCCACGATATCTGCCACCCTGCAAAACTCGGCAATCGTAGAACAGTTGGGGAGCGCCAAACTGCTGTATCTATATTTCCTTCGTCTGGCGCCTCTGCTCTCGGTATGGTTTGCGCTGACGTTTCTCTACCTCATGCTGCCCAATACAAAAGTGAACCGAAACGCAGCGATTATAAGCGGACTGATTGCGGGAATATTCTGGCTGTTATGGCAAAAACTGTACATTACCATGCAGTTGGGCGTGGGCCGTTACAATGCGATTTACGGTACGTTTGCTTCCATACCCATCTTTCTGGCCTGGCTCTATACGGGTTGGCTGATTATCCTGCTGGGCGCCGAGACCGCTTTTTCTATTCAGTATCACAATACACTTTATATTGAGCGCAACGAGGAACGCGCTAGCATCCGCTCACAACTGATGCTGGCTTACGCTGTTATTATTTGGGCTGCCCGAGCATTTCTGGAGCGCGGAAAGCCGCTTGAGCTGGCTCCGTTTGCTGAGCAGTACCGGGTGCCGATACGCCTGGTCCGAAAGATCGTCAGCCAGTTGGAGTCGGCCGGTCTGTTGGCTGCCGTTGCCGACTGTGATGGTTGCTTTGTAATGCTGCGTTCACCGGGAAAGGTCACCCTGGGGGATATCACGCAGGTCATACTGTCATCCGGCGCTTCCATTGATGAGCTGGGCTTTGAGCTTTCAGCGGCTCTGCAGCAGCTCGGTGCTGAGGTGCTCGCCTGTAATCATGAGGACTTGGTCGACAGCAAGACGGTCGAGCAGATCCTGTCCGAGAGAGAGCTGGCTTAACTTATTTTCATTTATAAAGGTGTGCGTGTGTCTGATTTACCCTACAACGACGATCTCAATGAAGAGCAAAACCTTGCGGTACATGCGGGCGACGGCCCCGTGCTGGTCATTGCGGCGGCAGGCACAGGTAAAACGCGCACTCTTACGTATCGAGTGGCTCATCTGGTGGAGCGGGGCGTGAGCCCGCACCGCATACTGTTACTGACGTTTACAAATCGGGCGGCCAATGAAATGCTCGATCGCGCCCGGCAGCTGGTCGGTGAATCGGTCAGCGGATTATGGGGCGGGACGTTTCACCACCTGGCGAACCGACTGTTACGCAGGCACGGGCCCCGCCTCGACTACAGCAATCGTT
>CAYXEW010000128.1:1982-6115 GCA_964464115.1 uncultured Verrucomicrobiota bacterium
CACATGGCGAACCGGATACTCCGCCGCCATGCCAAACTGCTCGGCTATACGGCTGATTACACTATTTTTGACCAGGATGATGCCCGGCGCCTGGCCCGCAACTGCGTGGAGGAGCTGGGTTTGAAAGATAAGCACTTCCCGAAGCCGGATGTACTGCTAGGTCTTTTCAGTCTCGCCCATAATTCGGATAAAACCATCCTGGAAGTGGCAGAGGATCGCTTCGCCTTTCACGATGTGTCTGCAGAGGCCGTCGAGCGGGTAGGGGTGCTTTATCAACAGAAAAAGCGCGACTTAAACGCGATGGATTTTGATGATCTGCTCATTAATGCCTGGGTGCTCTTTGAACAGCACCCGGAAGTGATGGAGCAGTACCGCGAACAGTTTCTGCATGTTCTGGTCGACGAGTACCAGGATACCAACCCCGTCCAGGCCCGCCTCGTCGATGCCCTGGCAGCGCGTCACCGCAACATCCTGGTGGTGGGCGATGACTTTCAAAGCATCTATTCGTGGCGCGGTGCCGACTATCGGAACATACTCGATTTTCCGAAAAAATATCCGGGTGCGCAGGTGTATAAACTGGAAACTAATTACCGCAGCGTCCCCGAAGTCCTGCATGTGGCCAATGCCTGTATTGCCGGTAATCCGGAGCAGTTTCAAAAGACGTTGCGAGCGGTCCGCTCTGCGAGCCGCCGCCCGTCAGTCGTGCGTCTGCAGGATGGGCGGGAGCAGGCGCATTTTATTATCCAGACAGTGCGGAAGCTGGAGCAGGAGGGAGTGTCGATACGGGATATGATTGTGCTGTACCGCTCTCATTTCCACGCCATGGAGCTGCAGATGGAGCTGGCGAGGGCGCATATGCCATACACGATTACCTCCGGCATGCGTTTCTTTGAACAGGCCCATATCAAAGATGTTCTTACCGTACTTCGCCTGATACATAACCCCTGCGATGAAATCAGTTTCAGTCGCCTGTTGTGTCTGTTGCCCAAGGTGGGGGCCAAGACGGCGATCAAGATTTGGAACAGCCTCGGAGGGCGGTTTAACCCGTCGCTTTCGGATGTGAGGGCAAAGGTTTATGAAAAGCTTCCGGCGGCCGCAAAGGATTACTGGCCGCCCATCTCTCAACTCTTTGAAGCCTACAAAGAGGAAGCCCTACACGAAGATCCGGGGGAAATAATCTACCGCTTCCTCAAGGGTTTTTATGATGAATATGCCGCCGAAACGTTCGATAATTATAAACGCCGTATGGAAGATATCGATGAGCTGATCAATTTTTCCTCGCGGTTTAAAGATGCTCGCGAGATGCTGAGTGAAGTGGCCCTGGTTACCAACCTGGATTCTGAAATGGAGCGACCTGAAGAACCCGTGGATGATGCACTCAAGCTGAGTACTGTACACCAGGCCAAGGGGCTGGAATGGAAGGTGGTGTTTATTATCTGGATGGCGGACAGCATGTTTCCCTCGGCGCGTTCGCTGGATGATGCGGGCGGTGAAGCAGAAGAGCGCCGCCTTTTCTACGTGGCCACCACCCGTGCCAAAGATGATCTTTACCTGTGCGTACCCCAGATGCGCCGGGCGCGCGATGGCAGTACGACTTATTTAATGCCTTCCAGGTTTATCAAGGAGCTGCCTTCGGAACTGCTGCAAGTGATGGGGTCGGGATACAGTTAAGTCCGCGCTTTATGTTCCGCAGAAGGTTTGATAGACTCTTTCATGCGGCTTTGGAAGGGTTTGATAAATGGCGAGCTCCGGCCTTTCCTTGTAGGGTTCCAGCAGAACTGCGAGCAGATTCCAGAGCGGGGTCAAATCACCGTGATCGGCTGCATGGAGGGCCTGCTCTACTTTGTGATTCCGCGGTATGACGGCTGGATTTGAACGCTGCATGAGTGTTAAAGCACGGTCCTGATCACGGTTTTTCTTAAGGCGTTCCTGCCATGCCCTGTGCCAATGATCGAAGCGTTGACTTCGATGTGCCACGTCGTCCTCCCATTGATTCATCATGAGGGCGCGAAATGTATTGGTATAGTCCAGCCGGTATTGCTTCATCCAGCAAAGACAGTCATCGATCAGTTCCTTATCGCCCGGTTGCGATCCTTCCATCCCGAGCTTATGCCGCATCATATCCAGACGGCAAGTCTTGAGAAGCTGCCTGAAACTGCTGAGCTCCTCGTTGACTCTTTCGATGGCTTCTTCACGCCTGTCAGCGATGAGGGGTAGCAGCGTTTCGCCGAGCCGTGCGAGATTCCATTGAGCGATAAACGGCTGATTATTGAATGCATAGCGCCCATCGTGATCGATGGAACTGAATACTGTTTCCGGGTCATAGTGATCCATAAATGCGCAGGGTCCATAGTCAATAGTCTCACCGGAAACAGCCATATTATCGGTATTCATGACGCCGTGAATGAACCCGACGCGCAACCACTCCGCCAGGAGAAAGGCCTGACGTTTCGCCACTGCACGCAGCAGTTGCAAGGCCTTGTCTTTTGATTGCAAGATGGAGGGATAGTGACGTCGTGCAGTATAGTCCAGTAATGACTCAAGATGGTGAATAGTGCCGTTCGCCGCCGCGAACTCAAAAGTGCCTACGCGTATATGCGAATCGGCAACACGCGTCAAAACTGCACCCGTTTGAGGTGATTCGCGCATGATCGTGTCTCCTGTGACGGCGACGGCGAGACTTCTCGTGGTGGGAATATGCAGGGCGTGCATGGCCTCGCTTATTATATATTCTCTCAGCATGGGTTTCAATGCGGCCCGGCCGTCTCCCCCTCTGGAGTAGGGCGTACGGCCGGAACCCTTGAATTGAATGTCAACCCGTCCGCCTTGCGGCGTTCGCTGTTCGCCCAGTATAATGGCGCGTCCATCCCCCAGCATTGTAAAGCTGCCAAACTGATGTCCGGCATATGCCTGTGAAATAGGCAGGGCATTATCGGGCAGCTGATTGCCGCTGAAGAGTTCGGCCAGACATTGTTCTGAAAAACCCGAAAAATCGAGGCCGATTTCACCGGCCAAGCTGTGATTTATGACCGTGAGACGGGGATCGCTGACGGGCGTTGGTTTCTGACGGGTGTAGAACAGATCGGGAAGCTGTGTGTAGGAGTGATCAAATTGAAAGCCAAAATCAGTCATGGCAGCACACGGAATTCATTTTTTAAAACATCAACGCTTGTCTTGATTCAATATAGTGCTCAAAGGTATAGAGTCAAACAGGTGCTGGGTAGATTCCCCGAACCATCGTACATCATCGAGCTACCTGACCAATAATTGATCAACAGCCGTGTTGACAAACGGGTGGAAGTTGCTATCTTCTACCCCTGCTTTCGGCATGTATTAATGCGACGCGACGCGGGGTATAGCCTTAAACGGTACATATCACAGCGATGCTGAGCGGCTATATATGCGGACAGCAATACAGTTGGGGGTATAGCTCAGTTGGGAGAGCGCTTGAATGGCATTCAAGAGGTCAGGGGTTCGATTCCCCTTACCTCCACCATTTTTTATCCGGGCTCAAACTTATTTCGATACAGAACATGCGCCCGATGGCGCATCCGATATGTGAAGGGTGCCAGACATCACAACTGCACGCAAGTGCCGATTGATCGGCGCTTGGTATCTGTCAATGCGTCAACACGACTCGGTAGTATGAGACCATGCCGCAAGATTCAGATTCTCGATATGCTTCGCGCCGATTTCCAGAATGTCTGTGTGGCGGGATGGTAGCGTTGGGGCTTATCGCTCCTGACCGGTCTCCATAGATTGGGCGGAGAGATAGTGAATGGGAATGTCGCGGCGCAGGTCTGCCAGCAAACAGGCCAGCATGCCGTCTGGCGCGAGTTGGCCAATGACAGCGTTGGCGGCCAGATGCAGAGCGTATTGGTTGCACCAGGCGGCGCGCGCGGCGCTGAAGCCGGTAACAGCATCGTCAAAAGGTGTCATGATCAGCAGTCGTCCGGCATCGATGGCGCGGCGAATCCGTCCGTTGGAGGGGCTTGGCATGCCAAGCCTTAACCCGCGTGCCAAAACCCAGATCATCGGTGTGCCGTCGGTCAGGCAGGCATCGAAAATGGCCCGCTCCATAGGAGAGAGAAATCCGCCGATCACACAGGCGGGGCGTTCGGGCCACGCAAGGG
>CAYXEW010000128.1:6125-6507 GCA_964464115.1 uncultured Verrucomicrobiota bacterium
CATGGCATGCCATGCCCGTACTGCGGGATGCCAGGAATGCCGTGAGGGGCAAATCCAGCAGCGCCTGATTGCCCACAAAAAAGCGCGGTTCGCCATAGCGGAGCGTGTCCCAATGGGCGGGGTTGTCCCGGATATAGCGGCGGATGTTGCTCCATGCGCGGTCATCGCGGATGATGATGTCGTAGTAGTTGCGTTGCCAAATGGCAGGGGCTTCGCCTGCCAAGCCCGCACGGCGAATGGCGCGGGTGGTGGCGGCCTTGTAGGCACCAAGGATTGTGCCCAATGCGCCGGAAATTGGGCGGCCAAATGCGGGAACCGTACAGGTGCGACTTGTCGTGCTAATACGCAAAATCCCATGCACATGATCGGGCATCACGATCCA
>CAYXEW010000129.1:0-6467 GCA_964464115.1 uncultured Verrucomicrobiota bacterium
GCCGCCGAAGCTGTGGTCAACTCGGGTTTTTACCCACAGATTTACCGGAAGACCCTATTTGCATAGGGTTATACGGCTGATTACAAAGGGGGTAAAAGGTGGTGGGCCCGGCAGGGCTCGAACCTGCGACCAGAGGATTATGAGTCCCCTGCTCTGACCAACTGAGCTACAGGCCCACACTTGAATAGTACAGAATATATGTTTTTCGACTTCTTGCAACTTTCGATTTCAACATTCTTGACATGCTGTGTTTCATGGGTAGTATTGAAAATCCACTCAGTGCCCGATGGTGTAATGGTAGCACAGTTGACTCTGGATCAATCAGTCTAGGTTCAAATCCTAGTCGGGCAACCACCTTTCGCGAAGGATTTCGCTGGCGGGGATTACAGACTGGGATCTATTTCCGTCCTGTATGTCGATCCCGCCTCTGCTTTGAAACCGTCTTTCAGCTCTATCTTGGCGCCGCCTCTGAAGTGGACATCCGCGCTGGGTTTCAAAACGAAATTATTTGTGGCCGTCAGTGTTCCCCGCGAAAAATACCGACGCGTATTTTTTACGGTATCGTTGGACACTTCAAGATTCACGGGCATACTGTTGGTGGCCAGAGCCTTCCAGGCATTAATACGACCGTGGGCAAAATAGAGGTTGGTTCCATTCTGATACGGCACATCACCTGCTTTATCACAGGAATCTTTCAGGATCTGTCCCACCTGTGCCGGCGTAAGATTCTCGTTGGCAGTGAGCAAAAGCCCTGCCACACCGGCCGCAATCGGTGTGGAGGCCGAGGTGCCGCTGAAGGTGGTATAATCTCCGCCATTCACACTTTCTTCATTATTATAACCATTTGTTCCGACCCTGTCTGTGGTCCAAACCCCCTCGTAGCCACCTCCACTGGGCGCCATAAAGTCCAGTCCGCAATCAAGATATTCACTGTAATGCGATCGCACCCCCATATCTGTAATCGCGCCCACACCCATCACACCGGGTTGATTCGCGGGGAAGCTGGAGGTGTCTATGGGGTCCGTTTCCCAGTACCTCAAATCGCCCGGTACGCCGGACGCTAAATCATAATTCAACTCCCAGGATCCCAAGGTTACATTGTACAAATGCACAAAAACCCAGTCACCGTCATTAAAGCTCGGTGGATAGCTAGGATTGGCAGGACCTTTTTCACTCGAAATCCAAAGCATCAGTTTCATTAACTTGTTGGTATCCAGTACAAAATTTTCTGTCCGAAACCATGAGTTCTCATTATCGCCGGCCGCTCCTGATCGTAAAATATACGGGCCCCTTCCATACTGATGACTGTAATCGTCGTCGACTATTTCAAAGGGCGCATCGCCACCCACACTCCATCCGGCGGGCAAATCGGGGCCCGACATATAGTGAAGGGTTTCATCAGCATCGGGCAGGCCGACCCAAGCGCACCAGACGCGGTCACTGCCGCCGGTATCGGCAGCATCCTTGTAATACTCCACGAGGGCAAAATAAGTGCCGGCCTGAAGATTGGAAACCGGAACTTTAAACCACCCTTGAAATCCTGAGGCATCGTTTCCTGCAGCGGCCAGCATCGGGCACCCCAACCCATTGCGCCCATTGGCCGCGACATCGTCCAGAGCGGCCCTTACGACCGCTGAGCTTGGATAATGAAAACTCATACTAAGGATATCGGCCCCCCGCCAAACCTGGTTTCCGGCCCCATCTACACCGCCCGCATAACGTATGGCGAGGGCCAGATTGGCAGACGAGGCCCATGAAGCCGTGTTTACCACTTTAATCGGTAAATGCTTACAGTTCATGCCGGAACCGACAACGCCTCTATTGTTGTCACCTACAGCGGCTGCCAGGCCGGCACAGGACGTGCCGTGAAATCGCTCGGCATTGGGCTGAGGATCGTTGTCATTATCCGCAAAATCCCACCCAAACGCATCATCAATATAACCGTTTCCATCGTCATCTATACCGTTTAGAGTCTCACCGGAATTATTGAAAAGATTGACAAACAAATCGGGATGACCGATTTCCACGCCATCATCAATGATGGCAATAACCACATCACTGGTTCCCCGCTCGACATCCCAGGCCTGCGGGGAGCGTATATCCTGATTGGTTTCAAAGCCGATCTGATTATAGTGGTCATGATGCCACATATTGGAAAACAGGGTGTCATTCGGCATGTAATCCATACCTATCGGAGCCATAAACTGTGCTTCTGCCCAGTCGATGTATGGCTGCTCATAAAGCGCGTTGACTATGTCAAATACGGCTTCTGCATGTGTTGAAGTTGCGGTAATGGTCATGATCGTCTTCGACGCCCCGGAAAATGTTGCCATTGGCCAGTTTGTCAGTAACTGTTGAACATCCACCTCACTCCGCAATTTCAGTGCGACCACATTTTCATATACTACATCCAGTCCGCTGCCCACGTCATAGAAAACCGGGTTTACGACATCAAACCGCACATCCTTGCGAATCATCGCGAGCGTATCCCTAAAGCTTTCCACCGTTAACTCTTTTTGGGGGGCGGCGTCAGACTTCAGGGTGAGTGTATAATGGTTCGCGCCCAGCTCCTGATCCAGCCTGTAGGTGGTAGATACACCCTTGCTGTTGATCGAGTTATCGAAATCTTTTGCCGCAGTTGACGCAGAACTTACGACAAACCGGTTGGCGTATACCGGCAGGTTGACTGTTTTTGTTCCGCGGCGAATCTGATAACCGGCCTCCTGAATCAACTGCGCGCGTTCATCCGTGCTGCGCTGCAGGGGACGGTCATTGGAAAAGGTTTCTGCCGGAATCAATCCTAAAACTAAAAGAGCCGTGAATAATGGAAATAATAGTTTCATAGCTCTCCGTTACATATTCGACTGTTCGAGTTTTTCCTTCAGCTGCTCGATTTCCTTCTGCTGTTCAATCACATAGAGCGTGAGCTCTTCCACCTTCTGCAGGAGGCGCGTCTGCATTTCACCAATAGGTACGCCTTCTTTTTGAATCTGTCGGGCGGGCGGGATATCAGGCAGGTGGCCATTTTGTTGAATAAAGGTGTCGACTTCCTCCAGTGGCCTTAGCGCATAGTCCGGGGCAAAAACAAAATCAGCCCACCCGCTTTCCACCACGATTTCTTCTGCCCTGATTGCGCCGCCTACGGAAAGCTGGTAACCGAAAGTCAGGTTAGTTGTGCCGATACCCACTCGACCACTATCACGGGCTACAACGATATGTGGCCCATATGTTGTGTCGCTTGCTAGCCCATACAGCTTCAGACGGTTTTCGCCACCATCATAATACCACTGCATGGCAAAACTTCCGTCGTGATCCTCCGCAAGAGTCAGTTGGCTGTCATGTGCAGAAGTATTTTCGTTAGGAGCGATGAGCAAACTGCCTAACAAACTGCTGCCTATAACGCGCATGCCCCCTGAGGATCGCACGGCATATTCATTACTGGTAATCGTGGTGAAGTCGGCATCTGTGCTGTCCGCCCATACATAAGCCCCCACATGGTTCGCCTTGGCTTTGCGTCCCGACGCCATGCTGTAGTCTTTATTTGCTTCGTTCTCCTGACCTCCTGGAACGGCAGTGTATTTGGCCGAGGCCTCATTATTATAACCGCCGGCCACGACAGCGCGGTATCCTGCGGCGTTCCCCTGGCCTCCGCCGACAGTCGAATAGATCCCCGTAGCACTGTTGTTATATCCACCACCTACGGTCGCATAGTCAAGATCCGCAAAATTGTTGCGCCCGCCACCCACAAATGAATAAAAACTATTGGCCACATTGTTGTATCCACCGCCGATGACGACGCCGTATGCATTCGACAGAACCGTGTTGTCGCGCCCCCCGGCAACAACGCTGTAATCAGCACTCTCCTGAATAGTATTATTGTATCCACCCACAATCGATGAACCAGGAGAAAGCACCACCTTATTGGCATATCCGCCCAGCGAGGCCGCATAACTTCCGCCGACGCTGTTACTATATCCGCCTGCGACCACAGCATATGAACCCGCAGCCTCATTCTTGTATCCGCCGGCCACGACAGCAAGGTAGCCAGCCCGGTTTTCTTTGCCGGCTCCGATAAATGCGTAGCTGCTGGTTGTGCGGTTACTTTCACCGCTTCCGATAAAGCTGTAATTTGATTGAATCGTATTGGTCTGGCCGCCAGCTATCGCGCTGTATTCACCGTTAATATAATTCTGCCGACCGCCCAGCGCTGAAGAAAAATTCTGCCGGACGATGTTTTTCATTCCCCCCACAACAGAAGCCCAGCCGCCCGACACTATATTATCCCGGCCGCCGCCAATAAAACTGTTA
The DNA here is from genome assembly GCA_964464115.1 of uncultured Verrucomicrobiota bacterium. Lineage (GTDB taxonomy): Bacteria > Verrucomicrobiota > Kiritimatiellia > CAYTQP01 > CAYXEW01 > CAYXEW01. The sequence goes on from CAYXEW010000129.1 coordinate 4,309, forward strand.
TAATCATAAGTGCCGATGCGGTTTCGCTCACCTCCACCGATCGTTGCGTTATGGGCATATTGGGCTACCTGGTTTTCTTCACCGCCGCCAATGGTTCCATAGTTCACTCCCGGACCGATGACGTTTATATATCCCCCGCCCATGACGCTGTGCTGAGCATCGAGTTCAATGGTGTTTTGCTGACCGCCGCCGAGGACAGACCAGTCCGCATTGGTCGCCACTATATTATCCTGCCCACCGACCAAAACACTGTAATAAGCCAGTACTTCCATTCGGTTATCCCTACCCCCACCCATGAAAGCGCCGTATGGATAAAGACTGTTGTTGCGCCCTCCTACGAGAACGCTGTAATCATTCAGAACCTTGTTGCGGGAGCCTCCTCCAATCACGGAAAAATCCTGGTCCGACGCATCGTCCACACCGATGATATTGCCCCAGCCTCCGCCAATAAACCCCATGTCGTCATAAATGATGTTGGGGTCACTACCGAAACCGCCGCCTGCAATAACGCCACCCTCTCCGATAATAAGATTGTTCGAGCTGCCGCCGATAACCCCCGGAAGTAAGGAACCCGGAATAAGTCGAAAACCTGTCTGGCCGTTGGCCTTTAAAGTCAGAGGCTCACCATCCGTCGTGCCAACGAAATGAGTATTGGCATCGGTACCCGTATTACCTGTTAAGAGCCACACGGTATTGCTGGCCAGCTCAGCTGTTCCGATCGAACCGTCTTCTATACTGTTGGAATTCACAGCACCGGCTGCGATATGTGTGTTGCTGATGATGCCGAGCGCCAGGTCTTCCGCCTTGATCTCACCGTCGGTGATTTTATCAGAGGTGACGGCATCATCCGCAATCGCACTATTTACAATCGCACCGTCTTCAACTACGGCCGCCCGCATAGCGTAGGTTACCGCATGCAATCGTTCGCGGGGTGCCAGCACCTCCCCGTCTACTTCCAGTTCCAGGAACAAGGCTTCATTCGTGAGCGCGGCAGACACCGAGCCCAGAGCCGCATTGCTGCCCACCGAGACGGAATAGAGACCGTCGACAACAACGACACTATTACTTTCGACAAACAATAGTGCCCCGCCTGATGTCGCATTATACAGTCTGAAGACCATCGGAACCGTACCGCTCACAAGATTGGTATTTTCCAATAGCCGCCCCTGGTAATTAAAGAACGAAGGCACGTCTGACAAACATGTCAGAGCGCATAAACAGATAGTGAGTAGTGCTGCTCTTTTTTTCATCATTTTACTCCCATGCTAGGGTACTCTTTGAACTCCGTAATAGCCTTTTGCATGATAGGCTGTATCGGTATATACGCTCACGGTGTCAAACCACGGTGCTACCCCGCCACTGGCAGTAACCTGCTCCAAAACAGGGGCCTCGCCTAAACTACTGATCTGGGTCGACCCCAAAATTTCATAGCGGTAGCCGCCGCGGCTCTGCCACGAGATCATACGGCCGTCAGCCGTGTTCTCCACAGAGAGAATATGAAGCAGGCTGTTTGCATCCTGCGGATTGGTCCCCGCATCTGATTCCTGTTTATCGGGCATACCGTCTCGATCTGAATCAGCCGTCTGCGGATCCGATGGTGTCACAGGATTAAAAGACACGCCCGTTATCTCGGCAAAATCGGCGAGGCCGTCATTGTCATTATCGAGGTCCAATTCATCTACCAGCCCATCCCGATCAGCGTCATTATCAGATATATGAAATGTGTTGAGGTAACCCGCCATATTAACAAACGAGCCACCTGCTGCTATACGCGTGCCACCTGATTGAGAACAGGCGGCGATGTTGGTCAAGGCACCTGACGAAGAGGTAATGCCTGCACCGTCCTGCACATGAGTATGCTGAGAATACTGGCCATACCCAGTCAGCGTTGTAAAAAACGCAGCTGTAAGCAGGTGTAATGTCAATCGTTTCAACATGAAGAATTTGACTCTGTGTTATTGATTCGTACTATACATGTGTGGCCGCTGTATTCAAATATTTTCTGATTTTTCGTCGCCTATCTTCAGGGTTAAGTTTCTTCACGGAATAGCGTGTCAGAGGCTCCTGCGACAAGATTTTGGAGGTCGTAAATTTTGAGATGTACCCGCGAATGCCCTGTGTATGGTACAAACATCTGGCTGTCATCATGTTTCCTTTCT
>CAYXEW010000130.1:0-6392 GCA_964464115.1 uncultured Verrucomicrobiota bacterium
GCAAGCGGAAAACAAACAGATTGATTACTGTCTAGTTGAGTGCCAAACTTCAGGGCAAGCTTGCAGCCCTGTCCCGCTTGTGCGGAATACAGCATTTTGAACGCGTGCATAATGCAGGCTAGCAATTTCCAGGCTTCAAGTCCGGCAAATTACTGGCAATTTCGATTAAACTAAAGTTGACTCTCCGATTATATATGTGACAGTATGCAGGGCTTTGCGCATAATGGGCTTATTGTGCCCTGCTAATGAAACTGACGGTTAAGAGGAATGTATGGCGAAGACAAAAACGACAGTAAAGACGGCCACCAAGCGGACGGTACCAAAAAAGACCGCTGCCGCAAAGAAAAAGGCATCCGTTTCCACTAAAAAGACGACGACCCGGAAAACCAGTACCGGCAAGACCGTAAAAGCTACTGATAAAATGAGTTCTATCCCTGTTGTCGCCCTCCCTGAAAACGATGAAAGTCATATTAATCGCGAGGAGCGGAATCAGAAAATACGCGACCTTATTGCCCTTTCACAGGATCAAGGATATCTGACGTTTGACGATGTCAACGATGCCCTGCCCTCCAACATGCTGAATCCGGAAGAAGTTGACGGCATTATTATTCTGCTCAAAGGTATGGATATTGAAATTATCGATTCTTCTGACGTCGAAAAATTTAAAGCCGAGATGGAAAAAGAGGAGCGGGTAAAGCAGTCTCAGCGACTCGATGTTCTCGATGATCCGGTCCGTATGTATCTGAAACAGATGGGTCAGGTTCCCCTGCTCACACGGGAACAGGAAGTGGAAATTTCCAAGCGCATTGAAGAGGCCGAAATGAAGTCCCGTGAAATCTTCAATACGTTCGGCTTTGCGACTCAGGCCTATATGGATATGCTGAAACGCCTGGAAGATGGGCATGAACGTTTTGACCGTATTATCAGCGATAAATTTGTTACTAGTCGAGAGCAGTACTTCAAAAAGCTCCCCCGCATTAAAAGCACAATTGAGCGGTATTATGAAAATGTCGCCAAACTCTACCGCGAAAGCAGTAAGAGTAAACTCTCGGCTGCGGCGCGCGAAAAGGCTCAACGAGCATATATGGCCTCCGTCAGAAAGCTATCCACTTATTTTGACAAGCTTCACTTCAAGCAAAAGGCAGTGGAAGATATTATCTCCGTTGCAGACCTGCATCACCGTGAATACAAGCAGCATCTGAGGCGTATTCACACACTGGATAAAAGTCGTAAAACAAAGGCGAATCAAGAGGCTCTTAAAGATGAACAGCAGAAGATGAGGAACAGCCGGTTCCATTATCATATGCAGCCGGAGGATTTTGAAAACACCTACAATGAATTACGGACCTGGCTGCGAAAGGGTCACCGGGCCAAATCAGAGATGGTGGAAGCTAATCTGCGGCTGGTTATCAGTATTGCGAAAAAGTACACGAATCGCGGTCTCTCATTTCTGGATCTCATTCAGGAAGGTAATATGGGTCTCATGAAGGCCGTTGAGAAGTTTGAATATCAGAGGGGCTATAAGTTCAGTACATACGCTACCTGGTGGATTCGACAGGCTATCACCCGCTCTATTGCCGATCAGGCCCGGACGATACGTATCCCCGTGCATATGATTGAAACCATCAATAAACTGATGCGCATTCAAAAACGCATGATTCAGGAGCTGGGACGCGAACCCACACCTGAAGAAATTGCTGAAGATATGGATTACCCGGTGGAACGGGTCCGGGCTATACTCAAAATTTCACAGCAGCCCATATCCCTGCAAAGCCCCATTGGCGACAGTGATGACACGAATTTTGGAGACTTTATTGAGGATAAAAGTGCTGAAAATCCGTCTGATATGACGGCCTACAGCCTGTTGAAGGATCGGCTGGGCGATGTACTGCACACGCTGACAGAACGCGAACAGGAAGTGTTGAAATTGCGGTTTGGACTGGCTGACGGCTACTCGCGCACGTTGGAAGAGGTCGGCAAACGCTTTAATGTAACCCGCGAACGGATCCGCCAAATTGAGGCTAAAGCACTTCGTAAAATGCGCCACCCTACCCGCTTACGCAAGCTCGAAGGCTTTATTGAAGCCGGAGAATAAAAAGCCGTTAAATACGGCTTAGCGTGCCAATACCAAATAGATGCAATCCGCATTTTAATGTGCTAGCAACTTCTTTGCACAGGAGCAGGCGACTCTCTCGCACACCTTCCGGCGCCTTCAAAAACGGAACTGTTTGATAGAATGTGCTGTATAACTGAGCCAACTCAAAGAGGTAATCCGCGAGAATGTTGGGACGATATTTTTCAGCGGCTGCAGTGACGGCGGCGGGAAATCGGAGCAGCTTGAGTGCGATTCGCCGCTCGACGGAGTCCGAAAATACAATCGAACTCCGCTCCAGCAACCCGGGTGTTGCCTGCGCGGCATACTTATCCAGAACGCTGCAGATACGCGCATAGGCATATTGCAGGTAGGGTGCTGAATTTCCATCCATTGCCAAGGCCTTTTTCCATTCAAACGTAACGAGGCTTTGCGGGTTCTGGCAGAGGTCCGCGTATTTGACAGCGCCTATGCCGACCGTCCGCGCTATAGCCCTCTGCTCTTCCTCGGATCTCTCTTTACTGTTTTCCTGAACGATATGCATCGCCCGCTCTTCGGCTTCATCCAGCATCTTTTCCAGTTTGATCACATTTCCCTGACGTGTTGAGAACGTCCCCTCAGGCAGCCTCATGAGACCAAACCATACATGAATTAGCTCCACCTCGACACCCAGCTTACCGCTGATATTGAAAAACTGCCTGAAGTGCAACTGCTGGCGCTCATCTGTTACGTAAATGATGCGTTGCGGCTTAAATTCTTCCACACGGCTCAGCACCGTGGCGAGGTCACTCGTCGCGTAGTTATACCCTCCATCACGTTTCTGTATGATGCACACACCGAGACCTTCATCTTCCAGGTTCACGATCTGCGCCCCCTCACTCACTTCCGCCAGGCCGGCTTTCTTCAGGCGATCCACCACTTGCGGCAATCGGCTGTTGTAGTAGCTCTCTCCGCGGTAAGTATCGAACTGCACATCCAAGCGCTTATAAATGTGTTCAAATTCCTGCAGACTCCATTCGATAAACTGCTTCCAGAGGGCTACATTTTCAGCATCGCCCTGCTGTAGTTTAACCAGCTCGGAGCGGGCCTGCTGCATCCATTCATCATCTTCCTGAGCCCGGTTGTAGCTCTCCACATAAATACGTTCCAGTTCCTCTACCGGGCGCTCTGCAAGGGTCGCTTTGTCGACAAAGTGCTGATATCCCATGATAAGAAGGCCAAATTGCGTCCCCCAGTCACCCAGGTGATTGTCGGCTATCACCTCATATCCCAGAAATCGCAGCATGCGGTCGATAGCGTTTCCGATCACCGTGGATCGAATATGTCCAATATGCATGGGTTTTGCAACATTCGGACTCGAGTAGTCAATAATGATTTTTCTACCGCTCCCGACCATGGGCACGCCCTGGCGATTACTGCGGGCCCGATCGTTGATGCACTTTTCCAGCCAGGCGTCCGACAGAAAGAGGTTGATGAAACCCGGCCCCGCGATTTCTATACGATCCAGACTTTCCGGGAGCACTGCTTTGTCGGCAAAATGACCGGCAATATCGCGAGGACTCTTTTTCAGGCTGCGAGCCAATCCCATGGCTGCATTACACTGGTAATCCCCAAATTGCTCATTCGTCGTTGGTACGACTTGCAGGAGAGAAGCATCCAGCTCCTCCTCCGGAAACAAAATTTCAAACTGCCTCTGCAGCCAGGAGTTCACATGGTCTTCAATGGTCTGTATATCGTTCATAAAAGCTCTCGGTCTTTAAGGTGGCGTATGATACATGAGTGCGCCGGAATTCAAATGAGAAAAAAACAATTATCTCGCTTGCATTGCAACATTAAGGATGTAGCATCCAAGCGTATTGAGAACGGACTCGTGCGAGGAGATTGAACACTATGGCAACATCCAAAAAGAGTGCAAAAAAAACGGTACCGACAGTAAAGAAAGTAACCGCTAAAAAGGCGGCAAAAAACAAGGCAGAGGCCAAAGCCCCTGCTGCAACGGCAAAAGTTCCTGCGCCTTCAAAAAAGGCTAAAGCAGCTCCAGCCAGAAAGAGCACGCCTGTGAAGGCGGCCTCTGTCAAAAAGACCAGTGCAAAAGCAGCACCTGCAAAATCACCGGCTCAAAAAGCCGTGATTACCCCGGAAATAAAATATAAAATGATTGAGCTTGAAGCATACTATATTGCAGAGCGCAATGGTTTTGGGGGTGATGCAAACCAGTACTGGACTGAAGCGGAAGCTATTATTAACGACCGCATTAGCTGATACGGTTGACCTGTTTTTTTTAACAAGCCCCTTTTTGAAGGGGCTTTTTTTATGTCAGGCTTCGGATCAACAGGTATAGCCAGTTCAGTACAACTGCACCTATGAACCACACCACTGCCATGCGCAAGTGAGTGTTGGTGCGACGGCTTCTGTCTTTCTCAGCACACCGCTCTCCAATCAGCAACCGGTAGCTGTTATAAGCGATCACCAACAGAATGACTGCAAAGAGAATAACGGCCAGAGGGTTACGGGCGAATGCGGCCACCGGACGCCCCGCAAAAAGTAATGAAAAAGATCTCGACGTGCCGCAGGCGGGACAAGGCAGCTGTACTAACCGGTAAAACAGGCAGAGACCTCTTTCAAAAGGTAATGCAAGCAGGACCGGAGGAATAACCAGCAGGAGCAGACCTGCCAGTATATAGGCGATGCGACTGCTTTTCTTTAACCGGACATTCACAGTACAACCTGTCAGCTTACAGGCGGGGATTCAACCGAAACAGTGTTTTCTGCAGCAGGTGGCGGCTCCGGTTTGACCGTCTGAACATCCGTATCGCTCTCCAGTCCGCGGTAGACAATAGCAATCATGCAGGTCATCATGGGGGCTGTCAGAAATATGCCAACGCAACACGCTATCAAGCCGGCCGCACTGATGAGAGAACCAATGAGATACAAACCCAGAAAGATAAAAAATCTGGATTTGACTATTTCATAGCTACCCATGATAGCAGGCCAGAAATCCTGCTTTTTATCGACGACGAGAAAAATTGAAAACATGGTGATGGTGCCGATCAGGAGCCCCGCAATGGAAGCCAGCCCGTTAAACAGAAGCCCTAGGAGAAACCCAGCACCGAGGATGCACAGATATAACAGAAAAGCAGGCAGGAAGAAGTTAAATCCCTGGAACACATCGCCGGGCTGAGGCGGGGTTTTCTGGTCGAGAATAGATAAAATGATGATTACCAAGCCGGCGAGCATCGGCCCTGCCAGCAAGCCTGCTGTAAAGGTCGACACCAAAATGGCCAATAAATGTGAAACAAATAGCACGGTGAAATGCTGTTTGTAGATTCTAAAGGCCTTTTCAATTATCTTTCCGTAATCCAATTGTGTATCCTGCATCGTACAGCTTCCTTTCTTAACTTTAAACGGCATCCATTATAACCCCGCATATCAGAAATGGCAAGTCGCAGATGTGTGCCACCTTACGGCTTGTCACAGGGAACGCTCCAGCAAGTACTGCATCGCTTCTGCTTTTTCGTTCAAAAAGTCATCATGCAACGCTGTTGCGCGCTCAATATAGCGCTGGGTGGATTCGGGCAGACGGCTGACCGTAAAACCGGCCTGTCTTACGCGGTCAGGTCCGGCGTTGTAACACGCCAGTAAAAGGGATCGTTCATCAGCCTGCCAGCAGTCCCGGTACTGTCCGAGATACCGCTGCAATTGATGCAGATAGCTACGTCCGATTTTTCGATTGAGATCGGGTTGAAACGCCATGTCAAAGTGAAGGGGACGACCGTACAGATCGGCGGTAATGTCAGACCATGTATGTTCCATAATCTGCATAAGCCCCCGCTCTCCATCGAGACCAATACACTGAGGGTTTCGCCCCGATTCCAGTTCCACAATAGCTTCAATGAGCTGGTCAGTGGCCGCCCACAGGTCAATATAGCCGGGTACGCGTGGTGCCCGATAGCCCGCCATCTCAGACGCGTTTACGGGAACGGCACTACCTGCAGTATCCCCTGAACGACACCCCAACAGGGAATACATGAAGATTCCGACTGCCAAGGCTATCACTGTGAACATTACATTTTTCATATAAAACCTGTTCCCGTCTCGCCAATGGTTCGAAGGGATCGGCACTATACGCATGAACAGAGGAATGTAAACAGTCTTTTTGCCGGTATTATTTGGCTCTTCGTACTATTTCGTGGAAAGCGTGTATTATTTCTATAACATCAGCGAATAGTGCGTCCAACCGAATCCCGATATCACGCCGCCTGTCGCACTTTCCGGGTACTCGGGTACACGAGTACACGCT
>CAYXEW010000131.1:0-6376 GCA_964464115.1 uncultured Verrucomicrobiota bacterium
CGAGCGTGTACTCGTGTACCCGAGTACCCGAAAAGTGCGACAGGCGGCGTGATATAGGGATTCGGTTGGACGCACTATTCGCTGATGTTATAGAGATAGTACACGCTTTCCACAAAATAGTACGAAGAGCCGATTGTTTGAGTAAATGAGCCGATAATAGTGCATGGCGTTTAGCCAATTCCAAGCGTTGTAAGTGTTCAGAGTTCCGGGGTTCAGCGTTCAGGAGATATAATTGAAGAGCCCCCCTGTGAACATCTGAACGCTCGCACCATAGAAAATACTGAACACGCAAAACGCCATTTCACACGGAAACTAATTTCAACTATTTATGGCTAGTCTTTCTCGACAACTATATCACCATACCAATTGCTCAGTTCTTTCGAAAACCGTCGCATGGAGAACGACTGGACCCTTTCTTTCCCCTTCATCAGCATTTCCTCACGCAATGCTGCATCGGTCAGCACCGATCGGCAATGCCCGGCAAGCTGATCGGTATCTTCCGATGTTGCCATCAGGGCCGCATCACCGGCCACCTCCGGCAGTGATGCCTCCGAAGAGCATACCACTGGGCAGCCCATTGACATGGCTTCCAGCACCGGCATACCAAATCCTTCGTAGAGGCTGGGAAATAAAAATACGGACGCTTTTCTGTACAGGGTACACAATTCGCCATCAGATATATCCATCATACAATGGACGCGCTTCATACGCTCGGCTTTTCGTCGAACCTCAGTCAGGAGAGGCGGGCCGGCCATAATCAGGTGCAGATCCTGCATATCCGATAGTTTTTCAAAGACGTTAAGTACGCCCATCCGATTCTTGTAAAAGGCATTGTTTCCAATATGAAAAATAAATTTTTCTGGAAGCAGCGTGTTGACGTCACCATCTTCTGCCATTTTGCGAAGCGTCAACGGGATAACCTGCACATCCTGTGCCCCGGTATGTTGCAGCACATCCTTACGAGTATTTAGCGATACCGTACATACGCCGGCGACATGCGACAAAACAGAAGCCGACCGCCTGATCACCGCCCTGGCAAAAAGACTCGGACGCGCGGGCAACTGCTTCTTAATCTGTAGCAAAGGGATTAAATCATGCACAGTAACCACCGTTTTCTTCCAGAGAACCGACGGAATAAAAGCCGCCATAGATCCGTCGAGTACGTGATAAACATCAGCAGGGTTCTCTGCGAACAACCGGCGGGCATTTCTCATACGCCACAGATGCTGCTGCCGCATTGTCACACTTTGTGAGGGATTATAAAAGGGTATGGTCTCCACCTGGAAACGGTCATCAGGAACAGCCGACAAAGCATCTCTCACCATATCGGCGTATGCCGTCATACTCCCCTTGCTTTCCTGAGGAGACGTCTGAATCAGGTTCACCACCATAGCACTCAATGCGTCAGCACTCCTTTTCACCCGGTAATGATTCCACGCGGCAAAAGGAAAGCAACAGCCCTATAAGCAGGGCCAGCAACAAAATAATAAACGGATCTCCAAATATTTGGGCCGAGACAATACCCGAAGCCAGATTGGCTGTAATCAGCGACATGATACAGACTGCCGGCATAAAGAGATCGGACTCCACGATCCCGGAAAGCATGTGAAAGGCCGTCATTATCAAAACAGCCAATAAAATGATAAACAGTATCCCGCCCGGCACACCTAGCTCCACGACAATTTTACCGGGACCTCCTTCCTGCCACACACGAGGTTTTTCGGCATTGATATGATGAATACCCTGCTGAGCCATTCCCAGGCCGTATCCCCAGAATCCAGCCTGTCGAATGGTCGTTAAAACCGCGCCAACCCCATGTCCAATCAACCGTTCATCGATATCATCAATCGTCGTCATATAGAAGGTATCAATAGATGCACTATTTTCATTTCCGTTCATAACATACCATCCGGCCGCTATGATCAGCAGCAGGGTCCCTACGGTCGGTATAATCCATCGAACATTTCTGAATCTGAAAATAAGAAACAGGTAGCAGCTCCAAAATACGGGTAGCATCGATACCATTTTTCTGCGGCCGCAAATCCATACATTAAACAATCCCCAGACACATAAACTCACCCAGAAAAGACGCATCCATCCCCGACTTCTAAAGGCCATAAAACTGGCAATCATCGTCAGCAGCGCCGCATGCCAACCCATAACATCAGGACCCCTGAAAAAACCAGCATACATAAACATAGCTTCGCCCGTACGATAGGTCACCCAGATATTCCCCAGCGCCTGTGTCCCCAGTGCATCAAAATGATCGCCATGACCCATATACTCAAAAAGTCCACCCAGCAGCGCCATGCCTGTCAGCACCGCATAATACTGCATAACCCGGACGGCGTCTTCACGGCGAACTGAAAAGGTATAGCCCGCTGTCACAATGAAAAAGACAACCAGGTATACCATAGCTCCAAGCAGTGTTATCTGCCAGGTGCCGCGGCCATGTGATACGGATAGAGCCGCCGGTATAATCAAGTATAACCCGAATACCCCAATCCACCTTCCCAGTCTGGGAAACTGCGTCATAAACTGACGAGGTCTCAAATGGCCATGTGCATAGGCTGACGCAAGGGCCGCAACCCATACCGGCAATGTGTACATCGTCATGATGCCAGGTGTTCCGGGCATCATTTTGCGCAGAGGATCCTGAACAAAGCCCAATAAAATGGCCGCTAAAAAACCCCACCGCCAGCGGTAAAGGGCAACCGCGCATCCAAGAGTCAGTAGCAAGAGAGAAAAAATAAGCATGAAGACTTTATGTTCCCTAGAATGGCAGTCTATTGATTTTCGAAAAAACCTTCAATAAGTTCCTGTTATTAGCCGTCATGTGAAGGATATGACCAATTAAAAGACCAAATAACAAACTAATAATCATACTGTCATACATTCATTACCCGTACCCTCTTCATTTGCGGTTCAATAAGAAAATGTTTCCAACCGTATATGACCTTATATGCACATATAAAAATTGGTTCTGGCAGCGCATTCAAAAAAAGTCGCGGTGAAACGCGACCATCCACATTAAAACGCGTGGGGACACGCTTGGCTACATTTAAAATGATTCTGCTATCCATGATTCTGTCACCCTTCTCCCATCCCCTCTTCATTTGCGAACATTTGCGTTCATTGAACCGTTCCCAGGCGGTCACTATTTTACTTCATAAAATTATCTATCGCTACGCTTTCGGGCGGTTCAATAAGAAAGAGTTTCCAACCGTATATGAACGTATATGCACATATATAAATCGGTTCTGGCATTGCATTCAAAAACGGTCGCGGTGGAACACGACCCTCCACATAGCGGCCGTGACCATTTCCTGGCCGGCACTGGAGGGCGAAGCGCCCGCCATTCCCCTCTTCATATATGTTCATATACGGTTCAATATCTTCCAAGCCCTTATTTTGCTGTTTTGAGGGCTGTCCTCTCAGGAGGAAAAGGGCTTTCGAATGCTCAAGAGTTCGCTGGGGCTACGCCCCAACTTCCATCAGTCCGCAACCGAGCTGGCATTTCTGATCGGCGGCCCCTTCGGGCTGGACGAGTCCGTGAGCAGACATGCAGATGTGATTCTCTCCCTGTCCAGACTGACCTTTCCTCATGATATGGTCAGGCTGATTTTATTAGAACAACTTTACCGGGTCATGACCCTGCCGCAGGGTGAAAAGTATCATAAATAGCTCACGGCCGAAAGCAGCAGGGAATCGTAATGGCCCAGCAGCACCATATCGGACTGAAGCTGGATGTAATGCACCAGATTCTGTATGATGACCGCTATCGCGATGGCAAACAGGCGGAACTATTTTGTGAGAGAACAGTCGCTTCATGGTCTCCCTGTTGGGTCCTGTGCAAGCATCTTCTCCTCATAATATTTCTGTAGCACAGAAAACGCCTTTTTCCGGTTGCCGCGGTCCGAGATCAGTCCCTTGCGGTTCCAAAAGTCCTGAATCCTGGGAAGCGAACGCCGGGGCGAGCGGAAATCCTTGAGTATCCAAGGGGACAACCCCTGAATGAAAGGCACACGGTCGAGCATGGGGAGCGTATGTTTGTAGATACTTTCCTGGTATTCCTCAGACCAGCGCGTGAGCTCGTCCCCGTGGTATCCGTAGAGCGCTCCCCCACCGAACTCGCTGATGATGACTGGCTTGTCCAGCGTGCTCTCCCACTTCATGTTGTCGGCCTTCTCCGGCAGGCCGTCGTACCAGCCGATGTACTGGTTGCAGCCCAGCACATCGAGCACCTCACCGAAAGGATCATCGATGATCTGCGTCGCCGGATCTTTGTAGCGCCGTTCGTTGGCCGCCGTGATCAGGCGTGTCGGATCGAGCGCGCGCGTCTGCTCCACGAGTCTGGTGAGAAATCGCGTCCTGGGCTCGTTGACTGGCGTTTCATTGGCCATGGACCAGAGAATCACGCCCGCCCGGTTTTTATCCCGTGTTACAATCTGTTTGAGTTGATTGGCGGCATTCTTCCAGGTGGCTTCGTTTTCCCAGAGAATGGTCCAGTACACCGGGATCTCCTCCCAGACCAGAATGCCCATGCGGTCGGCCTCGCGGATCATGGACTCATTGTGCGGATAGTGTGCCAGGCGGACAAAATTGCAATTCAGTTCCCGGGCCCAGGTAAGCAGGGTGTGCGCGTCCTCCTGGCAGAATGCTCGTCCCTCTCGGATCGGAGCCTCTTCGTGGATGCAGATGCCCCGGAGGAATACCGGCTTTTTGTTGAGCAGGATTTTGGTCCCCCGGGTCTCGATCGTCCGGAATCCGATCTGATCGGTAACCGTTTCATCGTCCGTCTCCAGTATCACTTCGTACAATTTTGGATTCTCCGGGGACCACAGCGACCATTTTTTGCTGAAGGAGATCCGTACCCTGCCGGTTTCGTCGGTCTTAAAGGATTTCCGGATACCGGCTTCGGGAATCCGCACCGTAATCTCCTGACTCGGCTGCCCTCCGTCGAGCTGCACCCAGCCCTCGATATCTTCCAGCGATCCTTTTTTCAGCTGGATGAAATAATCCCGGATGAAGGTTTCAGGAACCTTGATCAGATGGACATCCCGCGTGATGCCGCCGTAGTTCCACCAGTCCGTGTTCAATGTGGGCACCGCGTCGTGGCGGCGTTTGTTGTCGACTTTCACAACCAGAAAGTTGTCTTTTTCTTTCAGAAATTCCGTGACTTCGAAGTTGAACGGCGTGAATCCCCCTTCATTCTCACCCAGCTTTTTGCCGTTCAGATAAACAACGGAATGGTAATTGACCGCGCCGAAATGCACGAACACCCGCTGGCCGGCCTTTTTGCCGAAATCGAACATTTTCCGGTACCAGACCGTCCCTTCGTAGAAAAAAAGTTCCTTCTTCTGTGAATTCCAGTCGCCCGGCACGTTGATCTGATCGGACGTGTCGAAGTCGTACTCGACCAGGTCGGTCTTGTCCTTTGCCTTCGCGTTCAGGAAGTAGCCCGAGTCGTACTCCTGGTACCGGTAGTCGTAATATCCGTTTTCATAGGGATCGACGATGATCTCCCATTTCCCGTTGAGGCTTGTCGTGTTTCGCCCCGCGACATGGATGATCTGCTCTGCCTGGCCAGCGTTCAGGCCGGGGATAAAGGCAATCGCCGGGGCCATCACGGCCCAGAGCCACACCGAGTCCAATGCTCTTTGTAAAATGACTATAATTTGATTGAATTTCAATTTATCCCTCCTCGAATTTATACAGCCAACTAGTGTTTGTAGAATCTTGCCATCAATCATAAGTTTCGTAGTTTTAAAAAAAAAATTATCAATTTCAATAAAGAAGTTTATTATTTCCGAATCATTCATGAATTATGGTGAATGATTTCATGTTCTGTCTTTCATTCATGATCTGATTGATGAGCAGGTCGGCCATACGCACGATAAGGGTGACGCCTGCCAAAAATTTACCGCTCATAGATCAAAACCTACCCTGATAAGAAATTGCTTTTTAGGCGGTTCCCGGTGGGGGGCGCTTTTGTTGGTCCAAGTTGGTTGAACGTGTCGCTTTCACGGTGCGAGGATGCCAAAATCAGGGGGTCATGTCTGATTGGCACTTACTTAACCCAAGTTTCTTATCAAAAACTTTAATCTGGCCAAAAAAGATTGACTATTTTTCTCTTATTTTCGGAAGTAAACTATTGTAAGTCCTTGCATATTAACGATATATATTTTTAAGGCCGCTTTGTAGTGCCCAAAATAGCACCTTTTCTTCTTACTTTTTTTCGAATACTGTATTCTTCTTTCATATTTTTAAGAACAAAAAAGATAAAGGGATCGAAGCTCGTTCAGCTCGTCGAATCGTATGGTAATGCCGAGGGGCTTCCCCGGCAACGGGTGATCGCTTCACTTGGGGATGTGAC
>CAYXEW010000132.1:0-6115 GCA_964464115.1 uncultured Verrucomicrobiota bacterium
CGAGGACACCCTTGCCCTCATGAGACGTCGTCGAACTGTGATCTCCCCGTACTCGCTCACCTTGCTATGGTTCGCCAAGAGCCAGCATAAAAATCTGAGCGGGATGCAACGCCTTGCGTCCCGCGCCCTCTTTAATCTGATGCCGGCAACTGGTTCCGGGGGCGCATATGATGGCTTCAGGTTGTTCACGTATCGCGGGGAACAAAACCAGTTCACCAATATCCATGGACATCCGGTAGTGCTCTTTCTCATAGCCGAACGATCCCGCCATTCCACAACAACCGCTCGGAATCTCTTCTATCTCCAAGCCAGGAATGTACTCAAGAGCCTGTCTTAACGGGCGCATACCCACAATAGACTTCTGATGACAGTGACCATGCATCATGACCTTCCGACCCTTTAGACCCTGAATCTCAGACGGGGTTATTTCCTGCTGATGGTTCACGATAAACTCTTCAAACAGAAAGCAATTTCGGCTCACTTTTTCGGCGACACCCTTCCACACATCTGAAACAAGTTCAGGCGCTTCATCTCTGAAACCCAGAAGTGCTGACGGCTCAACACCTACGATGGCAAGGCCCTCTTCAGTATGCGTTGAAAAGGTCTTTACCGCTTTCTCCATAACAGCGCGAGCCGTGCGAACAAAACCTTTGGATATCTGTGTTCGACCGGAATCGATAACCGGGGTCAGCTTTACTTGGTAACCCAGCCACTCCAGGACATTGACAACGGCACAGCCGGGTTCCGGATCTGTATAATTTGTAAATTCATCATTGAACAGTACCACGACACCCTTTTGACCGGCTCGCGGATGCGGTGTGTGTTTTTTAAACCATTTCGCCAGGGTCATTCGGACAAACGGAGGGACCGCCCTCTGAATGGCTACACCCAGGAATCGTTTCGACAGGTCCCGATTCATGATGTACGATGCCAGTTCCGGCACGGGCTGAGCCAGCCGGGCATAGAAGGCAAAGTTGCCGAACAGGCGGCTGCGCAACTTCACGCCTTCCCTATCCATTCGTTTTTGCAGCACTTCAGCCTTCAGCCGGGCCATATCGACATTGGACGGGCACTCCGAAGAGCATCCTTTACAGGAAAGACAGGTGTCCAGCACTTCCGTCAGCTCACGGTTAGTCCACGTGTTCTCAGGGTTTTCCGAGGTCAGCAACTGGCGCAGAATATTTGCGCGTCCGCGCGTGGTGTACGCCTCTTCTTTGGATACCATATAGGAGGGACACATGGTGCCGCGGCCCGCACTTTGACGGCAAAAACCAGCGCCGTTGCAAGACTCCGCCGCCCTGACCAGACCTTTATACCTGCTCCAGTCAAATTCAGTTTTTATATCCGGCGTCCGCGATTCGGGATGCGTGCGTAACTGTTCTGTATAAGGCACGGCATCGACAATTTTGTTGGGATTGAAAATACCGCCTGGATCAAACGTTCGTTTAACCTGTATCAACAGCTCATATATCTCAGGGGAGAGCATCTTTTTTACAAACGGCCCGCGCAACCGCCCATCCCCGTGTTCACCGGAAAGACTGCCGCCATAACTACGCGTAATCTCAGCAGCGCCCTCGCATATCTCCATAAATATGCCAAGATCTTTTCTGCTTTTCAGATTCAACATGGGCCGCAAATGAATGACACCGACCGAAGCGTGACCGTAATAGACACATTCACAGCCCGCCCTTTTCATCAACAATTCAATCTCTTTAATAAAATCCGGCAGATCCGACACCGCGACGGCAATATCCTCAATAGCTGTGACCGGTTTGTGGTCTCCGGGGATGCCGGTCAATAATCCCAGCCCGGCTTTCCTTAACGCCCATACTCTGGGAATATCCTGCTGCTCTACCTTTACACAAGCATACCCCATACCCTCTTTTTTCCAATGTATGGAAAGCTGCTCAACAGAATGTTCCAACGTTTGGACATCGCGACCATGAAACTCAACAGCCAGCACACAGCCGGGATCCCCTTCGATCCAAAACCGGTTCGCAGCCTGCTCGCGATTGCTTTTCGTCGCCTCCAACAAAATACCATCCAGCATTTCGACGGCGGCAGGCTCATGCTCCAACGCTACCACCGTCGCCCGGCAGGCTTCGTCCACGGACTCAAAGTGCCCACAAACCAGCGTTCTCATGGCGGGCCGCGGAACCAGCTTTACCTTGATTTCAGTGATCAGGGCGAGGGTCCCTTCACTGCCGCATATGAGCGGACATATACTGAAGGGTTTACCTGCATCATTCCAGGGCTGACGCTGCACCAACTGGTCCAGGGCGTACCCCATATTACGCCTTTTAACTTCGGGCTTCGGATAATCCTCTACAATGAGATTTCCGTTCTTTGTAATCACCTCAGTAAGCGTGCGATAAATGCGCCCCTCCAGGCTGTCTTCCTGCAGTTTGTCGTTGAGTTCTGTTGGTGTAAGGTCGTGAAAGCGGGCGGTCGTTCCATCGCCCAGCACGACTTCCATGGCCAGCACATGATCACGCGTAGTGCCATGCAGGATCGAATATGCACCACAGGAATTGTTACCCACCATTCCGCCGATCATGGCCTGCTTCGATGTCGACGTGTCAGGTGCAAACTGCAGATTCCATTCGGCCACGGCATCATTCAGATCATCCTGAATCACGCCCGGCTGTACTAGCGCCCAACCCTCCTCATGGTTGATTTCCAGTATATCGGTCATATACCGGGAAACATCAACGACTAAACCACTGCCGACACACTGGCCGGCCAGGCTCGTGCCGCCGGCCCGGGGAATGAGTGAAATAGAATGGTCGGCACAAAATTGAACCAGCTTTATGCAATCATCACGATCACGGGGACGAACCACGCCAAGCGGCCGCTCTTCATAAATAGATGCGTCCTGACTGTAAAGGCGCTGCGCGAGAAGCGATGAATCCACGTCCCCTTTCAATTCAGTGTTCAATCTTTCCAGAAGCTCAAGCATAGTCGATTTATATTCCC
The DNA here is from genome assembly GCA_964464115.1 of uncultured Verrucomicrobiota bacterium. Classification (GTDB taxonomy): domain Bacteria; phylum Verrucomicrobiota; class Kiritimatiellia; order CAYTQP01; family CAYXEW01; genus CAYXEW01. The sequence goes on from CAYXEW010000132.1 coordinate 2,977, forward strand.
CATTACCATTGACATGCGACCCTTCGATGCGATTAGTATACGGCATATCTGGGCGATAGATAGGAATTTAACCTAATTTTGTGCAATCCTTATTTAATGTAAACAATAGCGACACACACGATTACAAATATGAACTAAATGGAGATGATAATGAGCTTATTTAACCAATACGCCAGTGAAGTAGAGCAATTCGTCAAGGTGTGTCACCGCCTTGCGGACCACATGTTTGTAACCTCTCACGGCGGCAACCTGGCATGGAGACTCGATGACGATGTGATCCTGATCACTCCAACCAAGATGTATAAAAGTGACATTGGAAATACAGATGTCGTCTTTATTAATATGGCGGGTGATACCATTGAAGGTCACAACAAGCCAACGGGTGAAAAACCTATGTACCTCAAGTTTTTCGAACAGCGAACCGACATTCAATCTGTCCTGCACTGCCACCCACCCTATACATGTGCTGCCTCCATTATGAAGGGTCAGAACTGGCTGATGCGCCCGCTGTTTCCCGAAGCCTGCATTGAAGTCGGCCCCGTTCCGGTCGTTCCATACGCCGAACCCCTAACGCAACAGTTGGCGGACAACTTCGAGCCATTCCTTAAAAAATACAATGCCTTCATCATGGAAAATCACGGATTGGTCACGATGAGCCGGGGCGATATCTACTGGACCCTCATGGGTTCTGAATTACTGGAGGGCACCGCACAGTCGCTAATCGCCGCCCTGGGTTCGGGACAAGGCGTCAAAGAGCTTTCCAGGCAGGATGTGATCAACTTGGGCAATGTCATGAAAACGCGAAACCTCCCGCTTTTCGGAGCTGAAGGTGTGAATGAAAACCTCGAAGAACTGTACTTCGACTGATTGAGGAAATAGGCATGAATTGGCTTAAATTAGAGGGTAAAGTCGTCATTGTAACAGGTGGCGCACTGGGTATCGGCCAGGCGTGCTGTCACGGCCTTGCCGAATGCGGGGCCCACGTGACGGTCGCCGACTTTAACGAGGACGCCGGCAAGGGCACGGTTAAGGAACTGACAGAAAAATGGGGCGGGAAACATCTCTTTGTGCATTGCAATGTCGCTGACAAAACCAGTGTCGAAAACGTGGTGTCCACAACGCTGGATACCTTTGGCAGCATCGATGTTCTCGTCAACAATGCCGGCATTCTGATCCCTCGCCTGCTGGTTGACCCCGACGGTGTGGAAGAACTGACTGAAGATATTCTCGACAAGATGCTGGCCGTTAACATCAAAGGGTTCTTTCTTTTTGGTCAAGCCGCGGCGCGGGCGATGATGCACTCCAAAAAAGGGGGAGTCATTATCAATATGGCATCCGAGTCCGGGCTGGAAGGTTCACAGGGACAGAGTGTATATGCAGCGACAAAAGCGGCCGGCTATTCTGTGACGCGCTCCTGGGCCAAAGAAATGGGAACGAGGAATATCAGAGTAGTAGGCCTGGCTCCGGGAATTCTCGAAGCGACGCCCCTGCGCAACGATGAATATGAACGCGCCGTCGCCTACACGCGCGGCATAACGGTGGAGCAACTCAGAGCCAGTTATGAAAAGGTTTCCATACCGCTGGGGCGGCCCGGAAAACTGAGTGAAGTGGCAGATGCCGTGTGCTTCCTCGCCTCAGATCGCAGCAGCTATATGCACGGCACGACATTAAATCTCAGCGGTGGAAAATCCCGCGCATAAGGTACCCATCCATGAACAACCCAGAACTTAAAGATAAACTGAGCTCTTTTAACCCAGCCGACAGGGCCGATGCACTGAGGGAACTGATGGCGCTGGACACCGGTTCACCCCGCGAATGTGCGGATGTAAATATGCACTTTCATTCTTTCTTCTCATTTAATGCTGAAGGCTGGTCGCCCACTCGCATTGCATGGGAAGCGAAGAAGGCTGGCCTCTATGCCGCAGCATTATGTGACTTTGATGTTCTCGACGGTATGAATGAATTCCTAGCAGCGGGTAAAGCGCTGGGCGTGCGCAGCGCCGTTCACCTGGAAACCAGAGCTTACCTTAACGAGTTTGAAGAGGTTGATATTAATTCACCCGGAGAACCGGGTGTCACTTATATTATGGGAGCAGGCTTTGCCAAAGACTTTCGGGAAAACTCAGAGGCAATGGCCGGTCAAAAGGCTTACCGCGAAGGCGCCAAACGGCGCAATATCGAGCTGATGAACCGTATAAATCCAAGGATCGGCGACATTGCCATTGATTACGAAAAAGATGTGTTGCCGCTAACTCCTTCGGGTACGGCAACGGAGAGGCATATTGTCAGAGCCTACGTAAACAAAGCTGTAGAGATCTTTGGAGAGGGTGAAGCTCTGATAGCTTTTTGGGCGCAACTGCTTGATAAGCCGGAAGAAGATGTGGCACCCCTTCTTGGTACGGCAAAACATGAAGATGCCGTGCGATCAAAATGTGCCAAAAAGGGTGGACTCGGCTATGAATCACCATCACCCGAAACCTTTCCACCTGTAGACGACTTCGTTCAATGGGTCGTATCGTGTGAGGCCATTCCCATGATGGCCTGGCTGGACGGAACCAGTGACGGCGAAGCAAACGCACAGGAATTGTGTGATTGCCTGGCTTCAAAAGGTGTGGCGGCACTCAACATTGTCCCGGACCGCAACTGGAACTACAGCGACCCCGAAATGAAGGCGCTCAAAGTGGGTAAACTGCGGGAGATTATCGCGATAGCGAACCGTTTAAATTGGCCCATCAATATAGGAACTGAAATGAATAAAGCCGGACTTCCTTTTGTCGACAAACTCGACGGGGACGTATTGAGCGAGTTCAAAAGCAGTTTCATTCGGGGAGCCAAAATCATGGTCGGCCACACCCTGCTGTTGAAGTATGCGGACACCTCCTACATCAGCGATAAAGTGGCTAGTGATGTTGTCACCAAAAACAGCTTCTTTGAAGCTGTCGGAGCGCTTCCGCCTCTTACGTCGGATATCGCCAAAAGGCTGAGCGATGCCGGCAGTGACGGCGCCTATGGTTTAATACATGATGCCGTAAAAGCCGGCATGTGGAAGTGAATAAAACATCATCCGCAAAAAATGGTTAAATGAGGGTCTTCCGCAGAATCTGTGGGTCAAGAGATGCGCCTGTGCCCTTGATCGTGC
>CAYXEW010000133.1:0-5933 GCA_964464115.1 uncultured Verrucomicrobiota bacterium
ATTGAAATACTGGGCCCCGTCGCTCCGCTCCTCCCAAAGCGGCAATTCAGATTGCAGCACTCCAAACCAATATGGAGCCAGCCTGCGAGGCCGCAGGCCCTCCCGTAAAGCCTCCTGCAAGCAGGTTGAAAGGTTTTAGGAAACCCTCATGGGCATCAGGACATACAGAAACGGTACATCACATTTAATAACGCCAGGACTTAAGGAATCTGTAAACTCAAAGTATACTTCATCACTTACGAGGACTTTCAGAGGATCCAGTATAAATTCAGGATTAAATGCCATGCTTATATCATCGCCCTCGTATTTTATGGGTACCTCTTCGGTGGCCTCGCCAATATCCGGGGTTGATGCAATGATTTTGATCTTGTTTTTGGAAAACTGTATTTTCACGGAGTTGGACTGATCCGTCGTCAAAATAGCAACGCGCTTGATGGCTGCAAACAGGCTTTCCCGTTCGATAGCGACTCTTTCCTTACTATCGCTCGGGACTACCTGGCGGAAGTTCGGAAAGGTTCCATCTATAAGCTTGGAGATAATCGTCAGGTCTGAAAACTCAAATACAATTTGTTTATCTGTGGACCGGATCTCAACAGTTCCTTTATCCCCGAGGGTGCGAACTAATTCATTGACTGTTTTTGTCGGAACGACCAAGTCCATTTCAGATTCTGCAGGGAACTCGACTTCCTGCTCGACGAGGGCTAATCTGCGGCCATCTGTGGCCACCATAGTCATCTTTTCATCTTTAAAGCTCATTAGACAACCATTCAGGATGTAGCGTGTCTCATCATTGGAGGAGGCATAGCAGGTCTTTTGCAGCATTTCTTTCAGCACTGGCTGATCTATTGAATAGCTGTACTTAAACTCCACATTCGGCAGTGGTGGAAACTCTTCTTCTGACATACCGTTCAGTTTGAAAAAGGCGGATCCAGACTGGATGGAGGCGATATGCCCGTCATCTACATCAATTTCAATTTCCGAAGCCGAGAGCTCTTTAAAAATACTGAACGTACGTCTAGCCGGTAGCGTAGTAGCACCGGCCGTCTTGACCTCGGCATCTACTGTGGTCACTACACTGACCTCTAAATCGGTAGCGGTAATTTTCAATTGGCCATCCGCAGCTTCGAGCAGGATATTCGACAAGATGGGGAGGGTTGTTCTGGTACTGACAATAGACTGCACTTTATTTAAAGCGGCAATAATTGCATCCCTGCTTACTTTCAGTTTCATAGGTCACCTTTGATTTGTCAACAGACTCTAATAGTCCTTCTTTATTATAGTATACATTCTTATTATTATTATGGTTTGTAAATAAGTGCAACCATTATCCTTAATTCAACGCCAGGAAGCACCTACGTAAAATATATCCTGTTAACAGACCTGTTATTAACTAAAACTTATTAAAGGCTGATTGATAAGTCCCCATTTGTTGACAGTTTATCTAACAGATATTTACAGTTTATACACATACAAAATCGGTAAAAAAGATTCACAGTGAAGTACACTTTATACTTCCTTTCTTGGCATCCGGATTTCGGCAAGAAAAACCCTGCGGGGGCTCCGAATAGCACTTAGTATGCCCAGCCATTTATACCTAATGATTCATTTCCTTTACATTTGCGTTTCTTTGAGTTCTCTCGCGGCTAAAAAAAAGTTTCCAACCGTATATGAACGTATATGCACATATATAAATCGGTTCTACGCTGATAAACATTGAAATCCCTAGGCGGTAAAGAATAGAGATATATTTAGAATGATTTTGCTATCCATGATTCTGTCATCCATCTTCTATCCCTCTTCTTTGCGTTTCTTTGAGTTCTCTCGCGGCTAAAAAAAGTTTCCAACCGTATATGAACCTGTCTGCGTGCGGCACGCACAGGCAGGCGTATATGCACATATATATCGGTTCCACCGCAAAGTAGCGGGATGCCTGCTTGATTTTAAACGCACTTCTATGATGAGGCCTATTTCACTGATCATCAGGCAGGTGAATTGAGTTTTTTCCGTAACATATGAACGGAATTTTTGAGGTTACCGTCCGACACCATCCGTGTCTGGATGGTTCGGTATGCGTGTAAAACTGTTGCGTGATTTTTTCCAAACTGGTTTCCGATGGCCGGCAGTGATGAATCGGTCAAATCCCTGCAAAGATACATGGCGACCTGGCGCGGGGTTGCAATGGATTTAAACCTGCGCGAGCCAATCATGTCTGAAAAACGGATGTCAAAATATTCTGCAACCGTTCGTTGAATATGTTCCATATTGATGGGATCTTCCTGCCCGCTGTCAATCATATCGCCGAGCAATTTTTCCAGCATGGCCTCATCCGGATGTGTCTTTGTCAGAGACAGATAAGAGGCTGTCCGGATCAGAGCCCCTTCAAGGCGGCGGATATTGGATTTGATGTGTTTGGCTATGTATTCAATTACAGGCCGCGGAAGCGATATATCCATTTCTTCTTCTTTGTTGTTGAGAATGGCGATACGCGTTTCCACATCCGGGCTTTCAAGTTGAGTAACCAGCCCCCATTCAAAGCGCGATACCAGCCGTTTTTCCAGTTCCGGTATTTCGCTGGCGGGTCGGTCTGAAGTCATAATGATCTGTTTGCGGTTTCCGTGGAGGGCGTTAAAGGTATGGAAAAACTCTTCCTGGATTCGATCTTTTCCGCTCAAAAACTGTATATCGTCGATCAGCAGCGCATCCATGTTACGAAACCGCTTGCGGAATTGAACAATCTTATTTTTCTGGATGGCCTCAATATACTTATTGGTAAACTCTTCGGAAGAAAAATAACCGACCATCATATGTTTTTTTCGCGCTATTTCGTGACCGATGGCCTGCATGATATGGGTTTTTCCAAGCCCGACCCCTCCATAGATAAACAGGGGGTTATAAGCTCTGGCCGGTGACTGGGCCACAGCAATGGCCGCGGCGTGGGCAAAATTATTGGAAGGGCCGACAATAAAACGCTCGAAGGTATAGTTAGGATCGAGCCGTGGCGGTTTGGGACTATTAAACATAGTACTGATTTTAGAGCTGTGTTTTCTTTCCTGTTTGGGCACGTCGGTATCGGGCTCAGAAAACTGGACCAGTTCGCGATTTACAGTCAGTTCTATCGTGACCGGTTCCCGGCATATCTCGCTGACGATTTGATTGATGATGGGCAGGTAATGATTTTTCAACCAGTCCATATAAAAATCATTGGCTACAGATAAGACCAATACACCGTCCTCGAAGTGCACCGCTTCTATTACTGAGATCCAACGGTCATATACATCCTTTGACAGCTTTTTTGATAGATTAATACAGGCACTTTTCCAAATTTTCTGATGTTCGCTTTTCAATTGCTCTATCTTTCGTTATTAACAAGTTATTAACAGGGTCGGCTGGTTCCCTTGCTCAATGCCTGACGGCAAAATACTCCTCTAACAAAGGGGCAACAAGATAAATTTAAAAAACGGATCAATAAAAGTGAGGGTACACAACATATGGTATAAGAATATTATTCATTTACTATATAATAAAATACCGGTATAGTCGTCAACATTATGTGCAACATGCTTGAAATCAATAGGATAAACATGAAATGGTAGCGCGCTTACATTTTATAAAAAATTGTAAGCTGTTCATAAACAAAAGTTTATAAATAATGATAAAAAATGAAAAATTACCCTTACTCTTAATAGGTCCGAATACTGATGCGGTTCCAATACATTATGTATGTGATTTTGAAGCGCCCGATTTCTATCTAGTTCTATTAACGGGTCGAGAAACCGTGATATGCGTTTCGAGCATGGAGAAGGCACGTGCTCAGGCGGTGGAACCGGGGGCAAAAGTGCTGGCTTTTCACGATCTGTTCAGTGCGAGAAAGACGGGTTTTAAACAAGCTGATATCATTACCCGGCTGTTGCAGAAAATGGATATTGGGAGCATTTTTGTAACACGCGAATTTCCACACGGGATTGCGCAATCGCTGCTGAAAAAAAATATCAGTTTGCACTGTGTGATGGAGGATATATTTCCGGGGCGGGCCGTCAAATCAGCTATAGAGATCGAAAAAATTGCCCGTGCGCAGCGGGCGGCAGCGGCAGCAGTTCAATACGTGCGAGATCAACTGATAAAAGCGAGTGTCGACAATGGAGGCCGTTTGAAAATAGGTCGCAACGTGTTGCGTTCTGAAGATCTTCGCAAGGCCGTCGAACTGATGCTTTATGAGCAAGGTTTTAATGCCGATAAAGCCATTATTGCCTGTGGTGCCCAGGCGGCTGATCCACACGAAGCCGGGCACGGACCACTCTATGCCGGCCGGCCCATCGTCATCGATATTTTTCCCCAGGACCGCTCGACCGGTTACTGGGGTGACATTACGCGAACCTACATCAAGGGTAAGCCGGAACCGCGTTTACTGGCTATGTACAGGGCCGTATTGGCTGCGCAAAAGATTGCGCTGAAAGGTCTTAAGCCAGGTGTCAAGATTTCAAAACTGCATCGGGCCGTGTTTGAAAGCTTTAGCGGTGCTGGCTTTGAAACGACGGTTAAAGGCGACTGTATAACCGGTTTTATTCATTCCACGGGCCACGGTGTAGGCTTGGAAATTCATGAGGAGCCGCGTATTTCTTTTCGTAATGATGAACGCTTCAAGGCCGGCCACGTTGTCACACTGGAGCCGGGCCTTTATTATCCGGATACGGGCGGTGTCCGGATTGAGGATACGGTGGCTGTCTGTCGGGGCGGTTATAGGACTCTCGCACGCTTGAGCAGGGATTATCGTGTATAGCCTATTGATCATGCTGTTAAAAGTATCAGCCTTCTGCATCGTTCTCTTTATGGGTATACGCCTATTCGAGTGGCGCCAGCTTTATCGGCCGAGTCGCACATTTTATCAAATGCCCGAAGAGGCGGGTCTCTCATATGACGATGTATATTTTATGACCGAAGACGGGCTGAAACTGCACGGGTGGTGGTTTCCGGCGGAGAGAGCACGCGCGACGGTCATATTCTGTCATGGGAATGCGGGCAACGTCAGCCACCGCATCTGGCTGGCTCAGGATCTGGTTGCTCAACAGATGAATGTATGGATTTTTGATTACCGAGGTTACGGGAAAAGCGAAGGTCTCGTGGGGGAAATGGGCACATACAGGGATGCGCGCGCCGCATACGAATACCTGCGCCAGAGGCATGAAAAAGAGGGCATGGAGCTTCCCATCATCGTTTACGGCCGCTCACTGGGCGGCGCTGTTGCATTGGATTTAGTCTTTTCGGTGGAGCCCGCGGGACTGGTTGTGGATAGCACCTTTATTTCGTTACGAGCGATGGCCGCCCATCTTTATCCATGGATGCCGCTGCAGTATCTGTTGCGCTATCGTTATGACAATCTGGCCAAAATAGCCCGAACGAAAGTTCCTTTACTCATCATGCACAGCAGGGAAGACGAGCTCATCCCTTTTCATCATGCTGAAGATCTCTATCGAGCGGCAGGAAGTGACATTAAGAAACTGGTTGAAACCCGTGGGCTTCACAATGAATCAGGGTGGCAGACGACGCCGGGAGCCATGGCTGAATTTCTTTCTTTTGTCGACCTCGTTCAAAAACACTCGGCAGCGGTGGAACGTGACCGTCCTTGACATCCTGTGTGCGTACCAAAGGTTTGCCATTCCGCTCCGCTTCATGGCCGCTGATGGCGGCCTCTATCGACCTCGTCTATGGTTACAAGATTCTCGTGTGTAGATGATTACGCCAAGCATCTCGAAAGAAAGCCGGGGCTATGTCAACCCCGATTTTTAGGTGAACCGGCTTAGCCTGCATTATTCAAAAAAAACGCCATAACAAATGGCTCTTCGTACTATCTCTTATAACATCAGCGAATAGTGCGTCCAACCGGAGCGCGATATCACGCCGCCTGTCGCACTTTCCGGGTACTCGGGTACACGAGT
>CAYXEW010000134.1:0-5838 GCA_964464115.1 uncultured Verrucomicrobiota bacterium
ACAGACACTATTCGCTGCTGTGCAGACACTTGCCTTTTCCGGATTTCTGCATCCGGATTTCGGCAAGAAAAACCCTGCGGGGGCCCCGAATAGCACTGAGTATGCCCAGCCATGTATACCTCATGATTCATTTAGTTGCTGCTTCAATGGACCTTTCCATTAACCGTCAATATTTTTCATCTTCCACAAAATTCTACGAGGAACTCTTTATTCCTTACAGAGCTCTCAGGCTCAGCGTTGTTTTCCACACGCCTTCAGAAGGCTTTGAAGTTAATCGCAGTTCGCCTAATTTTTCAATTATATTTACCCAGCTTTGTGCTTCACTCACTAATTTGCGCTGCCGGGGGGCACCTTCCGAAGAATCAAACATGAGCTTCAGTGTATAGGCGCCCAGTACGGCGCGCGCGGAGGTGCCGATTCGCCGCAGGTTGATGACGGCAAAACGGGGGTCGGAGAGGGCTGACGATTCCTGAACCAGGTTGCCTTCCATGAGCAGTTTGCTGAGCGATCCTGGATTACTGCTCAGCAGTAGCCAGTTTTTCCAAACAGCGATGGCCACGCGTTCCGCCATGGGCATGGACGCATAAAAGTTGTCACCTGAGCTTTCGATTACAAAAATGCGTTGATCGGCCACCTGTAGAGGCTGCTGAATCAGTCCGAGTTGATATTCCGCATTCAGGCGGTCGAGAAATTCCTGTATGATGTCCGACGGTTCGCGCGAAGTAAAAGCTGCCGACTGAAAGGCCAGCACGGCTGCGGGCACCTTGAAACCTTTAATGCGCCCGCTGAATTCGCCGTCATGCAGCGAGAGGGCGACGCGCTCGGCGCTCCCTCCGCATAATGCAGCAAGCGCCTCCGGCTTGAATGCAGCGGGCAGGTGGGGTTCGACGAGATTCAACAACCATGGGTCGGCAACCACGAGTCCCATTGCTGACCGCCCGTCGGGACCGGCCAGCAGTGGCGCCACCGATGTTCCGAAAGAGGGAGCCTCTTTTGCTGTTCGCGGACGATAGGAAAGTTCCAGTAGACGCTTATCGATCGTTTCCAACTCCATAAAGCCTTCGGTCATGGATGGTGCGTCAAACCATGCGGCATTTTCCCGGGGTATCCCTTTCAACTCTTCGTATGCGCCAGTGTGGGCCTGGTTCCAGCGGGTTGCCAGCCCGCCCCAGGCATTGAGCATATCTCGAACACCGTAAGGGTCCGTCGAGTAACTTGCCAGCAGCATACCATCGACCAGGGCAATCGACAGGTACCAGCCGGGGGAGCCATCGTTCATACGCACATGCCATATCCGGGTGCCATGGTGCGGCGACATCGGAACAAAAGAGCGGCTTTTACTAAACATCAGTAAATAACGAAAACGAATGGCCTCGCCCCCCAGCCAACTGCAAAGCATCAGGTTTGAACTTTTGCTCTTATCATGATGACGATAACCGGCCACAACCATATGCGGAGCCAGGCGATCCAGCCATACCCGGATTTCTTCTGGAAGGCCACTTTCCGGGTGCAGGTCTTCTGCGTCGAGCCCGAGAGACAGAGCCGCATGGCGTATGGACTGATTGCGCGCCAGTGCTGGCACCAGCGTATTAAAGTCGGCATGACGCGAAACCCAAACCGCATCGGCAGGTATACAGCGATAGAGAGAAGAGGCCCTGAATGGAAAATGAAATATCCACCAGCAAAGCCCCAGAAAAAAAAGAATACTGAGTATGAATATGAGCAGTCTCTTGTTATGCATGCCTTATACTTCCAGTCAATTCGCCGAGACTGCTGATGCCATGTCTCGTCATGTAATCCACGATTCCCTGTTGCACTTTTTTCACCGTTCCCGGATCCGTGAAATTGGCCGTACCGATGGCCACGGCCGAGGCCCCGGCGATTAAAAATTCGACGGCATACTCCCAGCGGTCAACACCGCCCATGGCAATGACGGGGATGGAAACTGATTGCGCGGCCTCCCAGACCAGTTTTACAGCCAGCGGGTGTATGCAGGGCCCCGAGAGCCCGCCCGTCACGTTGCCCAGTACGGGGCGACGGGTTTCGATGTCAATCGCCATCGCGGGATACGAGTTGATCAGCGAGAGCGCATCAGCGCCGGCCGACTCTGCAGCGCAGGCAAACTCGGTGATATCCGATACATTCGGAGCCAACTTTGGTATGACGGGCAAGGTCGTATTGGACTTCACTAAAGCGACCACCTCATAGAGCATTTCAGGATTGCTGCCAAAGGCTTTGCTTCCCTCCTTGATGTTCGGACATGACACGTTCACTTCCAGTCCGTGAACGCCGTCTATCCCATTCAGGGCGGCGGCTACTTCGCCATACTCTGCGAGCGTCTTGCCCCAAATATTCACTATAACGGGAACATCGTATTTCCGCAGAAAGGGCATATATGTTGATATAAAGCCCTCGACGCCAGGTCCCGGAAGCCCGATTGCATTGATTAATCCGCCGTGCACCTCTACCGTCCTCGGAGGGGGGTTGCCCGAGGTGGGCTCCATGCGAATACCCTTAACCACCATGGCCCCAAGGTCATTCAGATCGACGAGTTCGGCATACTCCGGCCCGTACCCGAAAGTGCCTGATGCGACCATGACAGGGTTTTTCAGCTTTATATTGCCTATGGTTAAACGTAGATCGATCATAACAACCTTATCCATGAATGGAGGCCGGACCATCTCGTCCCGCAGATTTCGGGGTATGGTGACCCCGACTCCCTCTCACGTTTAGTCTTTCCAGATAATATCTCTGCACTCAAACACCGGACCTTCGCGGCATGCACGCGCCCACTCCCAGCCTTCATCCTTTCGAATTTTCTGCACACAGGTCAGACAGGCCCCGACCCCACAGCCCATGTGGCAGTCCACCGATAGCCAGGCGTTGGCTGCCGACTGCCGGGCTATCTGGCCGATGGCCTGCAGCATGGGATTGGGACCGCAGACAAAGTATTCGACCGGTTCGCGATGTGCTGAGAGCCACTCATTCAGCGCCGTTGTAACAATACCATGTTGTCCCAGTGAGCCGTCCTCAGTCGTTACCAGTACCGTCCATCCAAGGGCTTCAAAGTCCTCAACACACAGAATGTCACCCGCTGTGCGCCCCCCGAAAAAGGCAACACCCGGTTTGGGACAGCTTTTTGCAACGAGGTACAAAGCGGCCATACCGTAACCGCCGGCAACGAGCAGTGGTGTTGAAGCTGCATTCGCATCGGGATAGCCGTTACCGCAGGGACCCAGTATATCAACGGTGTCACCGGGCGCAAGATGCACCATCATGTCTGTTCCGCGGCCGACATTTTTATAGAGAATGGCGAGATACTGCTCGTCGGCCTGGAATATGCTGAAAGGACGCCGCAAAACGGATTCTTTCATGCCGGGCACCCGCATGTGTATAAACTGCCCCGCTTTGACCTCTGACGAGATAGACGGGACCTTCATTACCAGCTTCCGGTAACCGCCCGAAATCTCCACATGGTCGACTATTTGTGCGTCTTCCTGTCGCATTTACTTGTAATATTCCCCGATCGTTTTAAAACTATGATACCCGTGGACTGTGGAGTTTGCTCACTTTAACCGGATGGATCAATATGAATAACAATAAAATAACCACAGCCACCTGTGCTGAATGCGGTGGAGCATGCTGCACATATGTGGCGATGGAAATCGATAAGCCCAGCTGCAAAAAGGACTACGATCATGTGCGCTGGTATTTATTGCACCGCGATGTGTCGGTCTTTATTGACCATGATAAAAACTGGTTCGTGGAATTTGAGACACCGTGTGAATGTCTCGGCGAAGAGGGGATGTGTGCGATTTATGAGAAACGTCCGAGAATCTGCCGGGGGCACGGGGCGGAAGAGGGAACCTGTGAATTCTTTAACGATCCATACCAGAAGAAGTTTACCCATCATAAAGAGTTTGAGGAGTACCTCGACAAAAAAGGCATCAAGTGGAAGTGGAAGAAAGGATAGCCTGAAACCGAGAGGCTCGGTTGGACGTCTGGCAGGGGGCGTTCATGAACGCTGATCCCTTCATACTGCGGCGCATTGAATCAGCGAAACGCGGCGATGGCTGTTCAACTCATTTACCTATCGTCGGTGCTTTGGCAGCCGACAGCCTGCTCTTGCTTCTTCGCCGCCTCCCAGCATACATCCATTTCTTCCAGCGTGCAGTCGGTCATCTTGCGACCGGACTCATGAATACATGCTTCCACCGCCCTGAAGCGTCGGGAAAATTTTTCAACGGCCTGGTGCAGCACGTCTTCAGCGTCGTGCCCTTTAAAGCGCGTCAGGTTGACCACGGCAAAGAGCAGGTCTCCAACTTCCTCTTTCACTTTCCCGTCATCTTCCGCCGCCAGCGCCTCGCTCACCTCGGCCAGCTCTTCTTCAATTTTAGCCATTACCGGTTCGAGTGTATCCCAGTCAAAACCGACACGGGCAGCCTTTTTCTGTACGTGATGCGCTTTGTGAAGGGCGGGCATGGATCGCGGCACACCGTCTACAGCAGAAAGCCTTTTTGCAGAGGCCTTTTCGGTCTTCTTGATCGCTTCCCAGTTTTTTATAACCTCATTTGAATCCGCGGCCTTGGTATCCCCAAAAACATGCGGGTGACGGCGCTCCAGCTTATCTGCTATCTGGTGCGCCACATCGTCAAAAGAAAAGCGATGTTCCTCCGCGGCAATCTGGGCTTGAAAGACCACCTGCAGCAGTACATCGCCGAGCTCGTCTTTTATTGCCTCATCCTGGCCGCTGTCGATGGCATCCACCAGTTCGTAGCATTCTTCAATGAGGAACGGCTTGAGTGTTTGCAGTGTTTGTTCACGGTCCCAGGGGCATCCGTCTGCTGCCCTCAAGCGGGCCATGATGGACAGAAGGCGGGTAATGCCGGATGACGGTTCCATGAAAGACGGCCCCCCCCGGAGTCTAGTTAAAAGCGAGTTTCAGGACATCTTTTAAATTCAATTCCCGCAGTGAATCGAGCAGGGCGACGGTGCCGCTGTAATCCTGGAAGCTGGTAAATACATCGGGTACCGCAATACACTTCATGCCAGAGGTCAAAGCAGCATGAAAAGCCGCAGAACTGCTGATCATCGACAGACAGCTAACGGGGAGCGTCTTAAAGCTTTTGGCTGCACGCAGCCAGACATCCGCGCCGGGAAAGCTCTTGCCTTCACCATGGTAAGAAAAGATTTTGATATCCTCTCCATCCAACCCTGTTTTTTTAAGAATTTTGCGTGCCGCCTCTTCTTTCAAACCCGTTATGACACCCGTGGTCATGCCATGTTCGCGGCATTCGTTGACGACCTCGACCAGACCATCCTCAGCAGCGATATCATCGGACGCGTAGAAGTAGTCGATGGCAGACTGCACTTCTTCCAAAAACTTTTTGGGGTCCAGCTTGTCCGCATTGAGGCCGGCCTTTACATCGGCTACCGCAGTTTCCAGGTCTCGGTTGAGGCAAAAGCGGGAGAAGGCCGGTTCAGAAAAGGTAATGCCCTGATCTTTTAACAGGCTGCCTATGGTTTCAAACAGCACCTTTCTGCGCGATATTACAAAGTCTTCAAGCTCAATAATAAGCATACGGCTTATGGCCTGTGATTCTTCCTGTGCCCGGGTGCTTTCGCTCTGCTGTTCCAGTTCTTTTTCCATCCTGCTCTTACTCCTTCCAAAAATGCCAATCCTGAGAAACGCCCAGTCTAGGATTCCTGAACAGTTTGTCAACAATCATTGATAGAGCCCGCCCCTTTTACTCCTGTCAGATAATTAGTCAAGTATTGTTTTTAGCCTCATCCGCAGAATCTGTGGGCAGATTCTGGCTCCGGGAGGCTACCCATGGT
>CAYXEW010000135.1:0-5826 GCA_964464115.1 uncultured Verrucomicrobiota bacterium
TGAAATACTGAGCCTCGTCGCTCCGCTCCTCCCAAAGCGGCAATTCAGATTGCCGTACTCCAAACAAATATGGAGTGCTTTGACGAGCCCCTTTCCCCATCCGTGGGACGGCCCGCCATCCGTGGGTCATTTATCACATTGAAAGAAAAAGGTACCAGCCAAAGAATCTTGCACTCTTTTATTTATGGGGACACCGGCCACCGCGACCGCACACAGAACCGGCCCGCGAGGCCGCGGGTCCGTCCTTCCGGAGGAACTCTAGCCGCTCTGACCCACCAATGCTATGGTCTGTGCGTACAAACCATTTGCTTTGCATTCCGTGATTGCACTGGTCTGTCCAACCGTCAAAAAAACGGAACAAGCGCAGGCTTTATGCATTCGATCAACACGCATTGATTGAAAATCATCCTCTATAACTGAAAACTTTTCTTTGCCCGGACCAACACATTTGCGTATAAATTCCATGGAAAGAAATTAAACGCGAGGGGGCCACGCCTAACATCATTTTATGCCGAATACTGCCGGCAGGGGTCTTCGCATAAACTAACATTATTTTAAGGCAGCACTCGGCATAAAACGCTCTGTGTTAGAAATATGAAAACAGCTACACATTGGAATGATCGGTACTGTGAAAAGGATCTCCCCTGGGATACACAGCGGATTGATTATAATCTTGAACAGGTAGTAAACGATTACCGGATTTCACCGTGCCGGGTGTTGGAAATTGGCTGCGGAACCGGAACCAATGCGCGTTGGTTGGCTGAGATGGGTTTTGATGTGCTGGGGCTGGATATTGCTGCGCGGGCTGTTGACATAGCACGAGAAAGAACGTGCGCTTCGAATACGGTGTGTTTTATCACCGCTGATATCCTTCATTATGATCACGGTGATGAGCGCTACGATTTCGTTGTGGATCGCGGTTGTTTTCATTCCTTTTCTGAACTGGAACACCGCCGGGCATATGTGCAGAAGGTGAGGGGGCTACTGGTGCCCAACGGACTGTGGTTCAGTCTGATCGGCCGTAAAGACGGCCGCCCTCATGACAGCGGCCCGCCGCGCTTATCGGCTGTTGAAATAGCAGAAGCCATGGAAGATCAATTTGAAATCCTTCAACTCAAGGCTTCGCATTTTGATTCGGACGAGCATCCCGAAGCGTGGGCCTGTCTGTTTTCGGCTACGAGTCTGTAGCACTTCAGAACATTTATCAGATCCTGAATTCTAATAGTTGCTGTCTGCTGTCAATCTAAGACGGTGTGCCTGGGGGTGTCGTAGCGCTGCTCGTCTCACTGCGATCCCTCGTGACTGGGATTCTGTCTGGTAGCGCTCCCTACTGCAGTATAGAAGTATTTTCGATCATATTAAGTTGTTAAAGTCATGCCCGAGACTGTTAGCATGGCCACAGTGAATGTCGACAGGCCGCATGTTGTTGAAGACATACGGTGTGTCTGAGTTGAAAAGTTTGATGAAAGTATCTATATCCATTTGTCTGTTGTTGGCGGTCTTGCCCGTTTTTGCAGAGAGCCCGGCGACCAATACGCTGCCGTCCGCACCATGGCTTGTCAGGGAAGTGAGAAGTCTGTTCTTTGACCGGCCGGTATTTGCGACAGGGAAACTCCAGTCGCGCAATCTTCCGGGAGAAGTGGAGGCGGAATACCCGGTCGAAATGGCCCTGCTCTGGTCGTCACAGCAGCCCCATGCAGTATTCAGTGTCAGCGATCCTTTCGGCGCACCACTGACCTCGTTTGAATTGTCTCACAGCGTGACCGGCGGCCTGGTGTCGGTACGAATGAAGCACCATTATGACCGGGAACAGCAGCAGCCTCTTTTTGAGGAAATCGGCCAGACAGATGTCACCCCTTATGATTTGAGTTTGCCTTTTTTATGGTGGGATAATGGCCAGACGCGCGGTCTGGATAAAGTGAAGGGCCGGGAATGTTATGTGGTCGACCTTCAGGCGCCGCCCAATCCTCTCTACACAGGCGCACGACTTTGGCTGGATACAGAAACGGGCGCCATGATGCAGGCCTATCTGTTTGATCATGATGCAGCCCTGACCAAAAAATTCAGGGTCAAGAGTTTAAAAAAGGTAGACGGACAGTGGATGCTGAAAGATTTTGAGATTAAGAAATACCCGGAAAAGACGAAGACTCGGCTGTTTATTGATGAACTTGAGTTTACCGATGATGAATGACAGCGTGTAGGAGTTTCGGCGACCTTTCGAATTCTGCATTCCTGCGCTGGCAGGACTGTGGTTCGCAGTGGGCACACAAAAACTGTCTATTTCAGGAAAACGAAGACTGGGAGAGTCTTGAAAGGCGCGATGGTATGCTGTACGGTTCCGCGCTCATTCCAAAGGGAATGTGCCAGTATGCCGGGTTCGGACTGCTAGTCGGGAATTGAATATGTGACAACATGGGACGGGAGTGAAGTGATGAGAAGTGATGCTATTAAAAAGGGTTTTGAGCGGGCGCCGCACAGAAGTCTGTTGAGAGCCACCGGTGTAACATCGGAAGATATAAAAAAGCCGTTTATCGCGATTTGTAATTCCTATACCGATATCATACCCGGCCACCGCCATCTCCACGAGGTGGGGATGCTCATCAAGCAGGCCGTCATCGATGCCGGTGGTACGCCGTTTGTGTTTAATACCATTGGGGTGTGTGACGGTATAGCTATGGGACATTCGGGAATGAAATATTCTTTACCCAGTCGTGAGTTGATTGCCGACTCGGTCGAGACGATGGTCAATGCGCATCAGTTTGACGGCATGATTTGCATCCCCAATTGTGATAAAATCGTGCCGGGAATGATCATGGGGGCTTTGCGTTGTAATATTCCGACGATCTTTGCCAGCGGCGGACCCATGAAGGCAGGAAAAACAGATGATGGCCGAACCGTGGATCTGATCAGTGTGTTTGAGGGGGTGGGTGCCTATAAGCAGGGCACCATCGGCGATGCTGAGCTGGAGGAACTCGAGTGCAGGGGATGTCCTTCGGTGGGGTCCTGCTCCGGCATGTTTACGGCGAATTCTATGAATTGTCTGACGGAAGCTATCGGCCTCGGGCTGCCCGGTAATGGCACCCTGCTGGCGATCGATCCGGCCCGGAAAGAGCTGTGGAAAACGGCCGCTTTCCGAATACTTGAGTTGGTGGCAGAGGATGTGAAGCCGAGGGATATTGTCACCCATGAGGCTGTTGATAATGCCTTCATACTGGATATGGCGATGGGCGGCAGCACGAATACGGTACTGCACACGCTGGCTATTGCACACGAGGCAGGGATCGATTATGACCTTGAGCAAATCAATAGACTCTCATTGTGCACACCGAATATTTGTAAAGTATCGCCTTCATCGCACTGGCATATTGAGGATGTACATGCGGCGGGCGGTATCAGTGCTATCCTGAAGGAGATCTCAGGCATTCCCGGTTTGCTCCACCTCGATACCCTTACCGTCACCGGTAAAACGCTGGGAAAAAATATCGAAGATGCTTCCATCCAGAATGAGGAATGTATTCATCCGGTTGACAAAGCGTACAGCAGTGAGGGCGGCCTCTCTATCCTGACGGGAAATCTGGCGCTCAATGGCGCTGTTGTAAAGACTGCCGGCGTCGATCCTAAAATGCTGGTTCACAGTGGTCCCGCAGTCATCTTTGAATCCCAGGAGGAAGCCTGCGAAGGCATACTGGAAGGCCGAGTAAAAGCCGGCGATGTTGTTGTCATTCGCTATGAAGGTCCCGTTGGCGGCCCCGGTATGCAGGAGATGCTGGCTCCTACGAGCTATATTATGGGGCAGGGATTGGGTGATAAGGTGGCCCTGATCACAGATGGACGGTTCAGCGGGGGCACCCGCGGTGCCTGTATCGGCCATATTTCTCCGGAAGCGGCGGCCGGCGGCGTGATAGGGCTGCTTCGCGATGGCGACATCATAGAGATTGATATTCCAAAGCGTAAGCTCGCCGTGGCGCTGAGCAATGATGAACTTCAGCACCGCAAAGCTGCATGGAAGAAACCGGCTCCGCGGTTTACAAAGGGGTGGCTGGCCCGCTATTCCGACCTGGCAACCAGCGCCAACACCGGTGCGGTTTTAAAGAAATAGAGGTAGCTGTTCAAACCGGTATTTCCGGGTGCAGTAAGTGGGTTCAGGGGGTGCCTGAAGATGTGCTATGTGGTCCCGTTTTTTTTGAGGAGCGCTGCATAGGCGCCATCGGTTTGCCGCTGTCCTGGTAGAATCTGTTCGTCACCCTCAAGAGACCAACCGGGTTGCTGCTCCAGCCAGCGCGACACCAGACCCCGGTTTTCTTCTGGTTCAATACTGCAGGTACTGTACACGATGCGGCCCCCGGGTTTAACCCTTTCGGCCGTCGCTGTCAGTATGTCATGTTGTAACCGGCAAATTTTCTGCAGTCGATTCTCGTTAAAGCGCCATCGAATGTCCGGATGTTTTCGGATCACTCCAGTATTGGAGCAGGGCGCATCTAGCAGTACGGCTGTGTAGGCGGGCTCCGCATTTTCCGGGCGAACAGCGTTGGACTGCTCAATCTTACAGTCAACCTGCATGCGCGCTGTATTTTCTTCAAGTTGCTTTATGCGGCTACTGCTGATGTCGGCTGCCGTCAATTCTCCGGTCCCGCCCATCTTCTCCCAGAGATAACACGTTTTACCCCCGGGTGCAGCACAGACGTCCAAAACGATATCATCGGATGAGGGGGCGAGCAGATCAACGGCCATCACTGTTACCGGGTCCTGCACATAGAATAAACCCTGTTCATAACCCGGCAATCGTTGTATGCGTCCATCTTTTATAAGTAGAAAATGTTCCGGCGCGGCGGGGTGGGGGAGACTCTCAACATCCTGTTGGCAAAGCTGCTTTTGAAAGTCCTGGAGCGTCGTTTTCAGCGTGTTGATGCGCAGTGCGATATCCGGTCTTCTGTTATTCCATAAACAAATATCTTCGGTTGCCGTTGTGCCATAGGCCTCCGTCCAGCGCCCATACAGTTGCTGCGGGTGGGAATGTCGTATCCAGGGTTTCTGCCGACCGAGTTCTTCCAGTAGTGGTTCGCGCTGTTCGCTCGCCCGCCTCAGCACGGCGTTGATAAAATTGGCTTTACCTCTGTCGCACCGATACTTGGCAATATCGACAAATTCATTGACGACCGCGTAGGTTTCGGAATGCTCCATCCAGAGTAGTTCATAAAGGGCTGCATACAGAATGACCAACGGCCGCACAGCGGGCCGTCCTTTTTTAAAAAAGCGTTTGGCTATCCATTCAATGGCGGACCAGTGGCGGACGGTGCCGTACACGATCTCCATGGCCGCGGGCGGCAGCGCGCTGTGCGATGCGAATATACTGTCGAGAAAAAGATCATCGCTTTTCCATTGATGCAGGATGTCGACGGCTGTTTTCCTCGCGTTAAGTGTGTTTTGCATAGCTAGGTATATAGCACGATTCCGCTCCTTGCACAACAAAGAGGTGTGATTTTGAGGTTGCTGATTGGAAGTTAAGTTGTACACTGGATGTGTAGTTCCTGATCTTCAAACGTACAAGCAGAATGTCATGAAATACCGTTTTATTATTTTAGGTGTAATCTTGCTGATTATCGGGGGGTGTTCGCTTCGCTCGCTACGCATGGGGGGCATACAGCCGCCCCGAAAAGCCCCCGATCAGACGGTGATCATGGAGGTTACCGGTTATTGTGCATGCGGGAAATGTTGCGGTTGGAAGCGCAACTGGCATGGAAAACCTGTGATTGCTTCCGGCCCTGACAAAGGAAAAGCTAAACGGGTGGGAATTACCGCAAGCGGTTCGCGGGCCCGATTTGGCAC
>CAYXEW010000136.1:0-5728 GCA_964464115.1 uncultured Verrucomicrobiota bacterium
ACAGCAAACTTAGCAACTGCCGAATTTAGGTTTAGTTGCTGCTTCAATGGACCTTCCCATTAACCGTCACTATTTTTCATCTTCTACAAAATTCTACGAAGAGCCAATAAACAGCACTATTTTATCCTATATCCGGCGGATATAGGTTTAATTTCTTCGCAGGATAGTACAGAGACTATGCATGCGTTGTCGTATGTTGGGCAGAAAACGGGGATAGGGAGTGACGATCGTGCTACCGTTTTGCATGAAGCATTTCCCTGCTGGATTTCTGTCCATCGCTGGCGAACAAATCAGACATGATGCCATTGTTTTCTACAGTGTATGACTTTCACGATGCCTATGTATTCCGTAAGTAAGGAGCGACTAAGCGGCTGGGCACCGGAGATTATTTCAGGTCAGGCTCATCATAGAATAGACCAGCCTGGCTGCCGTATAATCATAGGCATGAAAAGAGGGTATGGGGCTGAACTCGACCATATCCATACCGATAATTGTTCTATGTGTTGCAACAGCTTTCAGGGCCTGTTGGGCCTGTTGCCACGTGAGGCCACCCGGTTCGGGCGTGCCGGTGGCCGGCATGATGGATGTATCGAGCGCGTCCACATCGAACGTAATATACAGGTGCTGCGGGAACGAATCCGGCAACGCGATCGCACAGTCACCGGCAGCCACCGCTGCGGGATGCCAGTCGACATAGTGAATATCCGTGTGGCGATCACGGTATTCCAGATCTTCTTGCGAAAGGCTTCTCACGCCGATCTGGTACAAGGGAACCCCGAGTTCATGGATGCGCCGCATCACGCAGGCGTGGCTCATACGAACGCCCTCATAGCTATCGCGTAGATCCGCATGGGCGTCAAACTGCACGACCCCCACAGCTTCGCCCCGCTCTTTTAATGCTTTCAGTGCATAAAAGCTGATCGTGTGTTCCCCTCCGAGTGTGACGGGCAGACTGCCCTGTTCGAGGACTGTATCAAAGCACGCTCTGAACAGATCCGGTGATGAACATGCGGAATGCGTATAAATACCCCGCGCCGCCGGATGAGCACCCCAATCGTTCGCCTCAAGCTGAATAGAAGCCTCGATAATGGCGGCGGGGGCCGCCGCCGTACCCCTGCCATACGATACAGTCTTTTCAAAAGGAAATGGAATGACATGAAACCGGCAGTCAACTGCAGGCCTTTTCACATCTATTTCAGATTCTAGAAACCTTTTCATCACTACTTCGTCCTTTTCACGACAACCTGCTTTTAAAATCATCATAACCGAAGGTTTTAATCAACTTCAGACCTTCACGGTATTTCACATAGATGGAAGGAAGTCCCACACCGTTGAACGTCGTCGTCTTCACCATTGTGTAGTGGGCCATATCCCGAAAGACCAGCCGCTGTCCGACGTGCAGCGGTTCGGAAAAGGAATAGCGACCAATCGAGTCGCCGGCAAGGCAACTGATGCCGCCGAGTTCGTACGTAAAAGGAAGCACACCCGGATGAGCGGCCTCTAGTATGTCGGGGCGATAGGGCATTTCCAGCACATCCGGCATATGACAGGTGCAGGAGCAGTCCATGACGGCCACAGGCACTTCGTTCTCAATAACATCCAGAACGCTGGAGACAAAGACACCCGCATCCAGAGCGACGGCCTCACCGGGTTCAAGGTAAACTCGCACGCCGTACTGTTTTCGAAAAGCGCGTATCAGCTCAATTAAAAGATCAACCTGATAATCCTCTCGCGTGATGTGATGCCCCCCCCCGAAATTAACCCAGGCCATTTGGGGTAGACAGAAACCAAATTTTTCTTCAACTGCCGTCAATGTTGTTTCAAGGGCCCCTACATTCTGTTCACAGAGCGTGTGAAAATGAAGACCCGATATACCTTCGAGGGATTGCCCGGAAAATGATTCCGCCCTGATCCCGAGTCTCGAATTGGGTCGGCAGGGATCGTAAAGGGCTGTGGATGCCGTCGAGCATTCCGGATTAATTCGCAGCCCGCAGGAGACGCCAGCGTCTTCCGCCAGCTCCCGATAGCGGTGCCACTGGGCAAACGAGTTAAACGTAATATGATCAGAATAGTTTAAAATACCCTGAATTTCCGAATTCTTGAAGGCGGGCGAATACGTATGCACTTCACCGTTAAACCCGTCTGCACCCAACCGCGCCTCATATAAACCGCTCGCACAGACACCCTGTATGTACGGCTCCAAGAGCGGGTATACGCTAAACATGGAAAAGGCCTTCTGCGCGAGCAGCACAGCGCATCCGGCCGCCCGGCCGACCTCGTTCAGTAAAGCCGCATTTTGTTCCAACTTTACGGCATCGATTACGAAAGCCGGTGTTTCGATCTGATTCACGATATTCGGAGTTGGATTCACAACGGTGTCTTCTATGAGCGTATCAAAGGTTATGGCGTTCCGCCTCAATCAAGTGAAATCGTCTGATGCTCGACGTGCCACGGCAGGCCATAGCGCCGGAGGTCTTCCATGAAAGGGTCGGGATCAAATTCTTCCATATTAAAAACACCGCATCCCCGCCACGCACCGGTCAACATCATCTTGGCCCCAATCATAGCGGGAACACCCGTCGTATACGAAATGGCCTGCGAACTGACCTCGCGATAGCATTCTTCGTGATCGCAGATATTGTAAATATAGCAAGCTTCCGGAGCCCCGTTTTTGGTGCCTGTCAGGTAGCAGCCAATACAGGTCTTTCCCTTAGTAATGGGTCCGAGCGATGCCGGATCGGGCAACATTTTTTTCAGGAACTGTAGCGGAATGATCTCACGTCCCTCGTATAATACGGGATCAATACGCGTCATGCCCACATTCTGTAACACCTCCAGATGCTTCAGATAGGCATCGGAAAAGCTCATCCAGAACCGGGCGCGCTTCAATCCGGCAAAGTGCCGCGCCAGTGATTCCAGTTCCTCATGGTACATCAGGTAAATCGACATAGAACCCAGGCCCTGCGGAAGATCAAATGAACGCTTCACCGCGAGGGGATCTGTCTCGACCCATGATCCCTCCTGCCAGTAGCGACCCCTGGCCGTTACCTCACGGATATTTATTTCAGGGTTAAAATTAGTCGCGAAGGGGTGACCGTGGCTGCCGGCGTTGCAGTCAATAATGTCGATCGTATGAATTTCGTCGAGCAGATGCTTTTGGGCATAGGTACAGAACACGCTGGTGACGCCGGGGTCAAAACCGCTGCCCAGCAGAGCCATACAATTATTTTTCTGGAACCGCTCGTGCAGTGCCCACTGCCAATGGTATTCAAACCGTGCCGTGTCAGGCGGCTCATAGTTAGCCGTATCCAGATAATCGATCCCCGTCGCCAGGCAGGCTTCCATAATGGTGAGGTCCTGATACGGCAGGGCTACATTGATGACCAGATCCGGCGTTTCACGCTGCAGCAGTGCAATCAGCTCGGGAACGTTGTCGGCATTCACCCGCGCCGTTGACACAGGGCGATTGAGGCTGGCTGCCAGGGCTTCGCATTTTTCCAGTGTGCGACTCGCAATACAGATGTGTTCAAAAACCTCCGGAAGCTGCGCACATTTTCGCACGACCACGCTGCCCACGCCACCGGCGCCAATAATCATAACAGTGCCCATCGGTTACCTCATTTGGAATGATGCTTTAGATAGGTATACCCCCGCATACCTTTTTCATAGGTCTCAACAATGTGCCGCCGCATGGACGCCGTAATGAGCCCGCTGCGAAAAGACCGCTCAGCCTGTTTTTTGAAAAGAGCCACCATGTGTTTCGGCTCATATTCCACGTAGGAAAGCACGTCGGCGACAGCGTCGCCCTCCACTTCATGGGCAATCTCCAGGTTACCTTCCTCATCCAACTGGACTGCCATTACATTGGGATCACCAAACAGATTATGTAAATCACCCAGCGTCTCCTGATAGGCCCCCACATAAAACACACCCAGTACGTAGGGACTTTTCCCGTCGAGCGTGTGCAAAGGAAGGGTGCGAGAGATGCCACCGGCAGTAATAAAATGATCGATACGCCCATCTGAATCACAGGTCAAATCCGAAAGTATACCCCTCCGGGTCGGTTGCTCGTTGAGATAGTGAATAGGCATAACAGGGAACACCTGATCTATTGCCCAGACGTCGGGAAGGGACTGAAAGAGACTGAAGTTTCCATAGTATATATCAGCCGTGTATTCTTCGAGTTTTTCCATCTCGGGCGAACGCCGGCGCACATCTTCAGACAGGTCTTTGATGCCGGACATGATACAGCTGAACATCTGTTCCGCGGCCCCCAACTCTTTGAGCGAAACGGTGCCGTGCTGGAAAAGAGAGCGAATTTCATCTCTGTAATAAAGAGCGTCATTCAGACATTCCTGCAGGTTGCGGGTAGAGATAGTCGGCATGATTTCAAAAAGGCTCTGCGTCATTTCATGGTGGCTGGCATCTGCTTTATCCGGAACGTGCTCCGGCTCATACCTCGAGTAATCCATGATATTCAGAAGCATTACGGCATAGTGGGCTACCGTGGCCCGTCCTGACTCACTGATGATATCCGGGTGCTCCAGCCCCGCCTCATTAACGGTCGAAGCAATGACTTCGATAATATCGTCGCAGTACTCCTCCATTCTGTAGTTACTGCTTCCCGTATATCCGGACTGGGTGCCGTCAAAGTCCACGGCGAGACCACCGCCGATGTCAATGAGCCCCATCGGGGCACCCTCTTTCACGAGGTCGACATAAAAGCGAACGGCCTCAGCCGCCGCGGCTCGCAGGGCCCTTATCTTGGGCACTTGCGACCCCAGATGATAATGCAGCATGCGGAGCTGCGACAATGTTCCGTGCTCTCTGAGGGTGTTCAGTAGCTCGATCATTTGGGCGGCATTCAACCCAAAGACACTTCGATCCCCACCGGATTCTCCCCACTGGCCACAGCCCTGCGTACTGAGCTTGACACGCACGCCCAGGACGGGCTCCACTTCCAGCGCCTCCGCTCGCTCCCTTATCAGGTCAACCTCACTGAGCATCTCCACCACTAGAATCGTGTTCAGGCCGGCGGCCCTTGCCGATAATGCTAAATCTATATACTCGGCATCCTTGTACCCATTGCAGACAATGGTGGCCGCCGGATCTTTGATGTATGCCATGGCGACGATGAGCTCAGCTTTGCTGCCGGCTTCGAGACCGTGGTGATAACGTTCACCAAAAGCGGCAATTTCTTCAATCACATGATGTTGCTGATTCACCTTGATGGGAAATACACCGCGGTAAACGCCCCTGTATTGATAGCGCTTTATGGCATCATTGAATGCCGCGTGGAGCCGGGTTATGCGGTTATCGAGGATATCACTGAAGCGTAGCAAGACCGGCAGATCGACACCTCGCTCCATTAAGTCGTCCAGCATTTTAGCCAGTGAAATGTCGCGATTATGGCCGCCGCTCCTCAGCCGCACCTGGACCTCACCCGCTTCCGATATGCTGAAATAGGGTGCGCCCCAATTGCCTACGTCATACAGGTCAGATGACTGTTTGTATGTCCAGCGCTGTAAAATATTTTTATCTCTTGCCATGGCCATGACACATTAAATTAAAAAACGCATAGTACTCAATTTGCGGGTCCGATCTACATTAATCTTAATGAAATTATCAGTAGACCTGATTAGAGCCGGGGGAGCAATTTTGAGGGGTCAATTTTGAGGGGTCAGAGTACCAGGAAGAAGTCAACGGTAAATTTTGATATGATTTGAGA
>CAYXEW010000137.1:0-5666 GCA_964464115.1 uncultured Verrucomicrobiota bacterium
GACCAGGAGAACATTGCCTGTCGGTGCGGGTCCGGCACCGGCATTCACTGTAATGATAATTGTCTCGCTGTCTATACCGTCCGCATCAGCGGCATAGAAAGTGGTCGTGTACACCCCGGCCGGAGACGGACTTGTCCAGGTGAAGGTGTTCGATGCCGTTGCAGCACTTGTGGTCGATGAAAATACAGCACCGGAAGGCAGGTTGCTGGCGAAGAGGGTGATTACATCGCCGTCGACCGCCTCAGTGGCAGTAACCGCAAAGGAGAGCAGATTGCTTTCGGTGGTGGACTGGTTGCCGATGGCCGCCAGCACCGGGGGCTCATTGCTGCTACCGGCACCGCCAGCGCCCGTAATCATCACATTGTCAATGGCAAAGTCCTCATCGCCCGAATCAACCGATGAACGGATGCGAATATCAAGCGTTGATCCTGTTCCGCCAATACTGTTTGTAAACCCGGCAAAGGCCGTCTCCAGCTGCGGATCCAGATCACTGTCACCATTGAAGTCAGTATCGCGTTTAAACGTCGTATTAAACTGTGATCCATCGTTTTCGAACCACAGCAGATTGTTGTAACCGCCGCCGTCAATCTGATACTCAATATGAATATAATCAGCATCGTCTATGTCATCAGCTACGCTTGCTTCAGGACGTTCCTCAGCAAATAGGGCAGAGAAGGACAAATCGGAATACCCGGATATATTGATGTTGGAAAATGAGAGAATTCTCTCTTTAGCTCCACCGTCACCATCTTGATCCTGTCCGCCCCACCAGTAGCTGCCCTGCATGCCGGTATAGCTGCGGTCTGTGTCGGCGTTCTGATACCGCCCGTAATAATCCTCGTTACCCGTAAGGTGCGTGGCCGAGGCATAGTAGCGGGTTCCCAAACCATCGGTTTCAAAGGTCTCGACCAGGAGAACATTGCCTGTCGGTGCGGGTCCGGCACCGGCATTCACTGTAATGGTGATCGTTTCGCTGTCAAAACCGTCTTTGTCCGAGGCGTGGAAGGTTACGCTGTACGTACCGGTAGGTGTTGGGGTTGTCCAAGTGAACGTGCCGTTTTCATCGGGGGCATCAAAGGTGGCTCCTGCTGGCAGGTTGCTGGCTACGAGCGTAATCGGGTCGCCATCCACCGGATCGCTCGCAGTAACCGCAAAGGAGAGCAGATTGCTTTCGGTAGTGGACTGGTTGCCGATGACCGCCAGCACCGGGGGCTCATTGCTCGGCGTGGCCGCACAGCCTGATATCGTCTGTCCGCTGTTGAGCGATCCACGGGAATGTGTTGTGGGACCCGTCCATGAAAAATCACCGTATTCACAGCCGGAACCGGTTAACTGGAGGTCATCGTTTAACAAGGTACCAGAGCCTTCTGATAGGCCGATGTTGGTCGATGTGACGCCGTTGGCAGCACCCTCAGAGCCGGCAAAACTGCCTTCATAACTGATAAAAGATATGAGTGTGGATCCATTGGCAAGTGCCAGCCCTTCGGTGTCATCCTGCATGCCGCCCTGCCCATGAGAACCGTAATCGGTGTCAAACCACAATGCGCCATAACCGCCGCTTTCGTTATCAATGGTGCCGGACATTGTGATATTGCTGTAGACGGTACCATCAAAACCAGAGTACAGCAGTACGGAGTAGCTGCTGAGGTCGGTGCCGGCCTCGCCTGCTACTTCAAAACCCTCGTTGGTGTCGCCACCATCAGCAGGTGTGTCGTCGTAATGAACCTCATTAATCCAAACATTGGCTGCCTGGACCGCCATGACTGCTCCAATAAGCAGTGCTGCTGCCATCAATAATTTCTTCATTTTTTTTCTCCCGTACTGAACTTTTTTTGTTAAGTGTTCGCTGCATCGATACTATTTACAGCATGAAGCTATAATACAGTCATTAGCTGGGTGTACTCCTTCTGTTAGAAGTGTGTTAGTATGAGGGCTGGATAGCTCAAATGATGAAGTGGTCTTTGATTATAAACGCTTCGACATCTTTGATGCGGTTAAAGGAAAGAATTTCTTCGGCCCATTTTTCAGCTTTTGTCATTTCGATATGCTGGATGATGCGCTGTACCTTTGGTATGGACCGCACCGCGACACTTAAATTTCGAATGCCGATGCCCAGCACAAAGGGCATCATTTCCGCATTGTTAGTTATGTTTCCGCATAAAAAAAGCGGTTTTCGCTGCTTTTTGGCGCTTTGGCTGATACGCCTCATGGCGCGCAGAACTGCGGGGTGGTGAAATTTGTAACGGTCTGATACGGAGTCATTTGTGCGATCTACAGCCAGCAGGTACTGGACCAGGTCGTTGGTGCCTATAGATAGAAAATCAGCTTCTGCGGCCAGGTCTTCCGAAAGTTCGATGGCCGAAGGCAATTCGATCATGGCTCCGTACTCTACGTCTTCGGCGTAAGGTGCGCCCTCTTTTTTCAGTTCAGCCATGCAGGCGTACCCCACCTCGCGGGCGTCCATAAAGTCATCCAGCGAAGCCACCAGTGGAAACATGATGCGGGTCGGGAAGCCATGCCCAGCCCTGAGTAGCGCGCGCAACTGCGTGCAGAATATATCCTTGTGTTCCAGCGAAAATCGGATGGCCCGCATGCCGAGAAATGGGTTGGCTTCACTGACCTGTGGGTAATAGGAGAGCATTTTGTCTCCGCCCACATCCAGCGTGCGGTACGTTACGGGTTTGCCCTCCATTTTTTCAGCTAAATTCCGGTAAATTATATATTGTTCTTCCTCCGAAGGAAAATCGTTTCGAATGATAAATGGAAATTCACTCCGGTATAAACCAATCCCTTCAGCTTTCATTTCCCGGGCTAAATGAAGATCTCTCAAGAGGTTGATACTGGCAAACAGATGAACCGCCACCCCGTCAGCCGTCAGCGTCTGTTCATCCACATGCACTTTTTTCTGTACATCGTGGAGTGCTTTACGGTGCTCTTCATAATGTTCAACGACATGTGGCTCCGGCTCGATCAGAATTAATCCCTGATCAGCATCCATGATCAGCTCGACGCCGTTTTCAATCTGTCCCAGCTGTTCTCTGTTGACGGTCACCATTGGAATTTGCAGCGATCGTGAGAGGATGGCGCTGTGAGAGGTGACCCCACCCCTGACAATCAGCCCTTCAGCCCCCTCCGCCGAAAAACGCACCACATCTGAGGGCAGTAGGTCATCCGATACAATGATTTGATTCTGGTATTCTTCAGTGGCTTCGGTTTGTTCCTCCAGATTATGCAGAAGGCGGTGACCGATGTCTTTGATATCGTGCACCTTTTCTTTGAGCTGTGGACTCGGGCTGTTGGCAAACATACTGACAAACGAATTGACTACTTTGGAGATGGCCTGAGTGGGCGTGGCGCCGTTTTCAATGCGCCGCATAATCTGTCCGGAAAACTGTTCGTCTTTCAGAATCAACAGGTGTGCACTGAAAATCAGCGAGGCGATATCGGACTGCTCCTTTTCCAGCTTTTCCTGCAGGGCTGTAATCTGTTGTTCCGAGACGTCGAGGGCTCTTTTGAAGTCTTCCAGGGTATACGAGTCCTGCACGTCTTCCGGAAGCAGGACATGAGCTTCAGGCGTGTCAATAAAGACGGCGGCACCATGGGCAATACCCTCGCTGGCCGATTGTCCCTTTATACGGGTGGTCTTGACAGATGGTTTTTTTTGAGCTTTGGTGAGGCTTTGCTCCACTTCTTCGCCGAACACCCCCATCAGCAGTTTAGCGGTTTCAATCGTAGTGGCTAGCTGTGCGGCAATGGCGCGCAGGGCTTTGGAGTCCGCTTCATCAAAGTAATCGGGCTGTGTATCCTGAACCACGAGTGCGCCGACGCGGTTCAGACCCCGCACAATCGGTACGGCCAGAAAAGCTTCATAGCGCTCTTCATCGATTCCCGGGAAAAAACGGTAGTGCGGATGGTTGGACCCGCGTCCCTCCATAATGGGGCGCAGTTCTTTCACCGCCATGCCTGTGATACCCTCACCGATCTTGAGCCGTATTCTTCCGACAGAGTCCGGGCTAAGGCCCTGGTTGGCCCGCATGACCAGTTCATCCGTTTCCTCTTCGTAAATATATATGGAGCAGACGGCCGCCCGCATATGCCAGGCCACGACGCTGACAACGGTTTTGAGAAACTCATAGAGATTATTGCTGCGCTCGAACAGCGCCATCAGCTCGGCAACATCACAAATGAGGTCTACATTATTTCTTTTCATAACCTGTCCGCCGTCACACGGAAAACGAAACCGCTCTCAAACAGCGCCCTGTACATGGGCGTATCATAGTCGACGGATCAACGGTCAGCAAGAAGTTTTCCACCTTTTACTCTCAGATGTTTAACCAGTGGCTAAAGGTATTCTAATAATCTGCGGTTACGGTCTATGGCATCGTGAAAAGTAGCCGATGAAGTGGAAGCCGGAGACGGGCGGCTGTTGACAACATGATTACACGGCTTAGAAATCCTGCGAAAAAAGTGAGAGCTGTCTGGATCTCGGATACGCATCTTGGTTTGCGCTCCTGTAAGGCTGACCGCCTGTATGATTTCCTTATCAAACACGATGCCGATACCATCTACCTCGTGGGTGATCTCTTTGACGGCAAGTCGGCATTCGGTAAAATGCAGTTTAATCAAACAAAGCACAATATAGTGCACCTGCTTTTCGAAAAAGCCCATCACGGAACCAGGGTAATCTATATCCCGGGCAATCACGATGAGCTGGCCCGCAATTATGTTGGCCTGGAGTGGGATCATATTTCCATCCGCCGCTCGGCCGTTCACCGTACGGCCAAAGGCCTTAAACTGTGGGTGTTGCACGGCGATGAGTTCGATGTGCGCAGCCATTGGCCAAAATGGCTGAATGCGCTGGCTGGCGAAATGCATGATAAGACGGTCGTGTTGAGTTACTGGCTTAACGTCTGCCGCAAAAGACTCGGCCAGTCGTACTGGTCGTTTTTCAACTACCTGCAGAGCCGCAGTCGCCGCGCCGAAGCGATGATTTCGTTCTACGAAGAAAAAGTGGCCCAGGCGGCCCTTATGCGCGGATACGACGGCGTTATATGCGGTCACATTCACAAACCGGCAGTGCGAAAAATAGGGCCGACGGCGTATTATAATACCGGCGACTGGGTGGAGCATTGCACTGCGCTCGTCGAGGATGCCTTTGGGGATATATCGCTGGTGGACTGGAACAAGGATATCGATATTCATGAAGAGTGGCTGTTTGAGAGCCGCTCCCGGTCCTGGACCTTTACCACGTCGCGCACCGCCCAGCGTGACCTGCCGTGTACGGGTAGCAGGGTATATTCATAGATCTATCCAAAAATAGGTTCTTCGTACTATTTCGTGGAAGATGAAAAATAGTGACGGTTAAAGGACAGGTCCATTGAAACAGCAACTAAATGAATCATGAGGTAACCACAAATGTAAAGGATTGGAGGGTCGCGTTCCACCGCGACTTTTTCGGGGCAGAACTTTTTTTAACCGCAAATGAACGCAAATCGACGCAAATGGGGAAAATGAATTTTTTAACTACGAAAGACGCGAAAGGCGCGAAGTAAAGCCGGGGCTATGAACCGGCTTTTTTTTTAAGCCGCCCCGCAGGGTCGGCTTTACTGGCCCTCTTCTGCTTTTTGTGAATTTTCGTGTTTCTTGTGGCTATAGTCCTCTTCTCC
>CAYXEW010000138.1:0-5659 GCA_964464115.1 uncultured Verrucomicrobiota bacterium
TGTGGTGCTTTCCGGGTGCGAGCGTGTACTCGTGTACCCGAGTACCCGGAAAGTGGGACAGGCGGCGTGATATCGGGATTCGGTTGGACGCGCTATTC
The DNA here is from genome assembly GCA_964464115.1 of uncultured Verrucomicrobiota bacterium. Taxonomy (GTDB): domain Bacteria; phylum Verrucomicrobiota; class Kiritimatiellia; order CAYTQP01; family CAYXEW01; genus CAYXEW01. The sequence continues at coordinate 99 of CAYXEW010000138.1, forward strand.
GCTGATGTTATAGAGATAGTACACGCTTTCCACGATATATTACGAAGAGCCAAAAAAAATAAATGAAAAGAATATGGAGTATAGAAGATGAATATTGAAACAAAAGCATTACATGCGGGCCAAGAACCGGATCCAACGACATTATCGCGGGGAGTACCCGTTTACAGGACCAGTTCCTACCTGTTTAAAGACACAGACCATGCCGCCAATTTATTTTCCCTAAAAGAGCTGGGCAATATTTACACGCGGCTGATGAACCCCACCCAGGATATTCTGGAAAAAAGGGTGGCCGCGCTGGAGGGCGGAGCGGCAGCTCTCGCGGTTGCTTCCGGAACGAGCGCCATCTTCTATTCGATCATCAACATCTGTCGAGCTGGAGATGAATTTGTAACGGCGAATAACCTGTACGGTGGCAGCTATACACAGTTCAACTCTATTCTGCCGCAATTCGGTATTAAGGCGGTGTTTGTAGACCCAAAAGATCCAAATAATATAGAGAAAGCCATTACGGAAAAGACGAAGCTGGTATATGTCGAAACGGTCGGCAATCCGGCCCTCGATGTGGTGGATCTGGAGGCGGCTGCCGATATAGCTCACAAGCACGGCCTCCCTCTGGTGGTAGATAATACATTTGCAACGCCGTACCTTTGCCGACCCATTGAACACGGTGCGGATATCGTGATCCATTCACTGACAAAATGGCTGGGAGGTCATGGAGCCGGCATTGGTGGTGTGGTGGTCGATTCGGGTAAATTCGACTGGAAATCCGATAAATTTCCGCTGTTCAATGAGCCCGATGAGAGTTACCACGGGTTGCGTTATGCACATGACCTTGGCGATCTTTCCCCGTTGGCCTTCATCTTAAGAATGAGGCTCGTGCCGTTGCGCAATCTGGGGGCCTGTATCTCACCGGATAATGCCTGGATTTTTCTGCAGGGCATAGAAACCCTCCATCTGCGCATGGAGAGGCACTCGCAGAATGCCCTCGCCGTTGCGAAACATTTGCAAGACCATCCGGATGTCGAGTGGGTTCGCCACCCGGGCCTGAAGAATCATCCGTCCCATGATCTGGCTCAAAAATATCTGAAGAACGGTTTTGGCGCGATGGTTGTATTCGGTATCAAGGGGGGCGCTGAGGCGGGTAAGAAATTTATTAACAGCCTTACGTTGCTATCCCATCTCGCAAACGTCGGAGATGCCAAGAGCCTTGCGATCCATCCCGCGACCACCACCCATTCACAACTGTCAGAAGAAGAGCAGGCGGCGGGCGGTATAACGCCGGAACTGGTAAGGCTGTCTATCGGTATTGAAAACATCGATGACATCATTGAAGATATAGATCAGGCGCTGTCTCAATCCGCAAAATAGTAACGGCAACGTGATCCGATGATTCTAAACAGTCTGAGACGCAAAGGGGGCGAAAGCCCGACGTGGTTTTCAAGCCCTTTGTGATCTCAGGGGTATGGCTGAAGGTACTTAATTCTTCCCATAAAAGCAAAAAGCTATTAGGGTTGATAAGATGCAGGTTGAAACCAGTTATTTTACAGTCGATGAACCATTCAGGCTTGTTTCAGGGGAAACCCTGGAATCGGTTACGATCGCCTATGAAACCTATGGAGAGCTGTCCCCTGAAAAGGACAACGCCATCCTGCTGTTTCACGCCTTGAGCGGAAGCCAGCACGCAGCCGGCTATAATCCCAAAGTGAAAGATGTTGAGGACTTATGGAATGAGGAATGCCAAACCGGCTGGTGGGACGGTTTTGTCGGCTCGGGCAAAGCAATTGATACAGACCGATATTATGTTATCTGTGCCAACTATCTTGGCAGCTGTTACGGATCGACCGGTCCGCGCAGTATTAATCCCGAAACGGGCCGTTGTTATGCCGGTGCCTTTCCCGTCATTCAATTCAACGACATCGTCGACTCGCAACTGCCCCTGCTGGACCACTTGGGCATTGAAAAGCTACACGCGGTCATAGGGGGGTCACTTGGAGGATACTTGTGTATCAACTTTTCCGCCCGTTATCCAAAAAAAGTTAAGAAAGTCATACCCCTGGCGGCCGGCCTGCAGGTTACCATTTTGCAACGAATTCATAATTTTGAACAGATTTTTGCGATTGAAGAGGATTTGAAATACCAAAGCGGATTTTATGATCCGTCCGACCCTCCGATTAAAGGGTTGGCGCTCGCCCGCATGATTTCCCAAAAGACGTTTATATCCCTGGAAACTATTGCCCGCCGATCGCGCAGGGAAATTATACAGCCGGATGAGGATTTCAAAGTATACAAGCTGACCAATCCGGTAGAATCATATATGCTGCACCAGGGAAAGAAGTTCGTGAAGCGTTTTGATGCCAACTCGTATGTTCGCATTGTGAACGCCTGGCAGATGATGGACTTAGCTGCCGACGCAGGAGCCGAAGATCTGGTTGAAAGCCTCTCCCATTGTCGGGAACAGGAATATCTTCTTTTCAGTATTGATTCAGATGTCTGTTTTTATCCCGAAGAGCAGTCCCTGATCGCCACAGAGTTGGAGAAAACAAATATACCGTATGAGCATCTGACCGTTCATTCAGAAAAAGGGCACGACTCCTTTTTAATAGAACCCGATTTATACGCACACAAAATCAGGTCTTTTTTAAGCCGTTAACGCGGCCGGCCCGAAGGTACACTGCTGCTGAAGGGCGAAGCTCCTGAAGAGCTGCTCTCCAAGCTCAAACAAACAGCTCAGCGGGAGCTTCGCCCTCCATTGGCAACCCCCTGGAATAAGAGCTTGGCCCGGAAAGGCGCATGATTCCTCGGGCCAGTAAAAGCTTGCAGATCGGCCTGATTCATATAAGTATATGTGAACATATCGGATTCAGAAACGTCTATGCAGATGCAACCACAACACGGAATAGTGAATATGAAAAAATATATTTTATGGTTATCCACCGCCGTTATCGTTCTGCTTTTTGCTTTGACCGGTTGTGAGGTAGGGTCTTCCGACGAAGTGCTCAGAGATGTTAGCATATCGGTCGAAGGGTTCTACAGCAATGACGACGGCAAGATGGTCTCCACGAATACCGGCGCTCCGGTAACCTCCATGAATGTCATACAGGATGGAGACCAGCTCCAGGGAATTGACAATAACGGAATGGTTTTTAGCGGCAATCTGGGATCGGGAGTTACAGCCTCGGGCAGCACTTCCAGCGCGCTTTCATTTACCCTGGAAGGCAATACCACCGTCGGGGCCGATGTGATTATTTCGGGTACATTCAGCGTGAGCGGCGGTTCTTCCACGATGAAGGGCACCTGGATTGAAGACGCCTTTCTTGCCACGGTCTACGCAACGGCCTCTGTGCCGGATCTGTCCGTTGCCACCAATGATACCAATGATGCCACCAGTGATACCAATGAAACCACCAGTGTCACCAGTGATACCAATGAAACCACCAGTGTCACCAGTGATACCTGACCTGACGGGATCTGGGGGTACGCGGCCCTACCAGTGGCTTTTGGTCGCGGTAACGAATGGCACGCTGAGCAGTACGACCGCATCCAATACGACGTTTACAGCATCCACTACTACGACCAATACCAGCCAGACGATTGTGTTGATTGATGATGACAATGATCTCGAGCAGGTCATCATTGTTATCCAGTAGGTTGGCGGAAAAGCATTACCGGCCGCGGTCGCATATCTCATTTGTATGCGTCTGATTGATTCAAGCTATACAATCAACTAACCTGAATCATTCATAAGAACTTACGCCGTTTGCTGCATTTTGAATGCCGGATATAGGAAGATTGAGCAGGACAGCAGCACTATTCAAGCGGGGGCAGAACGCCTTCCTGAACGAGTTGCTCATCCTGTTCCGGGGTCAGCGGAATAGGCAGCGGAGGCGGGGCATCTTCTCCTGACGCCTGAGCGCGGATCAAACCCATGTTATAGTCCTGCAGGTGCTGGGTGAGTTCTTCGCGCGTTTTGAATTTTGATTCTACAGGTTGCGCTATTTTATTGCGCTGTTCCTCTCGGGCCTTTTTTCTTTCGAGGTAGCCCATACGGCGATTTGAACGTTGTGAATTGTTTTCTTCCTGAACGGCATCCAGTTGCGTAAATTGTCCTGAACTCATTTTGACTAATACCAGCTCGTCATTTTTCCTGAGCGTCGCCTCTTTGGCTGCATAATCTGCAGAGACCAGCTCAATGCCCGTGCCCTCGTTTTTTTCTCCCACAAGCAGGGAAAAAGCCTTCTTTGTTTTGAGATTCACAAAACCGACTTTGATGCCGGCCCCTTCCACATCCACAATCGAGCAGAGACGAACTGTTTTTTCATCAATTTCGGGCGGTTTCGGCGGTGTGGGCTTCACGATAACGGGCGGTACGCCAAAGGGTTTGCGATCAATAATGACATCATAGCGGTTCATGGTATAAGCCATGGCGGACACCGAGCAGGCCATCATTAGTGCTGTCAATAAAAAGGTTCTCATATGCATCACGCTATACAGTATGCTGTATTTTGTTATATTCTTCCACATATCTTTTCGCGATTTTCACCTGTCCGACAAGGCTTTTTCATCTATTCTTTTCCCTATGAAAATAACCAGTCAGCAAAACCCGGGCATCAAGAATATTGTAAAGCTCAGAAACAGACAACATAGAGACAGGCAGGAGCTCATTATTGTTGAAGGTTTTCGCGAAATATCGCGCGCCCTGGACAATGGATACGTTTTTAAAACACTGTATTTCTGTACCGAATGTTTTCAGGGAGAAAACGAACCGGCGCTAATAGACCGGGCTCAACAGGATGGCGCGGACCTGCTGGAGTGTTCGAAGGATGTGTTTTGCAAGATTTCATACCGGGACCGTCCCGAGGGACTGCTCGGTCTGGGTCCCAAGGTTACTCGCGAACTGTCAGCACTCGACTTGCCGGATCAACCGTTTTTACTGGTGACGGAGCACATTGAAAAGCCGGGAAATCTTGGTACGATGCTACGGGCTGCAGATGCTGCCGGCGTGGATGCGGTGATCGTCTGTGATCCGTGTACGGATATCCATAATCCCAATGTAGTGAGGGCCAGTGTCGGCACGCTTTTCAGTGTGCCGGTGGTTGAAGCTTCTTCTGCAGATGTGCAGGCCTGGCTGGACCGGCACGGCGTTCAAATTGTTGCGGCCACCCCGTACGGGAGCTGTGAGTACACCGGAGCGACATACAGTGGACCGACGGCTGTAGTCGTCGGTTCTGAAATGCTGGGCCTTTCCGACTGTTGGATGGGGCGCGCAACAGTAAAGGTGAAGATACCCATGCTGGGACAATGCGACTCGCTGAATGTCTCTGCGGCCGCCGCCATCATGCTATACGAAGTAGTGCGGCAGCGCAGCAGCGTATAGCGCCATCTAAGCGGGTGCGGGGTGTGAAAAGAAACTATCATTTTTGTGTCTTTTTGTTTTCTTTGTGGCAATCAGATTTCGTTAGTATACAGTGGCGATATCGGAGAGGTGGCTGAACCACCATTGCTCAAAGAGCTATGGCGGTCTTGGTGGACGATTACGAGCCCTGCGGTGGCGGGGGGAGAAA
>CAYXEW010000139.1:0-5550 GCA_964464115.1 uncultured Verrucomicrobiota bacterium
ATCGGATCGCTCCGAAGTCTCGAGAGCGCTCCGTGGGGTCGGAGCGCGAGATTGCGTCGGATGTGGTGCTTTCCGGGTGCGAGCGTGTACTCGTGTACCCGAGTACCCGGAAAGTGCGACAGACGGGGTGATATCGAGATTCGGTTGGACGCACTATTCGCTGATGTTATAAGAGATAGTACACGCTTTCCACGAAATAGTACGAAGAGCCCGGTTTATGGACATTTCTATATTGAAAAAGTCTGAGCCATGAGGGCATATTTCAGTCTGTGAGTACACAAATGGTATGATAATGCGTATATTATGTTGGAGCTATATTATGAAACGATTGATTAAGATGACAGTATTCACGGCAATGTTAGCCCAACAGGTCAGCGCCGCTGTCCTAACGATTCCAGGAGATTATGCGACGATTCAGTCTGCTATTGATAACGCGCCAGACGGCAGCACAATAGAAGTCTCGGCGGGCACTTACAACGAATACATTACAGCGCTTGATGTATCCAAGGATTTGTATTTCATGGCAAATTCAGGAGCGACTAACACGTTTATCAGTGGTGGAGGCATTCAAAAGCTTCTGTATGTTGCGAATGGTGTAAACGGTGATTCAGAGAAAAATATCGTGTTTGACGGATTCACCTTTCGTGACGGTTATGAAGCCGGATCGGCACAATCGCCCATCACCATATCGGATGCCAAAACGGTTTTCTTAAACTGTGTGTTTGAAAATAATCGTGCGGCTGAAAAGGGCGGTGCCCTGCTTGTGTATGGCAGTCTCGCCCATCCAAAATTCTTAAATTGCACCTTTAGTAATAATTTCTCACAACAGACCGCCGGTGCCGCATTGATTAACGGCAATCACTGTAGCGTTACATTCAAGGAGTGTAACTTTGTGAATAATTCCAATCGATGGGTTGGGGCAACGGCAGGTGATAATGGTGGCGGGGCGATCTACTTCAGTGTGGCGGGGGGCTATATTCTGGATTGCCTGTTCAAGAGTAATTCCTGTTCTTATGCTGGAGGCGCTGTCACGAGCATCACCCCTTTTGATGATGTTGAAGATTTTATTTATATCGAAGATACGGTTTTTGATGGAAATATAGCGGCTCCTCTTCCCGGCGTCAGCGCACCGGCAAATACCGAAGCAGGAGCCGTCTTTTCTGAGGGTAATGTGCTCGTTGAATTTAACAGATGTTTTTTTACCAACAATGTTGCAGAAGGTGGAGGAGCCATTCAGAGCTATCGGGCTAAGTTCAACGTGTACAACAGTGTTTTTGTAAATAACAGGGCTTCCGGCGGTCTGGGTACGGGAGGCGCCATCTCAATGGGGCTCGATGATTCCGGTGATACAGATCGAAGAGAAGCCGGTCTTTTAATTTCCAATGTCCTGATCAGGGGGTGTTCAGGGCATGCCGGCGGCGGTCTCTACCACGCGAGTGATCAGTCAAACGGTCACCAGGGTACTGTTACCGTACATCGCCTGGTTGTTGACGGGTGTTCATCAACAAAAACAGGTCTCTACGATGGCCATGGGGGAGGCATCTATCTACAGAACTCCATCATGAATGCGAATGAACTGTATGTGCTGAATAATACGGCAGAAGGTGGTGGGGGCGGTATTACATTGGTTCTCGATACCGATATATCGGGACAAAACTGCTATTTTGTCGGGAATGAAGCTACGGGCGGCAACCATGCGGTGTATGATCCACAGGGTAACAGTCCGAGTTGGAATACGAGCTATTTTGGCCATAACCCTCCCGGCAGTGGCGGCACCACCACCAACTGGCTCGCAGGTATTATGGATTACACGGTCGAAGGCCTGGCCCATTTGACGTATGCTGTTGTGCCGGATGGGGGTAGCCCGTCATTGTCGCCCGGTGCGGTTACACTGCCCGATAATGGCAGTTACAGGGCTGGTTCGCTTTCCTTGACTGGTCAGCTTGAAGATACTACCTACACGCTTACATCGTCACTTCCAGCCGTTACGGCTGATATTGGCTATGCAGCCTTTACGCCTGCAGCATCCCTCAGCTTGCCCCCTGTATCCGTGCCGGGATGGATTGAGGCGGAAAATTACGATGTGGGCGGAGAAGGAAGCGCCTATCACGACAGCTCTGTAGGTAATGCGGGAACGAGTTACAGGACGGGTGAAAACGTGGAGATTGCGGCGCTGGGCTCTGCCAGTAACGGTCATCTGGTGGGTTGGATTGTCGCCGGAGAATGGCTTGAATATTCTATATCCGCTGCTGTATCGGGCACCTATGATATACACATCAGAGTTGCTTCGGACAGTGATGCCGGTAAATTTTATATGCAGATAGACGGAAAGATGCTGGGTGCTGTTCGGAATGTGCAGGATACCGGGGGATGGTCATCCTGGGATACCGTTACCATACCGGACGTTGATATTAAAGAGGGCTGGCATAAAGTGAGAATTATATCAGCCGCCAGCGGTTATAATTTAGATGGCTTCTCGTTTATTCTTCAAGGAACGAACCCCGTGCTTTCGGTCAGCAGTGAGACAGTGCGTTTTCAGGCAAGAAAGGGTGTAACGCCATGGAGCAAGGCTATAGAAGTATGGAACAGTGGTGCTCAGGTGCTGCACTATGAAATCCAGTCAAGTAATGCATGGTTGTCAGTCTCACCGACAAATGGAACAAGCACGGGAGAGCGGGACAGTATTTTCATATCCGTCGATATCGCCGCGATGGCGACGGGCTCAATCAGTGGAACCCTGGTGATTCAATCTGATGCAACAAATGACAGCAAAACTGTTACCGTCAATGTCGATATTATTCCAGATCGCCCCCATACCACTGATTTTGATGGGGATGGAAAGGCTGATTTGGCCATTTTCAGACCGACCAACAGCACATGGTACGTTATCCACAGTTCTGATTCGCAGGAAGTGAGCTATGTCTGGGGGCTTCTTGATTCAGACATACCGGTTGCCGGAGACTATGATGCTGACGGCATTGCCGATCATGCGGCCTATCAGAATAATGGGACATGGCATATTGCCCGCAGCGCTGCAGGCTATACCGGCCTGCAGTTGGGAGCACCGGGCGTTGTCAATGTGCCGGCCGACTATGACGGTGACGGGGCTACCGATCTGGCTGTCTATGAGCCCTGGAGCGGAGTCTGGCACGTGTCAGCTTCCTCTGTCGGTTATTTTGGTATTGGTTGGGGTGGTTCAACCGATATTCCCGTACCGGCTGATTACGATGGTGATGGAAAAGATGATATAGCCATTTACAGGACGACTGATAATACCTGGCATATCATCTGCTCTTCCAATGGTGTGAAAGTTGAGACGTGGGGTTTATTGTCTACCGATGAGCCCGTACCGGCTGATTACGATGGTGACGGCATAGCTGACTTGGCAGTATATCAGGCCAACGGGACCTGGCATGTGGCACGCTCTTCTGCCGGATATGCCGGATTACAGCTGGGCTCTTCTTCCGATATACCGGTGCCGGCCGATTATGACGGTGATGGTGCTGCAGATCTGGCTATCTTTGAGCCTAATGGAACCTGGCATATTTCACAGAGTTCTGAAGGTTACATAGGGGTGATTTTTGGACAGAGCGGAGATCTGCCGATTCGAGTCAAGCCTCAGTATGATGACTGAGCCTGTTTCCGGCATTCAAAATGAAGCAAGCGGCGTAAGTGTTATTTCTAGGTTCAACTCAGGAAGTGGAGCGAAATGGCAACCTTGGCAACTGCCACATGTCGGTTGAGTCTGTCAGGGCGCACCGTATTCGATGAGGGCAAGTTCGTTATTCTCAAAGAGAATATCGCTTCGCTCTGATTCAAACCTGGTTTTATCTGTCTGCGGCACGACATAGTAACGGAAGCCATATTCTCTGTAGAGCTTGTCTATATGGCCGGCGTTATAAAGTGCCCGCAGTTCCACATCTTTTTCCCGCGTACTCAACGGCTCTCTTGAGACATATCCAAATGCCATCGGTTTCTCGTGAATGGTTTGATGGTAAAGTGCATGTGTGTGGTAGGTGGCGATGTCGTACACATAACCATCGTCTGCTTTTTTCAGTATATCAACATAGGGAGGATACCAACCCTCCGTCATTGGTAAATGCGTCGGAATAAATTCAAAATACAGCAGAAAGAGCAATCCCGTAAGAATTATTCGCTGACGCCTTTTTGAGTGTTGCCAGAGGTAGTCAAAGGAAAAGGCCGACAGGATGCCGGCACTTAAAATGGCAACAGCTACCATTCTTACGGGAACACCTGATATCCTAAACGGTGGAATTAGGATCTCCAATAAAACGTAGGGCATGGGGAGCCATTCAATTTCATGTCCGAAGATGTTCAGTCTCTGCCCTAATGCGATCACGGAGAAAAAAGCGAACAGCGTAAAAAAAAGGCCGGTGAAACGGTTGTTGATACGTTTTCTGAGGATGAAAGCGCATGCTGTTAAAAAACAGACTGCAAGGCCCAGGTGGACGCTTGATTCATTGATATTGCCCGGAAGTTTAGACCAGTACCATTCAGTCCATTCGTTAAACTTCCAGTGGCCTCCAGGAATGACATAAGCCAGCAGATCCATAGGAAATTCTCTAGCCAGATGAACCCCGGACAATGGGTCAGAATGCGAAAGATGTGACAGGGAGCCTGCGAGAAAACCGGACGTAGGTAGCGCTATAGCGACAAACGTTAACCCGGTTAAAATATATTTTCTGGAAAGAAAAACCAGCTCTCTTTCGTGTGTGATTTTCCACAAGCAGGCAATGACGGTGGAGAGACCGCAGAAGAAGAAATAATAGTAATCGCAGAGAATTACCAGGAAAAGGCTAGCACCCATGGCCATCGCGTTGAAGTGAGACGGTTTATCTAGCCATTTAAGCAGGAAAAGAATATACAGGGGCACCCACTCCATAGCGACGAGTTGCATATGGCCCTGCGCATGCGTAAAATGGTAGTTGGAGAAGGTGAAAATAAAGCCCGCCAGCAAACTGGCAATATAAGAGGCCTTAAGGTAACGGGCCAGCCAGAACGCCGTGGTTCCGCTCAAAATAAAAGAGGAGATCAGTGCTGTATTGTAAACCTGTTTTAAGCTCAGAAAGGATAGCAGGGGAATAGATAGAAACCCTTTCAGCGGATGCAGGGTATGCGCCAGAAGGCTGACGCCGTGAGGTGCGTGCAGCCATGTCGTGTACCAGGGGTTTGTGTGGATTTCTATTGCCGCTTTATTGACCCACCACAGGTTCCACACCATCTGCAGTCCGTCGCCGCCATCAGTAAAAAAGTGAGAGGAAAAAGAGAATATTTGTGGCCATGTAAGAGCTGTGAACGCAACAAAATATAGTAAACAAGGCGCCAACAGCAACCGCACAAATGTATTATTCTTCATTATCATAAAGGTATTTATTTTCATACGTTGGGCATTAAACACCGATTTTATTTGTTTATCCAGCCATTTATTGCAATGGAAGCCCATTATTGTAAGTTGCTGATTTCTTGGTTCCTCATAGAATTTCGTGGAAGCTGAAAAATAGTGACGGTTAATGGAAAGGTCCATTGAAG
>CAYXEW010000140.1:0-5280 GCA_964464115.1 uncultured Verrucomicrobiota bacterium
GACCCTCCACTCCTTTACATTTGTGTATACCTCATGATTCATTTAGTTGCTGCTTCAATGGACCTTCCCATTAACCGTCAATATTTTTCATCTTCCACAAAATTTTACGAGGAACCAAATAAACTCATAATCTAAGGTTCTTATCCTCCTGAAAGAAGTGCGGCGAATGGTGGGAGGAGGATTCGAACCTCCGAAGGTAGATACCAACAGATTTACAGTCTGCCGCGTTTGGCCACTTCGCTACCCCACCGCCAAAAAAGTGACTGTGCATCCTACCCTTTTTTTGCAGTTTGTCTACCCGTAAATGAGAAGATTTTATTCCTCCATGGAAATAACGGGCGCAAAAACGACGGCTCCGAGCGGTGGCAGTGTACAGACGATTGAGTAAGGCTGTGTCTGCCAGGCAAATGCTTCGGCATGAATGGGGATATCGTTGCGGACATTGCTGCCTCCGTAGTGTCCGTTATCTGAGTTCAGCAGTTCATGGTATTCCTTCATTTCGGGAACGCCAATGCGCAACCCCTCGCGGGGGACCGGTGTAAAATTGATTGCACAGATAATGTGCTGTTTGCGGTCGGTGCTCCAGCGTATATAGGCAATGGTGCTCTGTTCCGAGTCATGGTTTTCGATCCACTCAAAGCCTTCCCAGATAAAGTCCTCCTGGTGCAGGGCCTTTTCGGAAGCCACCATTTCGTTCAGCTCGCGGACGATTCGCTGCAGGCCTCTGTGCGAGTCATGTTCGAGCAGACCCCACTCCAGACTTTCCCGGTAATCCCATTCTTTCCACTGGCCGAATTCGCAGCCCATGAAGAGAAGGTTTTTCCCGGGGTGTGTGAACATGTAGGTGTAGAGTGCCCGCAGATTAGCAAATTTCTGCCACAGGTCACCCGGCATTTTCGAGAGCATGGCGTTTTTGCCGTGTACAACCTCATCGTGCGAAAAAGGCAATATGAAGTTTTCCGTGAAGGCATAGAGCAGTGAAAAGGTCAGTTCTCCATGATGATATTTGCGGTGGATGGGGTCCTTGCAGATGTACTGCAGGGTGTCGTGCATCCAACCCATGTTCCACTTAAAGTCAAAACCGAGCCCGCCAATGTAGGTCGGGCGCGATACCATCGGCCAGGCCGTCGACTCTTCAGCAAACGTGATGAACCCGGGATATTCCGCATGAATGACTTCATTAAACTTTTTGAGGAAACTGACGGCCGCGAGGTTTTCATTTCCTCCAAATTCATTGGGAATCCATTCGCCCTCTTCTCTCGAATAATCGAGGTAAAGCATGCTGGCCACAGCATCCACGCGCAGGCCGTCTATGTGGTATGTGTCAGCCCAGAATACGGCATTGGATAAGAGAAAGGACCGCACTTCATTGCGCCCGTAGTTGAAAATTAACGTTCCCCAGTCACGGTGCTCACCCTGACGCGGATCAGAGTGCTCGTATAAATGAGTGCCGTCAAAGTAGGCCAGTCCGTGGCCGTCTTTAGGAAAATGGGCCGGCACCCAGTCGATCAGGACGCCCACTTCATGCCGGTGGCACTGATCGACAAAATATTTAAAATCATCCGGACTTCCGAAGCGAGATGTCGGCGCGTAATAGCCAATGGTCTGATAACCCCATGAACCGTCAAAAGGATGTTCTGATATGGGCAGCAGCTCTATGTGCGTGAAACCCATTTCCAGGACATAGGGAATCAGTTCATCGGCGAGTTCGCGGTAGCTGAGCCAGTCATGTTCGTTAGGCCCGTTGCGTTTCCACGATCCCAGGTGCACTTCATACACATTGATCGGCGATTTATGCCAGTCCCTTTTTTGCCGTTGTTGCATCCACTCCCCGTCTTCCCACTCATAGTTGTGAGTGTTCCAGACCATGGAGGATGTCTGTGGGCGCACCTCGGCCGCAAATCCATAGGGATCAGCCTTCTCGGCGAGAAAATCGTTGTGCCCCTTGATCTCAAATTTATACAGGTCGCCCTGCTGTAAATCCGGGATAAAGAGTTCCCATATACCGGTATGCCCCCGCTGTTCCATGGGATGGCATCGTCCGTCCCACCGGTTGAATTCACCGGTAATGCTCACGCGGATGGCATTGGGGGCCCACACACAAAAATGGACGCCCTGCACCCCTTCATTGTCGGCCAGGTGTGCACCCATCTTCTGATAGGTCCGGTAGTGAGTGCCCTCCGCAATCAGGTGCAGATCAAAATCAGTAAGCTGGAGGGGGAAGCGGTAGGGGTCCTCAAATTGCCGTTCATGCCCCTCTTTGTAAACAGCTTTGAGTTGATAGGCAAACGTCTTGGTTTCGGGTATGAAGACTTCAAACAAACCGATCTTGTCGATACACTCCATGGCAAAGGCCTTGCCGGTGGTGGTGTTGATCACGCTCAATTCTGTGACGTGGGGCTGCATGGAGCGGACGGTGACACCTTTGTTTTTCACCTCATGCATACCGAGAACGCTGAAGGGATTGCCGTGTTCTGCAAGTACGAGGGCTTTAATTTCTGCTTTACTTAATCCATCAGCCATGACCACACTCCGTTTTACAAACTATTGCCCGAATGGTATTTCGGCAACAACACTACAGCTTCTCTATATAAGCTGAGATGTGTGTGTTTGAAAAGAAATTGTTAGCAAAAATTGGTGTGCTTGTGAATCGATCCCGACACAACAGAAACTCAATTGTGAATGCGCGCCGCCTGGTGGTCAAAGTTGGCAGCCGGGTGTTGGTTGAGGCCTCCGGACGCCCTCACGAAGACAGAGTGAAGGCCCTCGTCCAGGAAATCAGTTCTATGGTGAAGGCCGGTCGTGAGGTCGTTCTGGTGACGTCGGGTGCCGTCGGCATAGGCATGCAGGTGCTCGGCTGGAAAAAACGTCCTTCGAATATGCCGGATCTTCAAATGGCTGCGGCCGTCGGCCAGAGTCGCCTCATGGCCCTGTATGACCGCCTGTTTTCCGGCAATGGCCTTCACATTGGCCAAGTACTGCTGACGCATGACGGCCTCAAACAGCGACATCGCCACCTCAATGCCAGGCACACTATGCAAAACCTGTTGCGCCACGGAATTATTCCCGTAGTCAATGAAAATGATGCAGTGGCAGTCGATGAAATTAAATTTGGCGACAACGATTTGCTGGCTGCGCTGGTCACCCATTTGGTTGATGCCGACGCACTGATTTTGCTCACCACCGTGAATGGACTGCGCCGTGCGACGACCGGCGGACAGTCGGAGCGCGTACGTTTTCTGAAAAGGGTGAGTGAGGATGAAGTGAGGCTGACTGCCGGAAAAGGGCACGAACTTTCAACGGGGGGGATGGCTTCTAAACTGGAGGCGGCCCAAACCGTCGTCAAAGCGGGTGCCTGTGTTGTCATTGCCGACGGCCGTATGCAGCGCATACTGCAGCGCATTGCGAGTGGTGAAGATGTTGGCACCTTTATGGAAGACGCCGATCGGAACGTAATGCCGGGCCGCCAGCGGTGGATTGCTTTTTTTCATCGCAGCGAGGGAACCCTGCATGTGGATGCGGGCGCCTGCCGGGCCCTTGAGGAAAAAGGTCGGAGTTTGCTGCCGATCGGCATCGTGAAAGTAGACGGTCCGTTTCAAGCCGGCTCCGTCGTCACTATACGCCATGACAACCGATTGATTGCCAAAGGGTTAACCGACTACAGCAGCAGGGATATTGACATAATCAAAGGTAAAAAGACGGATGAAATTACTGGTCTGCTCGGGTCCAAGGACTATGATGAAGCGGTACATCGCGACAACATGGTTCTGTTCAAGAACAGAAAGGGAGAGCTTTAAATGAATTTACATGAAGAGATGGTTCAACTCGGTGATCGTTCGGCCGTGGCCGCACGGGAGTTGTGCAAGCTGTCAGCAAAAAAGAAAAACTCGATTCTTGAAGCCATGGCCGATACCGTTGATGCATCCCGTCCCGCCATTCGTGAGGCCAATGAAAAAGACCTGGCCGCGGGTCGGGAAAGCGGCCTCAGTGCAGCTCTCCTGGACCGGCTGGAACTGAACGAGAAACGCATGGATGGCATGATTGCTGGGCTCCGCAACGTGGTGGCCCTGAAAGATCCGGTCGGATCGCAAATAAGCCGCTGGATTCGCCCGAACGGAATTGTCATCAAAAAGGTGAGAGTGCCCATCGGTGTGATCGGCATCATTTACGAATCCCGCCCCAATGTGACGGCCGATGCGGCCGGCCTGTGTTTTAAGACCTCCAATGCCGTGATTCTGCGGGGTGGAAAAGAATCCATGCACTCAAACAGGGCGATTGCAGAAGCCATGCGCACGGGCGGAGCCCGGGCTGGTATGCCGCGCGATGCTATTCAACTGATCGAAACAACGGATCGCGATGCCGTACGCGAACTCGTGCAACTGACGGGCTCAGTGGATCTCATCATACCTCGCGGTGGGGAGGGCCTGATCAAGGCGGTTACCGAAATGGCGCATGTACCCGTGATCAAGCACTACAAAGGAGTTTGTCACACATACGTAGACGAAGCCGCCGACCTCGAGATGGCTCTGGCGATCTGTGAAAACGCCAAATGTCAGCGACCCGGTGTCTGTAACGCCATGGAGACGATGCTTGTCCATAAAGCGGTCGCCGGCGAATTTCTACCCCAAATAGCGGAGATTCTTAAAAACAGGGGCGTCGAGCTGCGCGGCGACGAGGCCTCGCGCTCGATCCTGCCCTCCATAAAGTCCGCCGACGAACAGGACTGGTATGAAGAATATCTCGATATGATATTGGCCGTGCGCGTGGTAAAAGATGTGTATGAAGCGGTAGAGCATATTAATACCTACGGTTCGCATCACTCGGATGCCATTATTACCGAGGCGTCCAAAGCGCAGAAAGTGTTCACACAGCAGGTGGATTCAGCGACCGTCTATGTCAATGCGTCCACGCGGTTTACCGATGGCGCCGAATTTGGTATGGGGGCGGAAATTGGTATCAGCACCGATAAACTGCATGCCAGAGGGCCGATGGGGCTCGAAGAGCTCACCACTTATAAATACGTCGTCCAGGGGGACGGACAGATAAAGTAGCGGGATCAGAGGTAACGGAAGTTGTGTGCGGCATATCGAGGCTTTGGCACACGGTGTATGACCGGCCTAAATTTTGTAAAAAAGGCCTTGCATTCATGGGGGCCTGAATTAATCTGTCACCCGCTCGTTATGCGAGCATCTAACCTTAACACGGGGGCGTAGCTCAATTGGTTAGAGTCCCAGACTGTCGATCTGGTTGTTGCGGGTTCGAGTCCCGTCGCTCCCGCCA
>CAYXEW010000141.1:0-5169 GCA_964464115.1 uncultured Verrucomicrobiota bacterium
TTGAAAACTTTTTTTATTTAGCCGCGAGAGAACTCAAAGAAACGCAAAGAAGAGGTGGTTGAATAGTGCGGTCAGTTCTCCCCTGGCCGCCGACTGGCGGGTGCTCTTAATCATGCACACGATACCATCGTGTCCTACAAAAGTTGGCGTAGCGTCAGCAGGGATCTTTTCTACATCAGGACATAACCTCCCGGCTTTGAATCCCGATTATAGATTAGAGATAATAATGGCACAAAAAAAGCCCTGCAAAAGTGCAGGGCTTTTCATGAAGAATGACTTGCGCCATTATTTCTTCGCTTTGAGGCGGCGGTATGCAATCAAACCAGCACCAGCGAAAGCAAACATAAGCGTAGCCGGTTCAGGAATGATCTGCTGGTTAACTACAAAAGGAGTTACCCCACCACTTGCCCCCAACACAGCGGGGGTAGCTATCGGGGGAGGTATAAGATCTCCATCCAAGATCGGTCCACCCCATAAGTTGGTATTAATAATACCATCCAAATAGTAATCACCTACAGTAGGTGTAGCACTCATATCAACATCAAATATTCTTACTCCAACATAACCACCGACGTAGCCTTCCGGGTCACCAACTGAACCGTACTGGCTGACACCAAAATTAAAGAAGGCTACGCTATCAGATCCAGCAGTTGCGAGCAGAGTATCATTTCCAGTCGGAGTCAGAGGATTAGCCGGGTTTAAAGCGTCTAAAACAGTATCAGATGTCCAAATCAACTGTACAATACTATTAGAAGGAAGAAAAGTTACACCATCAGACTGGACTATTGCTGCACCAGCATCGTAATCCCAATACCAATCAATATTAATGGTTGCAAATGCTGATCCAACCACTGTTAAAACTATAGCTATTACTAACAATTTTTTCATTTATATCTCTCCTTATTCCTATTACTTATCTTATTACGTTTTTCAATTTAACATTAATTACGGCCAAGTATAGGGCTTCAATTCATCCCAAGAGCCACCCGCCGTTGACTTAATCACCACACCATAGCCTGCTGCAATTACGTTAGTTCCCGGATTCCAATCTAACGAAGGAAATGTTTGTACCGTTTCTGACACCCAGCTACCCACATCTGCACTAAAGAAAAAAGCTTTGTCTCCACCTCCAAGGGTATCGATAAGAGTAGTATTCGTTATTGGTGTATCCACCGGATATGAACCTGACAAAAACGAAAGTCCAACAGCGATCGACTTAACAGCATTTGTTTCAGAAGGGACTTCTCCCATAAAATAAATACTGTTAGTATCGGTTCCAGAAGGAACCAACCAAAACGACGACCCGCGAGCCAAAACGTTTGTGCCTGGGTTCCACGCTGTAGTGGGAAATGTCTGCAATGTTTCAGAACGATACGACTGCGATACAGCATCCCAAAGATATGCTTTTGTTCCGCCGCCCAGCCCACTTGCTGCTGCAGGGATTACATTTTCGATTGTATTTCCACCAGCGTCCATTGACTCAAAGCTCGGCGCAACCAAATATTGCTTTCCACCCTCCGTGTCAACACGTACATACCCAACAGCATTCTTACTCAGGACTTGATTGGTCTGGGCGAATGCTGCTCCGCACGCCATTACCAATGCCATCATTACTACTAATTTTTTCATCACTGTTCCTCCAGTATTTGTCACCATATTACTTATTTATTTCTTATCGTCTACTATTAAAATACATTTTTTTTTGCATTCAGTAAAGTGCAATAACTTTTGTTTTTCACTTATACCGAGAGTACGTACTTTCACGTATAATGTCAATCTGTTATTTTGTGAGATTCATGTTAATGAACCGCTGGTCTTTGATCTGCATTATTCACCTTGTATCCGGCAGTTGAAATGCTGAATCATGCGGTACAGGTTAAAGTTCTCAGGTAATGCTCCCCGGCCGCTGTGACGTACCCTTTTTTCCTGTTTCAGGTTTGCTGTATGTCGGCCGGATGTACGTTTACAGTCTTCAGGACCGACCTGTTACCGGCGTTTTTTTTTGAATGCCACTATAGCGTTCTGCCGCTCGCGCTGGATTTCAGCATTAGACCAGACACCGTGCGGATCGCGGTAGGGAATGCCGCAGCTCGCTGTGGTGAGACCGCTCCGGGTTTCCGCAGTTAGCGGTTCCGCCAGGTCTTCAGCTTGCACTGCGGCAGCGGTTCCGCCACGCTGCCCACCGATGGCCGCCGTCGTGCCCACATAAAAACCCGACTCAAGCAAGCCCGAACGAACGGGACGGCTTTCAGAATAGGTATACAGGCATCCCCTGTCACTCATCACGGATTTCACAGCGGCAAAGAAGTCCACCGTCCAGAGCTCACTGTTTTTCTGTGTTGAGAACGGGTCCAGAAAAACGATATCATACGCGCCTTGCAGTTGTTTGACCAGGTAGCGGGCATCGCCTATAAGCAGATCCATATCGAAATACGTTCCGGTGACGCGCTTGCCGCTGGCGAGTTGGCCGAGGGCTTGCCTCCAATTAAAGGTGTACTCTTGCCGTTGCCTGATAGTCCGGCTCGATGCCAACACAGCGCGCCTGTCTATTTCCAGTGCGGTTACGTGCAGATGATGCTGTCTGAGTTCCATCGCCAGATGGCAGGCGGCCAGGCCGTTGTAACCCAGGCCGAAACAAATATCCAATATCCGGACGTCGCGACTTTTCAACTGTTGGGCGAGTCCCGATGCGCCGACATACTTCACTTCCGCTTCATGCTGTGCCCCCACTGGGCTGTGGTAGTATTCGCGCACACTTTCATTCCAGAGTGTAATAGAACCGTCTTTTGTTTCAGAGGTGCGCATGTGATGCGGTATACCTTCTGTTTTTTCCAGTTTATCTCCCTGCCGGATATCCCGCATCGTCATATGTCTGGTTACCATCTCCACAAACTGACCCTTCTGCATATGCCACAGCGGAGCGATGAGCTGCGATGGGGCTGTATCCGTCGTCATCCGCATAATGGGCCAACGCCCGGGCAGATAACGAAGAAACTCCATCAAATGCTCTGCATAGGTATATTCATCCAGCACGGGGAACGGGTGTGTTTTAAATGTTTCAGCCATGGGAGAACCTTTTATCACATGGAGCGTATGGATTTTGATTCCATCGACGGGCAGTTCTGCCAGAGCCCGGGCCGTTTGAATGAAGTGCTCCCGCGATTCTCCCGGCAAGCCGAGGATGACATGTACCGCCACCTTCAGGCCCCTCCGATGCAGTGCGCGAATGGCCCTTTTGCTGCATGCCCAGCGGTGACCGCGATGAATGCGCTGTAGGGTTTCATCATGAACCGTCTGCACGCCGAGCTCGACCCATGTTTCAACCACTGCGTTCACGTGCTCGAGCAGCTCCATCGTCTCCGGCGCAAGACAATCCGGCCGGGTACCTATGCTAACGGCTTTGAAGGGAGCTTTTTCAAGGCTGCCGGTGAACGCGCGCTCCTGTTTTCTGACCGATTGAAAGGTGGACGTGAAGGCCTGGAAGTAGAGATTAAAAGCCCGCGCCCGATAGCGACGCCGGGCAAAAAGCACGGCCTTTTCGATCTGTTCGTCCACGCTTATACAGCCCGTTGTCTGAACGGCGCGAGCGCCATCTTCTGCACAGAACGAACACCCTCCGCGCTGTTGACTGTCGCGATGCGGACAGCCCGTGCCGAGGTCCACGGGAATGCGGTACAGGGGTTCGCCGTAGCGATCGATCATAAACTGCTTATAGGCATAAAACGGCTTTTCAGCATGCATAGTCTGACACCGGAGGTACTACCGTCACAGCCCGAAGGCCAATACGACGCTCAGCGACAGGGCGGAGAGCAGCGTGCTAATCACAATAATACGCCCCACCATCAGGCTGTCGCCATGCAGCACTTCCGTCATCACATACGTCGCTATGGCTGTTGGACAGGCCAGCATGATGAGGGTGATCTGTGTTTCGAGCGCCGGCAGTCCGATGGCTTTGCAGACCATCAAACCCAGCAGCGGTGACAGCGCCACCTTGATCAGGGCGCCTACGAGCGACGTGGCGGCCGCGCCTTTGAGCACATCCAGCGTCAGGCTGGCCCCAATACTCAGCAGGGCCAGCGGCAAGGCTGCACCGCCCAGGGCCAGCAGGGTTCGATAGAGAAACGCCGGCAACGGGATCTGTAAAAGATTGATGGCCAGACCGGCACCGCAGGACAGTACAAATGGATTACGAACCACCTGAATCAACACCGTCTTCATATGGCCACCCGACGAATCCCGGTTCTCGCTATGAGCGAGCAGGATCACGACGGCCATGATATTGTACAAGATTACGAGCGGCGCCACCGCCACCACTGCGATGGAAACGGCATCCGGATAGCGGTCCGTCAGCGAGTAGTCTACGACGGCCAGACCAACGTAGGCGACATTGCTTCTGAAAACGGCCGGCACATAGGAACCGAGCTGTATACCCCGCATACGAAAGACCAGTGCCCCCACTATGTATCCCGCTAGAAGGGTCAGCAGACCGGCGATAAAAATAACCAGTGATATATATAACGCGGAAGAGCCGCCCAAATCGGCCTTGGCAATACTGTGCGTCAGGAGGGCCGGCAGCGCAAACCAGTACGTCAGTCGGTTCAGACCGCGGGCAAACCCCTGATCATGAAAACCGGACGAACAGAGCAGGCGCCCAAGCGCCACCAGAATAAATACGGGAGCCAATGTATGCAATACACTCATTATTTACACTTTTTAATATACTTCATTTTTTCGGCTCTTCGTACTATTTCCTGGAAAGCGTGTACTATCTCTATAACATCAGCGAATAGTGCGTCCAACCGAATCCCTCCGAAGTCTCGAGAGCGATCCGATTGACCGGTTCCCGCGGACGGGAACAGACACCATTCGCTGCTGTGCAGACACTTGCCTTTTCCTGATTTCTGCAAGAAAAACCCTGCGGGGGCGCGAAATTCTATGAGGAAACTTTTTTTCCATTCCCTCTTCTTTGCGTTCCTTTGAGTTCTCTCGCGGCTAAATAAAAAAAGTTTTCAACCGTATATGAACGTATATGCACATATATAAATCGGTTCAGACAGCGCTTTCAAAAATGGTCGCGGTGGAACGCGACCCTCCATAACAGGAAGAAAATATTATAACCGCAAATAGACGCAAATGTGCGCAAATAAGAGAAGGCTCAGGAAGCGCATA
>CAYXEW010000142.1:0-5169 GCA_964464115.1 uncultured Verrucomicrobiota bacterium
GGTTGAAAAATCTTTCTTATTTAGCCGCGAGAGAACTCAAAGAAACGCAAAGAAGAGAGGAATGGAATGGAAGAGGGGTGACAAAATCATGGATAGCAAAATCATTTTTTTGGCTAGGAGAGGGGCTCGGCTGTTACGTGGAGGGTCGCGTTTCACCGCGACCGTTTAGAGGCTGATGCTATTGCATGACATTGTTCAATGCCGCCGCCAAATCGGCCTTCAAGATGGGCTTTACCAGCAGTTCATCAACATTAGCAAGATCTTCCACACTCTCCGACCTCAGCTCACTGAAACCGGTCAGCATGATAATTTTCATGAGCGGCCGCCGTTCTTT
Source organism: uncultured Verrucomicrobiota bacterium (assembly GCA_964464115.1). Taxonomy (GTDB): domain Bacteria; phylum Verrucomicrobiota; class Kiritimatiellia; order CAYTQP01; family CAYXEW01; genus CAYXEW01. The sequence goes on from CAYXEW010000142.1 coordinate 335, forward strand.
GATGAAAGCGGCCAGCTTAAGACCTGAGTACTCAGCCATAGCCTGATCGGTTATCACCAGGTCGTACTGTGCCTCCTCAAACTTCAGCTTTCCATCTGTTCCTGAGCAGGCTTTCACGACCGTATGCCCCATTGAAAGCAAAAGTTTTTCCATTGCATTGGCAACCAGGAAATCATCATCCACCAACAGGATGCGCCATTTGCCGACAGGGTGGGAAATGGAATCTGATGCCATTTCTAAAACGGGCTGTTCATCGTGTTCGGAGAAGGCGGAAAAGAGGATGCGCACCCGGGTACCCGTCTGACTATCGCTGTCAAAGGTGATTTCGGCATCGTGCCTTTTCAAAATTCCGTGCACAATGGACAAACCGAGACCTGATCCGCGGCTCTTCTTTGTTGTGAAAAAGGGTTCCAGGCATTTCTCTTTCACCTCTTTTTCCATTCCAACGCCGTCATCAGCCACCTCCAGCACGACGGAGCCCTTCTCCTGTTTGCAGGAAACGGTGATTGTACCCTTGTCTTCTATAGCATCCACCGCATTAAACACGAGATTGACAACAACTTCGCGCAGTTCCTCCGGCACCCCCTTGATAATACAGGGCCTTCCTATGTGCGTGTTGACTTCAATCTGGACACCCCTTGAGGAGGCCTCTTCTTTCCACATGTAGCGCGTCAACTCCAACACATCGGGTATCAAGGTTTTGAGATCGACCGGCACCAGTTCATCCCGATCTGACTTGCTGTAAAACCGAACCAGACGCCTGACCGTGTGCGCGGCATCCCGCGCCGCCGTAAGGATGTCTTTGACATAACCCCTTGCTTCAGGATTAGGGCCCAGTATATCCTCATCAGCATCCAGCATACCAGCCGCCAATAATATGGGCTGCAGTGCATTATTGAAATCATGAGCAACTCCACTCGCCATCTGGCCCAGAGCCCGCAATCGTTCCTGATGCACCAACTGATTTTCTTTTTCCGAAAGCGATTGCAGTGCTGATGCCAGTTTCTGATTGGTCTGCTTTAATCGGTTTTCCGCCTCTATACGCCCGGTTATATCATCTTTTATCGCAATGTAATGTGTCACGATCCCATCATCATTTTTGAGGGGCGTAATGGAGGCCATCTCCCAGAATAATTCACCGTTTTTCTTTTTATTATGAAATTCACCGCGCCATGTTTTGCCTTCAAAGAGCGCCGCCCACATGGATTTGTAGAATGAGTCGGGTTGTTTACCGGACTGCAGCAGGCGGGCGGGTTTCCCGAGCACTTCATCAGGCGTGTATCCCGTCAGCTTGCAGAAAAATTCGTTCACATAAACAATGGTGCTGTGTGTATCCGTTATGACGACGGAAACGAGGCTTTCATGAAGCGCCTGCACCAGCGGGTTCAGGTTTTGGTCCGTCTTAATAAATGCTGTTTCATAATTTGTCATATCGTTGTTTGCAACCTAACTAAACATGTCAATGTAATACATAATGATCAATATTCGAGGTTCTTCGTCATTTTTTCATCACAGGGGAGGATCGTGCTTCCGATCGAAGCCTCTGCCTGATTTTTCGACATCCCATCATACATCTGCTGTCAGCAGGTCTCTACAATAAACTCTTTTGCATGTCAGTTTTGCTTTTGCTTTGATTTGATGCAGGTTATTGTATGACGGTGCAGGCAAAAACTCAACACATGTCAACGGGGTGTATCAATGTACTGATCATTGACGATGATCCTATCATAAGGCGCCTTCTCAAATTATCCATGGAGAAAGAAGGGTGTTCTGTAGAGGTCGCTGACGAGGGGCCCATTGCTCTGCACATGCTACTCGAGCATGATTTCGATGTGCTGGTGGTCGATTTGAACATGCCGGGCATGGACGGCATGACCTTCATAGAAGAAGCTCAGAGAATCTGGCCTTGGCTCGGGTTTATCATTCTGACGGGCTTTCCCGACCGGGATATTGAAAAGCGGGCACGCCAACGAGGTATTGAACATTTTCTCGAAAAGCCTATCCACCCTGAAGAGCTGAGCCGTCATATTAAAAAAGTAGCGGAGGAAAAAAAACACCGGTTGAAGATTTCGGACCAGCAGCGGGTGGGAGAAATACGAAATCAATTAAAAATATTGAGGCAATTGAGCGAAACCGCCATGGGCGGAGACAATCTGACGGATGCCCTGAAAAAACTGAACACCGGTCTTGGTCGTATCATGCCGGGATCTGCCGTCGGGGTGCTGGGTCACGAGGATGGGCGCCACATGCTGATGATTTCGCTGTATGAGCCGGTGGCTCAACCCTTTATCGACGCATTACAGCGGGATATGGTGGCCCGCTACCATGCGCTTTCCAAAAGAAAAAAGCCTGTCAATATTGCGGCGGTTGAGGTGACGGGAAAGGAGTTGGAAGAGGGGGGGGCTTCAACCATTGCGAGCAGTTTTTCAATACCGATTATTATTGGCGGAGAATTGTGGGGGCTGTTGACCACGGCATCTACGGAAAAGGTGTTTTATTCAGAATCAGAAATTTGTTTCCTCTATCATGCGGCCAACCAGCTCTCGACGGTTCTGGCCGCTCTAAATCGTATATGGAACCTCGCCATTCGCGATCCATTGACCGGTGTGTACAACAGGCGAAAATTTGAAGCGCTGCTGGAATATCATGCTACAGAAGCGAAGAAAAACAACCAGACATTTGCCGTTCTGGTCATCGATTTAGACGAGTTCAAACAAATCAATGACACGTATGGCCACCCCGTCGGCGACCGTATCTTGTGCGAGTTTGCACACCTGCTCCAACGCGCCGGCAGGGACTCTGATATCGTCGGAAGAATGGGCGGTGATGAGTTCGCTGTACTGTTGCCTGAGGCCGGCGAGAAGGAGGCCTCAATCGTCGCCAAGCGGATTGCACAAGCTATGAACAAGCATGTGTTTTGCCGGGATGATCATGATCTAACGGCCCATGCATCCGTGGGTGCCGGTGTATTCAATGAATCAATAAACACTCATGAAGCACTGATGAATGCCGCCGATCAGGCCATGTATAAGGCGAAACAGATATCACTAAACAGCATTTATATGGAGAAAAACGGCGCGTATAGTGAAATCTCCCTTGACCTGGATCGCGCCCAGCGCTCAACCAGTACGGCGGAAGAAACCGGTGCACCGCAACTCCTGCTCTATTCAAAAAAAGATAACTGCACAGTCGTTCGAGAACTGCTGCAGCATGACCGTTTCCAGATCACCTGTGTCCAGACGGAGAAAGAAGTTTTGCAGATTCTGCGTTTGAGAAAACGCGAGTTCAACCTGTTGCTGATACAAACGGAACTGATACGTGATGGAAGCAGCCGGTTTATGAGCGACGTGAAAGCCATTGATCAGTACGTTGTCACGATACTTATTACCCCTCAACATTTAATGCAGACCGCCATCCGCAGTTTTCGCGAGGGGGTGTTTGATGTGGTAGAAACACCCGTTAACCGGGACAAACTCTTTGTGACACTGAAACGGGCAATGGACTATCATCATCTCAAACTGGAGAATGCTTTATACCATATTCATCTCGAGGACATGATTCGTGAGAAAAGCGTGGCTCTCGAGATGGCGATGGAGCAAATGGAGAAATCGTATGAAAACACCCTGGAGGCCATCGTGGCCATGCTGGATGCCCGGGAGCATACGACGGGCCAGCACAGTATGCGGGTCAAACAGCTTTCGCTGGTGATGGGAAAAGCCATGCAACTGTCTGACAAAGAGCTGAAAACCCTGAGTGAGGGGGCCGCGCTGCACGACATCGGCAAAGTGGCCATTCCCGACAGTATTCTGCTGAAACCGGAGAGCCTGAATGACGAGGAAATGCGCGTTATGAAAAGGCACCCCGAAATCGGCTTTGAAATTCTCAAGCCCTGTGAAGATCTCAGAGAAGCAGCCGAGATTGTACTTTCCCATCAGGAAAAATATGATGGTTCGGGATACCCGCGGGGTCTGCAAGGAAAAGACATCTGTCTCGGGGCGCGTATATTCTCTATTGTAGACGCCTATGATGCCATGCGATCTGTTCGCATATATAAACCCTCGATCCCAGCAGCGACGGCGCTTGAAGAAATAATGAAACAAAAGGGGAAACAGTTTGATCCTGATATCGTTGATGTTTTTGTACAAACACAGCCTGAAATTGAACGGCTCGGACGCTGGGGCGAGATGCCCAAAGTTCCGACGCGCACACTGTTGGATTCCATGAATTATACGATCGGCTTGGCGGGTTTAAACGATGACACATAAGCGCCTGTGAGTTCCAACATCGGATCCCCACAACATTGGCAGACTTTAATCCAATGGAGCACTTCGTGCAGTTTGGATGCCTTCAGCAAAATCTTGACGCGCAGATCAAGGGCTTGCTGATATTCTTCCGGTGTCCACACACCCGACATGATAGCCATATGTGGAATATGACAATCCCGCTCGCGCAGTCTGCGGATCAACTCCAGGCCGGACATGCCCGGCATACGGTTATCCGCAATCAATGCGTTTGCACACGCGGTCTTATTATCCAGGCACACACATGTCGCCAGTAACTGCGCCCGCGGATAGCTCACCACTTCGCAACCCTGATGTCCCAGCAGCTTACTCATGATGCGCAGCATCAGATCATCATCATCAAAAAGAATTACACGAAAAGCCATACTTCTATATACTCAAAGAAATACGTAATAAACAGCTTCTTCGTACTATTTTGTGCAAAGCGTGTACTGTCTCTATAACATCAGCGAATAGTGCGTCCAATCGGGGCGCTCTCAAGACTTCGGAGCGCTCCGATTGACCGGTTCCCGCGGACGGGAACAGACACCATTC
>CAYXEW010000143.1:0-4949 GCA_964464115.1 uncultured Verrucomicrobiota bacterium
TCGTACACACCTATCTCCCTTGCACGATCAAGGGCACAGGCGCATCTCTTGACCCTCGGAAAGCGACTGAGGAGGATACCCAGCCATGTATACCTCATGATTCATTTAGTTGCTGCTTCAATGGACCTGTCCTGAATGGCACTAACTTAAGATGGCGTTGCATAAATATTCTCGTTATTATGCTTGGCCTGATGTCGATTTTATCCAAGTAAAGCCGGGGGGCTATGTTAACGGCTTAATCATCCACCTTCCCGCAGCTACGGGATAAACGTAGCGGTGGATATACTTGAATCAAGGGCTTAAGTTAGTGCCATTCGGACCTGTCCATAAACCGTCAATATTTTTCATCTTCCATAAAATTCTGCGAAGAACCACTTTTTATGGCGGCTTTATGAATAGTGCAGGCTAACGGCTGTAAAGCATATTACGTAGAGCAGAATCCCTGGGGTGCAACATCCAGTGCCGCATTAAACTTGCTCGAAAGGTTCTGGAAGGCAATCAGGGCGGTCAACTCGAGGATTCCGTCATCATCCCAGAATGCCCTCAAGCGGTCGACGTCCTCATCGCTGACCTCTCGGTCAGAAAAGGTCACTGCCTCCGCATAAGCCAGCGCGGCGCACTCCCGGTCCGTGAAGATTTCGTTCTCACGCCACGTCTCGAGCTGCTTTACCTTATCCATGGATCCCGCGCGCTTGGCCAAAGTCATCGAGTTTAAATCCACACAAAAACGACAGTGATTAATTTGCGAAACCCGCACGGTAACCAAGGATCGAATGACAGGCGACACAAGAGAACGCTTCAAGTCCAGCATACCGTATAAGAAAGCGATGGCGGCAAAGAGGCGCGGTCTGCGCGCCCACAACAGGGCCGCTTCCAGCGGTTGCCCATATTTGCGCCTCTGATTCCAGAAAAACGGCCTCAACCAAAATGAAACATGATTTACGTTTTGACTTTGTACTCTCATATTGTACTTATACACCGCATCGTTGCCAGAATCCAATCCGATTTTGATGGAACAGCCGAAAAAAGAGCCGGCAAAACAACCCGTGCTGAGGCTGAGTGACAACATGATATACCGATGAAAAACGCATTAAATATTGCCGCCATTGAATCATTTTACGGGGGATCACACCGCGTTTTTATGGATGGGCTGATGAGCCACTCCCGCCACCGGTTTTCCCTGTATACGCTGCCGGACCACTTTTGGCGCTGGCGTATGAAAGGGAGCGCTGCCGAACTGATTGAGCAATCGGATGATCTCGCTGATTTTGACCTTATTTTCGTGACCAGTCTCTGCAATATCGCTGACTTGAAAGCCCTCATTGGGCCGACCTGTCCGCCGGTGGTGCTGTATGCGCACGAAAACCAGCTGACCTACCCGAAAAGCCCTTCTCAAAGACAGGACTTCCACGCCCTGTGGATTGATTTCATAAATACGGCCGTCGCAGATTGTGTGCTCTACAATTCAGACTTCCATCGCAACAGCTATCACCGGGCGCTGGAGCTGTTTATTGGCGAAATTCCCCGCACCACCTTGAACCCGGAATACTGGATCAGACGCGTACAGGAGCGCGCCTTCACCCTGTACCCTGGAACCGATACCCCCCTCCACCTGCCCGTCCGCACGCACACAGGTGACACGCCGCGAATTCTATGGAATCACCGTTGGGAGCACGATAAACAGCCAGCCCTATTTCTGGAGACCCTCATTCGCTGCATGGAAGCCGGTTACAACTTTGAGGTTATCCTGTTGGGAGAGTCGCCGGCCGAACACCCACCGGCCTGTCAGCCACTGATCGACCGACTCCGCGATCGCATCTTTCACGCCGGTTACGTCGACACCCGCGCGGACTATTTTTCACTCCTGGCCGAAGGTGACATCGTTATCAGCACCGCGATTCAGGAAAACTTCGGGCTGTCTATTGTCGAGGCTGTTCAGTGCGGCTGTTTTCCACTGCTGCCCGAACGCCTCTCTTACCCCGAACTCATTCCCGAAACCCATCGGCAACAGGTCCTTTACAAAACAGACAGGGAACTCTACGGCCGGCTGACGGACACATTGGATCAAGGGCTCTATCGGGAAAAAACCCTCACAGAAATGTTTTCAGCCCATCGCTGGAAGAACCGCATCGCAGACTACGACAATCTGCTCTCCGCCCAACGCCCGTAAGGCTGGCCTTTTACAGGTGGACATTACTCATCCACTATTCGGCAGTTGCCACGCTTGCCATTCCGCTCCGTTTCGTTGCCGCCGATGGCGGCCTCTCTCGACTTCGTCTCGGATACCATAGATGCGCGTTCGCTATGCGCAGGCGTTGCTGGCAGCTACCTCTCATAACAAAGCAGATGCGGCAAAATCGGCAACCCCTTGTGGTTCAAAATTAAGCAATCTTTCTTTCACCCAACAGGTGAAAGCTATACGATCAACTAGCGTGATCTATTCATAAAAATGGATGAGGCTAATGTAATTCAATACATACTATTTGTTATGGCGTTTTTTATGAATACGGCTCTTTCTAGATTCAACGGTACTGTGGGAGTATGCAAGGGCCTGACTTCATATCCGCTAATGGCGTAGGCGTTCAGAGGTGCCGTGAAGTTATAATTTTTAGAAGGGAGAAAAAAATAATGGGCGAACGATCTGTTCCATTACAAAAGGACGTATCACTTCGCGGCCGACGAACTGTTCACCTGGATCGCGGTGACCCGGAGGTCAAGCGCGAGGAAATCCGGCGCTATTTCCATGCAACAACTGATATGGAAGAGGCCCTGATGCAGACGATGCGAACCCATGAAGCCTTTTACCTGCGGGCGGACCCTCTGCGTCATCCATTGATTTTCTACTTCGGCCACACGGCGGTGCTCTATGTCAACAAGCTGCTGATCGCGAGGCTGTTGCCCGGGCGCATAAATCCGCAATACGAGTCGATGTTTGCGGTGGGTGTGGATGAGATGTCATGGGACGATTTAAATACAGAACATTATGACTGGCCAACGGTTGACGAGGTACAGCAGTACCGCGATACAGTGCGAGAGGCTGTTGACGTGGTAATTCGCACGGCGCCGCTGGACATTCCAATCAACTGGGATCATCCTTTCTGGGCTGTGATGATGGGTATTGAACACGCTCGCATCCATTTGGAGACCTCATCGGTTTTAATCCGGCAGTTGCCGCTTGAGCATCTCCGCCAGCACCCGCTCTGGGAGCCGTGCCGCGAGAGCGGAGAGCCGCCCCGCAACGAGCTGATTAATGTTTCCGGCGGCAGCGTCCGGCTCGGTAAAAAAAAGAGTCACCCGCTGTATGGCTGGGATAACGAATTCGGTACACATGAGGAAGAGATTCAAACCTTTCGGGCGGCGCGCTTTCCCGTCACAAATCGCGAATTTCATGGATTTATCGAGGATGGCGGCTACCGTGAACAGCGCTGGTGGACAGAAGAAGGGTGGGGCTGGCGCAACTATATTCAGGCCGAGCGGCCCCGCTTCTGGCGAACGGGCGGAAGCGAGTACCGCCTGCGGTTAATGCTCGAAGAGGTTCCGATGCCCTGGGATTGGCCTGTTGAGCTGAACCAGCTTGAAGCCAAGGCCTTCTGCAACTGGATGGCCGCGCGTACCGGCAAGCCGATCCGGCTGCCATCTGAAGCGGAGTGGATGCTGCTGCGCGACCGGCACGTCGAGGAGGATCAACCCGACTGGGAACAGGCCCCCGGCAACATCAACCTAGAGCATTTTGCCTCACCCTGCCCCGTGGATCGCTTCCGTTTCGGCCCGTTCAGCGATATCATCGGTAATGTCTGGCAGTGGACCGAGACGCCTATTACCGGCTTTCGGGGTTTTGAAACGCATCCGTACTATGATGATTTTTCTACCCCCACATTCGACGGTCGACACAACCTTATCAAAGGCGGATCGTGGATTTCCACCGGCAATGAAGCGACGCGGGATGCGCGCTACGCCTTTCGTCGCCATTTCTATCAGCATGCCGGCCTGCGCTACGTCGAGAGCGATGCGCCTTTGGAGGTTTCCCTTGAGTCCAATCTCTATGAATCCGATGACGCGGTCTGCCAATACTGTGAATTTCACTATGGGGAGATTCACTTCGGGGTGCCGAACTTCGCCACAGCCTGCGCTGAATTCTGCATGGAGCAGATGCAGGGCCGGTCCACTGAGCGCGCACTGGACATTGGCTGCGCCGCCGGACGAGCCTCTTTCGAGCTGGCGCGGCATTTTAAAAATGTCACCGGCCTAGACTTTTCGGCTAATCTGATCCGGATGGGTGTAATAATGGCAGAGCAAGGGGCCATCCGCTATACACGCCTAGAGGAAGGTGAACTGACCAGTTACCTCGAGCGCAGACTGGCAGACGTCGGGCTCGAAGAGACGACCCGGCGCGTTTCCTTCTTTCAGGCCGATGCCTGCAACCTGAAGGATCTTTATACCGGCTATGACCTCGTACTGGCCGCCAACCTGATTGACCGGCTCTACAGTCCGTCAGGGTTTTTGACTTCCATTCACGAGCGGATCAACCAAGGTGGCGTGCTGGTGCTAACATCTCCCTACACCTGGCTGACTGAGTTTACCGAGCGCTCCGAGTGGATCGGCGGCTTTCGCAAAGCGGGCGAGATCTACACCACGCTGGAAGCCATCACCGATCTGTTGCATCCCCATTTTCGCCTCCTGGGTGAACCGCGGGATATTCCATTTGTAATTCGCGAAACCGCGCGTAAATTCCAGCATACCCTTTCGCAGGCAACGGCCTGGGAAAGGGTCTGATCTGGTGCGGATTGCAGTAAAAAGAAGGTTCCTCCTCAGAATCTGTGGGTAAAAAGAGACTTGGCGGATTGAGGATGTCTTATACTTTGCTGGAAATGTTGGAAAATAGCGGATCGAAGGGTCGGAAATATCTCGTAGCGAGATTTTCTGGGCATGGATAGGGAGAGATTGGGGGT
>CAYXEW010000144.1:0-1597 GCA_964464115.1 uncultured Verrucomicrobiota bacterium
GGAGCTTCGCCCTCCAGTTATGTATCCATGTGGAGGGTCGCGTTCCACCGCGACCGATTTCTTACAGCATCGGGGCTTTGGCAAGGTAAAACCCTTCGGGTTGTTCCATGAATCATTCTATTTCTAATCTGCATCCATCATGTCTTCAGCTTGATACATCTGTGGCTTTCCTCTTCTCTCTTTATATTGCCCCCCCCGATGAGGTTGTTGACACACACATTCGTGAAGAATGAGATTTTGGAAACAATCGTGTTGATATTCCGGCAATGTGTGGAAGTGTTCAGCTTAACGCTAACCGGATGGGACTATCATAACAACAGCATCAGATCACAGTACAGTCATTGAAAATTGCTTGTCGTCATATTTTGGGACCACCAGCGGCTCACCCGTATACGACGAACAATTTCTACGGGAATTTCTCGATCTTCACCCCTTTCGGTCTTTTGTCCCGGAGGAGCGGGGGGGGTGCTGCCGAGGTGCTCACACATATATGTCACTGGTCAAGACGGTCGCATACCATTCGCTACCTCTCGGTTTGACTGTCGGCATCACGGGCTCTCTATTTTTATTACCTCTGCTGAAAAACGGTAATTGTGAATTGCTGGACCGGGTTATACCTCAGTTTACGCACCATGGCGCACTGGGTGGGATGATGATTACCGAACCGGGCGGCGGTACAGATATATTCAACCTGCAATCATTTATAGATAACAGCTCCCAGCCTATGGTATTGAACGGCACGAAGTGCTGGGGCGGTCTCACCGGACAGGCCGAACACTGGCTGGTCGCGGCAAGAGTGATAAAACGCGGCAAACCGACGCGGCGAATAAAGTTGCTTTATATCCCCCGCTCAGCGCCCGGCATGAACCTTGAAACCAAGTTCGACGCCCTTGGTCTGCAACCGATACCTTATGGTCAAACCAAGTTTGACGGAGTCGATGTTCCCCATGAGCACGATCTTGTTTCTAGGAACGGGGGATCATTACGCATGATCTATGATACCCTCTTTCGCAGCAGACTCGGTATTTCGGCCATTGCGGCAGGACTCTGTGAACGCCTGGCCGATGAAGCCGCACATCGAGCCAGGGTACGCAACGTGTTTGGACGGCCTATTGTCGACTATGATCAGGTTCGGTTTCGCCTAGAAACCATGCGAGGATGGTCTGTGATTTGCAACTGTGTAGCTGATTTTGCCACCGAGTTGATGGACCGGAAAGATGACCTTTCAACAGATTACATCCCGGCCAACGCCGTCAAGACAGTGACTTCGACAGCCATGGCTGAGGCTGCCGACAATGCCGTTCACCTGTTTGCGTCCGCAGCTTATAAGAACGAACATGTAGCTGGTAGAGCCTATGTAGATGCACGACCATTTCAAATATTTGAAGGCAGCAATGACGTTCTCAATGCCAACACGTACGAGGTGATCATGTCGCAGTATGGCGTTTTCAGTCCTGACGCCATTAAACAGGAGCTGGCGCGCCATGAACTGGCCTGGCCGGAAACGCTGCCGCCCGGAGTTGTAAAGGCGCTGCACGCCCGTAGCGACTGCCTGCAGCGTCATCAGGTCCACTATGGTCTCATGGCGGGTTGGGTC
>CAYXEW010000144.1:1607-4906 GCA_964464115.1 uncultured Verrucomicrobiota bacterium
CATACTCAGCATAATTGAAAGCGCCGAGTCAAGGCTGTCAAAAGATGCTTTCTGCGAAGCACAGCAATTGATATATCGCCGCCTCGTCTCGATGGCGGCTGAACTTCCCTACCTGTCCGTTTCCAGTTAAGCGCGCGCACTGCAAAGGTGTGTGCGTAGAAAATCAAGTAGCACGACATCGGCATCTCCGTCCTCTGCATCGAGCACAAGATCGGCTTTCTCGGGTCGTTCAAATGTTTGTTTGATTCCTTCAGGTGTTTTATCGGGAAGAGGTTCTTCATCTGTGGCAAATATTTCGAAGAATTGACCTTCGGGAAACAGCGAACGTACATAGGTGCGTTCTCTCCGGGCGTCCGCCGGCAGCGTGCAAAGCACAATCTGACCGCTGTCGCAGAGCAGTCGCGCCACATGGCCGGCACGCCTGACGGGTTCAGGGCCATGCATCAGACTGTGACGCAAGTCGGCATTCAGTCCGTTTTTAAGATTGGCCTTATCCAGGCGGAACACATTCAAGCCCTCGTCAAAAAGCTGTTTTTCCACGCGCTGAACCAAGGGCTGTACCTTGTCCATGTGAGCAGAAGTGATCCATACGCACAGGGGTTTGTGACCCTGATGTGCAATGCGGTCTGTCAGGGCCACCAGTCCGGGATTCCACTGGATATCCGCCTCTGTTGCCGGGGCCAGTTGAGTTCCCCACTGCCTGCGGTTCATCGGCTCTATCGTGCCGCGGGAGCTGTGTCGTATCATACCTGCCGCTACCGTCCGAAAATCGTGGGCATCAATAAGAATGAATCCACCGGTAGCCCTGTTCCGGTCATAAGAGTCAAAGAACAGCGGCTTGGCTGTCGTAATTTTTACGCGGCCAATCTCGTTCAGGGCCAATGATTCAGCCGGCGCCCGATGCAATGAATTGACGTCTAACCTGTACACAATTTCATCTACATAGGCCGATGTATTCTGCGTTGTATGCTGCAGGACATATTGTGTCTCGGGCGTCAGTTCGTGGCGTTCATCCATCCAGCACAGGACCGCCTCAAAATCATTCTCAACATCCGGCACATTCTGACGGCGAACAATCATGTCGCCGCGACTGATATCAATCTCGTCTTCCAGCGTAATAATAACCGACTGCCCCTCTTCGATCTGGTCCAGTTCCTGTTCATAAAATTGCAGGCCCTTAACCTTGGAGTGCTGAAAACTGGGCAACACCGTAATCTCTTCGCCGCGTTTAATGGTGCCCGAAACGACCAACCCCGAGAAACCGCGGAAGTCTTGGTGCGGACGCACGACATACTGCACAGGAAAGCGAAAATCAACGAGGTTTCGGTCAGCACTGATCGTTACATTTTCAAGAAACTGTAAGAGGGGCGGGCCTTCGTACCAAGGCGTCTTTTCACTGCGGTTGACCACATTATCACCCACAAGCGCGGAGACCGGAATAAATGTCAAATCGTGAATGTTGAGCTTGCGGGCAAACTGCTGATAGGTGTCTACAACCTCCTGGTAACGCTCCTGCGAATAGTCCACCAGATCCATCTTGTTTACACATACCACGACGTGGGGAATACCCAGAAGGCTGGCAATAATGCCATGTCGCTTGCTTTGTGTCAGCACCCCGTGGCGCGCGTCAATCAGAATCACGGCCAGGTCTGCACTGGAGGCACCGGTCACCATATTGCGGGTATACTGTTCATGTCCGGGCGTGTCGGCAATAATGTATTTACGACGGGCTGTCGAAAAATATCGATAGGCCACATCGATGGTAATCCCCTGCTCTCTCTCAGCACGCAGGCCGTCCGTCAATAGCGCCAGGTTTACCTGTTCCTCACCGCGCAGGCGACTGGCCTTTTCCAGCGTTTCCATCTGATCCTGAAAAATCTGCTTGCTATCGTAGAGCATGCGTCCGATCAGTGTGCTCTTGCCATCGTCCACGCTTCCGGCTGTAGTAAAGCGCAACATATCTCGCTCTTTGACGAGTTGAGTTTTTGTTTCCACATCGCTCATTTTAGAAATATCCTCGCTTTTTTCGATCTTCCATTGCCGCTTCGCTACGCCTGTCATCGGCACGGCCCCCGCGCTCCGTCACCCTCGTGGCGGCAATTTCGTTGACAATATCTTCAACCGTGTTGGCATTGCTCTCTGTGGCGCCTGTGCACGTCATGTCGCCTATCGTACGAAAGCGCACCCAGGCCATCTCGGCGGTTTCATTTTCCTGCGGCTGATTATATGGCCCCGTCGCCAGAATCGTGCCATCGCGACGAATCACCTCGCGCTCATGGGTGAAATACAAGCTGGGCAGCTCTACGCCTTCGCGCTGTATGTATTGCCATACATCCAACTCAGTCCAGTTGCTGACAGGAAAGGCCCGAATGTGTTCACCGGGGCGTTTCATTCCGTTATAGATGTTCCAGAGCTCGGGGCGTTGATTCTTGGGATCCCATTGCCCAAATCGATCGCGAAAACTGAAAAACCGCTCTTTCGCGCGGGCCTTCTCTTCATCACGTCTGGCGCCACCCAGCGCGCAGTCAAACTTAAATTCACTCATAGCATCGAGCAGTGTAACCGTTTGCGCGGCATTGCGACTTGGATTGGGACCCTCTTCCTCCTGCACACGCCCATTGCTTATGGAATCCGCAACGGTCCGGACAATCAGCGAAGCTTTAATATCATCAACCCAACGATCGCGAAACATCAGCGTCTCGTCGAAATTGTGACCCGTATCGATGTGCATCAGGGGAAACGGGATTTTGCCGGGATAGAATGCTTTGCGCGCCAGCCAGCTCATAAGAATGGAGTCCTTGCCACCGGAGAATAGCATGACGGGGCGTTCGAATTGCGCCGCCACTTCGCGTATTACATAGATGGCCTCGGCTTCCAACAAGTCCAGGGTGTCTCTTCGATAAGTAACCATACGTTTATCTCTCAATTTTTACCAAGAAAGCCGGAATCTACACGACTCGACAGCATTAGGCAACCCTGTTTTTTGTTACACGTGGGCGTTGACCACATTAAACCTAATATCCGGCAGTTGAAATGCTGAAAACAGAGGTACAAAATATGGGTCTTCCGCAGAATCTGTGGGTAAAAAGAGACTTGGCGGATTGCAGGATGTCTTGGACTTTACTGGAAATGTTGGAAACTAGCGGATCGAAGGGTCGGACATATCGGGTAGCGAGATTTTCTGGGCATGGATAGGGAGAGATTGGGGTGTAAGAGTAGGTGTACGAGTACGGGATTCGATGATGAGATCACAGTTCGACGACGTCTCATGAGGGCAAGGGTGTCCTCGCCGATGTCGT
>CAYXEW010000145.1:0-4680 GCA_964464115.1 uncultured Verrucomicrobiota bacterium
AATGGATGAGAATAAATTTCTTGATCAAAAATCTATATCCATCCCATACCCAAGAGGTACAATCATTCCCATCCATTTTTATGAATAATGCAGGCTAAGAAATTTTTTCCTTAGATTCATATAATTTCACATTACGTTGAAAACAGCATTACGGTAATGTGGGGATTATGAAACAGTTTAGACATGCCAGACCAGAGATGAACAAAAACAACGAGGCACCGGCCGTCATCCAGAATGCCGGTGAGAATAACACCACTGTTCGGCGGTATTCTGACATATATGCCACCCCTTCAGTTGCTTATTCAAGCCTTAGAAAACCGGGTCATGGGCCCCGGAGCAGGAAATAACCGGGCTTCAAGGAGGGTCCGGATATTTCAATCCAAACTGGTAACACCCTGCTTGATAGCATATTTGGTAAGTTCTGCCGTGCTGTGCATATCTAGTTTTTCCATAATATTCTGACGGTGTGTATGCACTGTTTTCACACTCACGGACAGCATATCGGCAATCTCCTTCATACTGTTTCCCTCCGTCATTAATTGCAGCACTTCTCTTTCCCGATCTGTTAAGCGGTAAAAAACAGAGGATTTCTCCTCATCGCGCTTTAAATAATCATCGACCAGCAGACCCGCTATTGATGGACTGATGTAGGTCTTTCCCTCGTGCACATAATGTATGGCACGAACGAGTTCATCACTGGCACAGTCTTTCAGCAGATAGCCCGATGCCCCGGCTTTAAACATTTCATTGATAAAGGTCTGATCGTTGTGCATGGAGAGCGCGAGGACCTGGACCATTTTGTTTTCCTTTTTAATGTTCCGAGTCGCTTCAATCCCGTTTAAGTCCGGCATGGACACATCCATCACGACAACATGCGGACGCTTCTCTCTTGCCAGTTTAATGGCAGAGCGCCCATCATCCGCCAGCCCGACCACATCCACTCCGGCATCTTCCTCTAGCAAGGCCGTCAACCCCTCTCTGAATATTTTATGATCATCTGCCAGTAGTACTTTTATCATTTTTCCCCCCTTTATTCAGTTTCCACTTCTGCAACCTCCCGGAGATGATATTCCGGCACAAAAAGTTCTACGGTTGTTCCTTCACCCACCGTTGAATCAATATTGATCTCACCGCTATAGTAACCGATGCGCTCCCGAATACTCATCAGTCCGAAGCTCTTTTCGCTATTATAGACCTCTCTCCTGCTCTTCAGATCAAAACCCTTTCCATTGTCCTGAATACGTATCGCCAGGCCATCATTCCGTTGATCAAATGTCAGCGTCACCCGAGAGGCTCCCGCATGTTTGCGGATATTGTGCAGCAACTCACGGACAGACCGGTAAACCGCCACGTTGAACTCCTTATTGGTGATGTGCTGGGTCCAATTGCTTTTCAGCTCAGCATGACAGCCCGACTCTTTCTCAAATTCTTTTAAGAGTTGCTCGCAGGCAGGAAGCAACCCGATCTCATACAATACGGGAGGACTGAGCTCAAAGGTTAATGAACGCGTCTTTTGAATCGATGAGTCCAGAATACCGCGCACCCGGCTGAGGTCTTTGCGTGCCTTGTCGTTGCTCCTGCACTGACTGAGAAGCCGATCGATGTAAAAACAGCAACTAGCCAGATTCTGACCGACATCATCGTGCAGGGCCGAAGCCAGCTGGTGCCGTTCCATCTCCGAGACATTGGCAATTTTAGCCGACAGGCTTCGGAGTTGCTCGCGCTGTAGCTCATTCGATAACTCCATCACTTTTCGTTTGGAAATATCATATACGATACCCTGCATGTGCTGTACCCTACCCTTTTCATCACGCACTATCCGCGTACAGTCCTCAACCCACCACCAACAGGTGGGCTTCTCCGGGTTTAGCAGGCGGTAATGCTGTACCATTTCATCGGGGCCATTTTCAAGGCAACGAAACACTTCCGCACCGATTCTATCCATGTCTGCGGGATGTATAACGTCACTCATTTTGACGTCTCCACTCATCATATCTTCGGCTCGATAGCCAAAACGCGATACGTTATCCGAAACAAATGAAATGGAGCCTTCGTTATCCAAGTCCCACAAAAACACCACAAAAGGGCTGTTGTTTACAATCGACTTAAATTTCTCAAGTCTGGCGAGTGTACGGTATAACAGCCGGTCCGATTCCAGGCGCTCACGGATATCGCGCGACACGATAAAAAATACATCCATCCCGCTCCAATGCCCCCCGGTAATGAGAGAATCGACAGCCACCGTATCCCCGCTATGACTGTATAAAGGGATATTGGTGGCGCGTACACAGCCATCGGCAAGCTTCTTCAACAGCTCTTTGCCCTCCCTTCGGCGATCGGGAGGAATCAGATCCAACAGGTGCTTACCGCACAGTGTCGAACGCGTATACCCCAATTGGCGTAAAACCGACAAATTGCTCTCCTGGATAAAACCATCCTGGTCAATAATGATAAAGAAATCATGTGCTTCATTGAACAGAGATTGCAGATTTTGCCTGCTTTTTATCAATGCTTCTTCCGTCTGGATGCGAACAAATAGTTCCGCTAGTTGGGAGATGATGTTATGATACCCGCGAATCATGTGATCGTCATGCTGTCCGATACTGTGTGATCCCAACACAAAAACAGCCAAGATGGAGCTCTCGTAAACGACTGGAAAAAACGCAAAGCTGCGGACTCCTTCCTCCAGTTCATCTGCCATTTCAGTCGAATAATGCAGCATCGTATCATAATCAACGGCTGTGGGTTCCATTTTCTTCAGCATTTCAAAACGCTCAGAAGGCCCGGATATGGTTACTACCGAATCTCGAAAGGCCGATGACACATTCACACAGTGGTACAGTGTGAACGTATCCGTTTCCTTTTCGTAAAAATAAAAGCCGCCGCTGTCAAAATATTGACCGCTCACCAGAATATTCAGGGTCCTTTTCGCAGCCGTCCTGAATTCCGTGGTTTTACCCATGGAGCGGATCAACTCAGCCTGAATGTACTGCATGTCCCGCAACTCTTTTTCAGCCGTTTGGTCAACAAGCTGCAGTATGGCCGTCCGATCGGCACGATTCAGAAAAGCGGATACTGTGCTGTAACGGTAACGTCCCTTCAGTGTCCTGGAAACCGTATCGGACTTCAATATATGCGCTTCATTCAGAAAAGCCACCATCATGCTGCATAGCATCTCATGGGATTTTGAAGTGAAAACTTCATGATAGCGCTCCTGCAGTTCAGACAGGTCATTCGCCTCATAGTAAGCCAGTGCTGCGCTGTTCACACGGCGTAAACGGATGCGCTCTATACTGGCTTTAAGAAAAACATCATTGTCACGATACAACTGCTTCAACTGCTCCGTATTTGTCACGGCGAATGATTTAAACAGTTCGAGCTGCGGCCCCATATCAAATTCAATCGCCGGAACAGGTGAATAGTTGAAAAGCAAACGGTACTGCTCTTCACTCACTCCAAGAGTAAGCAGTGCCTCTTTTTGAGAGGCCTCTTCTTCTTTCCATTCAGCAGAGATCTCACTGTTTAATTCCAATGTTCCAAGCACCACACCATCTCTCTGAATAGCAGACACATGTCGGTAAAAGGCTTTCGATGAGCCATCCTCGCGATCGAGTTGAACTTTCCGTATTGTGGTTTCCCCCTTTTGCGCCTTGAGAACCTCACACTGCCAATCCTCAGGGTTGCCTCGCGCTGATTCATGCTGAAAGAGATCCCGGTTGGTCCATCCTATCCATTGCCCCAAGACATCATTGCTGTAGATCACCCGGCCGCTGAGATTACGAATCACTGCATCACTGGCATGAGCATCAAATACAGTTTTGTAAGCGGGTAGCAAATCACTGAGTGCGCGCTCCACTGCATCAGGAGATGCGGCGGCGACATCCAGCTTTGTAATCAGATCGTTCATAGCCTGCTAATAAATTGCATAGTAAGGGATTGCAAAAAAATATCAAGCGACACTGTACAGGCATTTATTACCATCAATGTAAGCATTGTTCCTATAGCCTTAAAGCTACATCGAGTGTAGTATCCACATTGTGAAAGTTTTTGATATACCAGAAAGTGTGTTGAAACAGGAGACGCGCTGTCCACGCGACAGGGTATGCAGTTATGATGCAGCATACGAGCTTTGCAAAGTGGTCTGGACGGTGGGCGAAGACCTATCGTTCATCGAGTGCATTGATGACAGAGAATGTGAGTATAAAATACCTTTTGGAGAAAACAGCTTTATGTGCGCATGTCCCGTCCGCTCCTATATTTACCGGACGTATGGACAATAATGCACTATTCTGAAATTGCCAACGTTGCCATTCCACTCCGCTTCATAGCCACCGGTGGCGGCCTCATTCGACGTTGTCTCGGGCGCCGTGATGCGCGGTCGAGATGCGCTGGCGTAAAACGCTATTCCAAGCATCTCAAAACAAAGCAGAGGTGGCAAAATCGCTAACCCATAGCAGGGTGACATCCTAGCCTGATCTATTCATAAAAATGGCTAAACGCCATGCACTATGTTCGACTCATTTACTCAAACAATCTTTGATGAAGGGTCTCCCGCAGAATCTGTGGGTCAAGAGATGCGCCTGTGCCCTTGATCGTGCAAAGGAGATAGGTGTGTACGAGTAGGTGTACGAGTACGTTATTTGCGATCCTGACCTGTTATCGTTCCTCCAAACTTCGTTT
>CAYXEW010000146.1:0-4502 GCA_964464115.1 uncultured Verrucomicrobiota bacterium
GATGTCACGGCGTGAGCCCAGGACCGCCTCCTCAAAGTCAATTTCCAGATCGAAACGCAGGTCGGCGCCGCGTGATTCCGAAGCGGTGCTGCGGCCGGATGAACTGAAAAAATCATCAAAAATGCTGCCCCCGCCGCCGAACGTACCCATAAATGTGCGCAGGGCCTCTTCGAGGTCGACGCCGCCAAAACCGCCGCTGAAACCTCCCGGACCACCCCCGCCCGAACGGAATGCCTGGTGTCCAAATTGATCGTACTGCTGCCGCTTGCCGTCATCACTCAGCACTTCATATGCCTCTGTGATTTCCTTAAATTTTTCTTCAGACTCTTTATCCCCCGGGTTTTTATCCGGATGATACTTAACGGCCATTTTCCGATAAGCTTTCTTAATTTCATCCTGCGAGGCGGTTTTGCCTATACCCAGAACTTCGTAATAATCGCGTTTACTGTTCGCCATGGGAGACCTCTTCTTCCTGCGAAGGTGCGACTTCTTCTCCGGGTGCCCCGCTGGATACGACTACCTGAGCCGCCCTGAGCAACTGATCTCCCAGCATATATCCCTTTCGCACTTCCGCGATGACCCGGTCTTTCGGATGTTCCTGAGAGGGTAAGTGGGAAATGCACTCATGCCGGTGGGGGTCAAAATCGCCTCCCTCACTCACGAATGCCTGCAGACCGAACTTTTTGAGGGCGCTACAAAACTGACCGTAGACGAGTTCCAACCCGCTCACTACAGAGTTGTCAACCTCCTGTTCTCTGGCTGTTTGTATACCCATTTCGTAATGATCTAAAACGGGTAGCAGTTCCTGCAGTAAATCCGCATTGGCCCGGCGATAGATATCTTCCCGCTCCCGCAATGTACGCTTGCGGAAATTGTCAAAATCGGCCTGTAAGCGTATCAGGCGGTCCTTGCAGACCTGCTCCACCTCTTCCGGTGCAGGAGTCTGCTCCGGTTCTACAGGGGTCGCATCCGCTTTTTTCGGTTCTTCACCCGCGCGCTTTTCCCCCGGTCCCTTTGTTGTTGATGATTTTTTTTCCTTTTTCATAATAGTGTATTATCGTGACCAATTGGTGCGATTATTTGTTCAAAGATTAAGGCGCCAAAACAGCAATCCGGGACGGTGCGGGAAAAGCGGGCGGGATGTAAAGCCAAATTACTGATTAAACTTGGCCAATGCTTCCGGCATTCCTTCGTATATCTCGAGAATTTTATGAAAGCCGAGCAGCTCAATAATATTATAGATTTTGGGTGATAAATTGATTAGTTTGAGATCACCGCCCTCTTCGCGGGATTTGCGGGTAAACCCGATCAGGATGCCGAGCGCCGCACTGCTCATATAGTCGAGTTCCGTGCAGTCCAGTACCACTTTATGGCAGTTTTCCTTCTGAAAATCATTCAGACTCTCTTCCAGCTTGGGAAAAGAATATGCATCCAGTGAACCCTTGATGTGCAATATCATGACATCATCATTTTTTTCAGTTTCTAGTATACATTCACGCATCGTTGCCACTCCCTGCTCAAAGCACTTTTACAGCCAGTAATGTCATATCATCGTATTGTCCCGTTTCACCCATAAAACGCAGTACGCGATGATGAACGGCGTCCAGTATTTCGCGAGCGTTTTCATCTGCGACCAGCTTCACCACTTCCAGGAACCGCTCGAGACCCCATTCATCGCCGTCCGCATTCATCGCTTCCGTTATACCATCGGTGTACAAAAGTATAATATCACCCGTTTGCAGTTCAACCTTCTTCTCGCGAAGTTTCTGATCGAATATGGCTGTGTCGAGCAGGCCCAGGGCTATGCCTTCAGAATCGACAAATTCAAATTGACGGCTTTCCCGCCGGAAGATGATGGTTTTTTCATGGCCGGCCCGCGTAACGCTCAGTTCACGTGTCGAGCGCTGGAAGCACAGGTAGTTCATGGTCACAAACATTTCTTCTGAAATATCGGGGCTGATAATATGGTTCAGTTGTTTTACCACGTTCAAGGGCCGCACTTCATTGGCCGATATGGCCCGCAATACACTGCGGCAGATCGACATGAGAATGGCCCCCGGAATGCCTTTGCCGGAAACGTCGGCGATGGTAAAACCGACATGATCGTTATCAATGGTGATGACGTCATAGTAGTCTCCGCCAATTTCGAGGGCCGGTAGATTCAGTGCCGCGATATCCAGTCCCGGGATCTCGGGCAGTTTCGCAGGCAGCAGGTTGCTCTGGATCTGCCGTGCCACATTGAGGTCGTGATCAATGCGCTGCTTTTCAAGCAGCATTTCGCGCAACCCCAGATAATGAGCTGAAACGGATGCCTGATCCGCCAGTCCCTGCATCAGATTGACGTTTTCGTGGGTAAAGGGCTGCCGGTTGGTGCGATTAATCAGCGCCATCACGCCCAGCGCTTTATGTCTGAAGACCAGCGGGACCGCCAGGAGGGTGCGGATTTTTAAAAAGGCTTCCCCGTATTGCGGTATGCGTGGGTCGTATTCAGCATCTTCAATCAGGATGGGGTTTCCAAACTGCAGGACCTCTCCGATAATACCATCGCCCAGCTTAATCACCCGGGATTTTATGTAGTCTTCCAAGTGCTGCGATTTACTGATGGCCTGCTCCAGCCCCGAATCCCTTTCGTCGGTTAGCGGTGGAACGAGTCCCGCGACCGCGCGGGCTCGCATGCAAAGGCCATCATCATCCAGATAATAGATCACGCCGGAGCTGGCCTGTGTGGTGCGCATACCATAATACAGCACTTTCTCCAGCAGGCTGTTCAGTTCCACGTTTTCAGCATCACTGAATACTTCACCAACATCGTGCACAAATCCGAGCAACACTTCTTTTTCACGCATCAGCCGGTCACGCTCATCCCGCGTGCGGCGACCGCGTTCATACAGCCAGATGGCCAGCGAGATGAGCGCCAGCTCGGCAACGGCAGATGTAATGATGATGAAGCTTTGCATGGCTTACGACTGTTGTTGACGCTGCCGATCGAGGTCTTCCGACAGAAACAGCAGCACATCCTTGAAGCGCGTGACGTTCTCGCTGTCCACTTTGGTGAGTGTCTGGTGCGCCTCCAGCATTGTTTCAGTGGTCTTCAGGCGGTCTTCCTGGGGTTCGAGATCCCGAAGGGAGTCGACGCGCTGTACGAGGTTGCTGATGGGCTCGGGTTCTTCGCCCAGCATGTACGTGCCCACAATGGAGTCGAGACCCAGAGTGGTCAGCAGATTTCTTGTCTTCTCTGAAAGATTGATCATGATGACGCCGCCCTCGGCCGCCCTCCGAGCCCTGTATGCCAATCCGGCGACCATTCCCATGAACGTGCTGTCCATCCCGATGCAATGCTGTAAATCAAAAATAAGTGTGTGGTGTCCCCGCTCAATAGCGACGTCCCCGAATTCTTTGAGCGAAACACTGATGTTGAACGATCCGCGTCCGAAGACACGCACGATCGCGTACTCTTTGGTCATGGCTACCATGACCCGGCTGCCCGTTTGTGTACTCTTTTCCATCAATACCGGAGACTCCCGTTGTCCGTCGGCTCTGCCGCGGCGAGGCCCTGCTGAGCTTTACACAGCCCGCCTCTCTCGAAATACTACAGAACAGCCACTCACGCTATCACCCGGTGCCGCCTGTGTCAATTGCATCAGCAAAAAACCGTTGGCTGTGTTTGTTGTCCGGGAACAGGATGACAACCAGCTCACCCTTTACCTTTCGGTCCTCCCAGTATGCCGACAGTTCGCGGGCACTGCCCGTTCTGCATTCTTCGAATTTTTTTGTCATTTCGCGGGCAACACACAGGTA
This sequence comes from uncultured Verrucomicrobiota bacterium, assembly GCA_964464115.1. Classification (GTDB taxonomy): domain Bacteria; phylum Verrucomicrobiota; class Kiritimatiellia; order CAYTQP01; family CAYXEW01; genus CAYXEW01. The sequence goes on from CAYXEW010000146.1 coordinate 3,799, forward strand.
TCGGTTGCCGAGCACCCGCTCTGTTTCAGTCAGCAGTTTCAGAAGGCGAAAAGGTGATTCGTAAAAGACGACCGGCAGCTCGCAGTCACCCAGTTCTTGAAGTCTTCTCTCCCGGGCGGCACCCTTCTGTGGCAGAAAACCCTCAAAATGAAACCCGCGGCATGGATAGCCGCTGAGAGCGACCGCAGTCGTGACCGCCGACGGTCCCGGTACGATTGTGACATGGAGGCCGGCTTTTCGACAGGCCGCCACCAGCCGGCCCCCCGGATCCGATATACCCGGCATTCCGGAGTCGGTAATCAGCGCGGCACAGCTGCCGTTGCGAATGCGTTCCACCGCCCGCTCACTGCGGTAAGACTCGTTGAACTTGTGGCAACTGACCATTGGAGCCGTGATGTCGTAGTGTTTCAGCAGTATGCCGGAGTGCCGTGTGTCCTCTGCATAGATGACATCCATTGAGTTCAATGTCTCGACGGCTCTGTACGTCATGTCGCTGAGATTGCCGATGGGCGTACCCACTATATAAAGACCGGGCTCCATATTAGCTCCTTAATCGAAGATTGTTTGAATAAATGAATCAAACATATAGCATGGCGTATAGCCAATTCCAAGCGTTGTAAGTGTTCAGAGTTCAGGAAGGGCGCATGTCACTTCTGCGGGGATATTCATGACGGCGAGACATGAGTCTTTGCCTCGGCACGGGG
>CAYXEW010000147.1:0-4407 GCA_964464115.1 uncultured Verrucomicrobiota bacterium
AGGCTTCCAGCCTGGTTTTGATCTGCTCGACACAGTCAGCCCGAACGAAGCGACAGGTTTTTCTTCCCTTATGGACATAGAATAGCTTGGCGTACGGGCCATGGCGTTGCGGGTTTTCCGTATCCTTGCATTTCCGCAGACCTGGTACTGGTATGAAATGCTGTCCGTCTGATAGCACCTGATGTGCTCTGCCAAACCCTCTTTATACAATTTTAACGTGTTCCAAACAGCTCTTGTGTAAACGCCGTTTAAAGTGCACACAAAGTTACGCAATAGCAACAGTTAGTTTGGAGTGACATATGAAAAAATTGCAGAGCCCCCTGGTGGATATAGAAATTGAAGTGGTGAAACAGCAACTGGCCAATGATTTGCCGTTTGGTCCCAAGACTTCGAAGACTATGACCATGGGGAATAAAATTAATGACTACATGATTAAAATGGGTGAGGATAATGATCAGGTCCACCTTTTCTTTACCCGACTCCTTTCCAAAGGTAAGGTCAAAATAGAATTTCCAAGCTGTGTTGAACGCCTTGAGCTGAAAGGTTTTGAAACCCCTTTTAAAGAGAGTGATGCGGCCTGCCAAGTAGATGATTATATAATGAAACGTAAACTTCAGCTCAAGACAGAAATGGACCTGACCGACCGGATTGTCGTTAAACCTTCTGCTTGATTGCAGCCATCAGAAGGCCCCCGGAACAACCATCGAAGCAACGTGTCAGTTAATCAGCTTAGAATGCCTCCTTAATACGCATCTAATAGCGGTTTAGTGAGCTGTGTGTTGAGGTCTGATTATGAGCGATGAACAAGTAGATATAGGGAAAAAGCAATCTCGATACGAACTGCGCGAAAAGTTGGGGGCGGGGGGCGCCGGAACAGTCTATAAGGCGTGGGATACTCAGCTGCGCCGCTTTGTAGCTTTTAAGCGATTGCGGGAAGAAATCTACGAAGAGAAAGACATTGATAATGTGTTTCGTGAGGCCATGAACCTGGCGTGCCTGCAACACCCCAATATTCTTACCGTTTACGATACCAGTGTGGATTCAGAAGGTCCTTATATCGTAACCGAATACCTCGAAGGTAAGGATGTCAGCGGCATTGTGAAAAGCCAAGGCCCCTTTTCAATGAATGATCTCATCGAGCTGGTTCATCAAACGCTGGAAGGGATGATTGCCGCTCATCATGTGGGTCTGATTCATCGGGATTTAAAACCGCAGAACATTATGCGTACACGCCTTCCCAGTGGCGCTACACAGTATAAAATCCTGGACTTCGGTCTGGCGCGTATTGTATCCAAGCCGACTCTTCAGACCGTTCAAGGGGATTCTATTTATGGAACTATTTATTATGTGGCTCCCGAGCAACTGACCCTGAAACCACTGGATATTCGGACAGACCTTTACGCCCTCGGATGTATCTATTACTACGTATTGACCGGTGAACACGCCTTTGATGGTCCTGGTTTTGCCCAAGTTATTGAGCGCCATATCAAACACGATGTGAAACCGGTCCAGGATTTGCGCCCCGACCTTCAAGATTCAATAGCCGATTGGATCATGATGCTCATGAGTCCCGAGCCGGAGGACCGCCCGGCTAGCCCCAAAGCCGCGCTCGACGCTTTTGACAGTGCCTGTAAAAGTGATACCTCTGTGTTAAGAGTGAAGCCGCTTCAGGAGCCCGCCGTTGTGCAAAAAAAGAGAATGAACACCGTGTTACTTGTCATCTTGGTGGCCGTTTCGACTGTTCTGGTGGCCCTGATCCTGTGGTTTGGTTTCCCCGGAAGACAGAAGAAGGGGGCAGAGCACTATCCAGGGGCAACGCTTGCCCTGAAAGACTATTATGACCCATGTAATATCAGAGAGCTCTGGACTCATGTCGGTAAGTATATCACCCTTCGCGGCGAAGTCGTGCGTGTGAACATGAATCGTAACCGAACGGCCATTTACATAAATTTCGATCAGAATTTCAAACAAGCAGCCAGTTTTTCGTTTCTTATCGCCAAACACAGCGAAGAAGAAAAAGATATCATGCTGGAACAGTTGGAAGCATACATCGGGAAAACAGTGCAGGGTTCCGGTCCTCTGGAGGCCTACCGGAGTGCTCTGAATGTGAAGATCCTTGCGATGGAAGACCTTCAAGTCATTGAGTAGAGCTTATTAGCCTGTATTATTCACGCATTCAAAATGCTGTATCCCGCACAAGCAGAACAGGGCTGCGCGGCGCCAAGGGTGCCGCTGTAGTTGACTACCGCAAGCCCTTGGCAACAGCCGAAGCGAAGCGGAGACGGCACATTCGAAGAATGGGAGCGACCGCAGGGAGCGGCAACGCAGATGCAGCATTTTCAATGCGCCCTCTGGGTAAAAACCACTGTTGACTCTTGTATTTAAATCCGTTCTCGAATTCAAATTGAATTTTTGACCTCACTTGTCATTATTCATTGCTAATCAATATTTTACATTTCTTATGGCGTTATTTATGAATAATGCAGGCTGGTTTTCGTCGATGAAAAGCCCTTTCTTCACCCGCCCACGCTTTACAGTGCCCCTTCAATGATTTACGTTAACCCCGTGCAGGTCGATATTAAATTTGTCAATGGGCGGGTACTCGACGGAACCGGCGCTGCGGAAATGCTGAAAGATGTATGCGTAAAGGGTATGCGTATCGCTCACATCGGTGATGCTTCTCACATTGCAGCCGACCTTACCATTGATATCAATGGTAAAATCCTGTGTCCGGGATTTATTGATGTGCACTCGCATTCCGACACCTATATCCTTTTTGAACCGGAGGCCCCTAGTAAGATTTTCCAAGGGGTAACCACGGAGATTGTAGGTAATTGCGGTGGTTCCGCCGCTCCGCGCTATGGTCAATGCCGGATGCCGGTAGACTGGCAGGAAAAGACATATCCCGGGAAGTGGCACAGCGTAGCTGAGTATAGAAAATTACTCGAAGAGGTTCGTCCCGCCCTTAATATTGCGCATCTGGCGGGACACAATACCATCCGTGGCAGTGTTATGGGCTATGGAGCCCGGCGGGCCAACTCTGATGATGTAAGGAAGATGGTTAAGCTCTTGGAGCAGTCCATGGAGGAGGGCTCCTGTGGATTAAGTACCGGCTTGATTTATCAACCGGGATTGTATGCAGAGCCTGAGGAAATTCATGCCCTGGCCGCTGTTGTCGGCCGATGCCAAGGCCTTTTTACCTCTCATATGCGAAGCGAAGGTGATGATATCCTGAATGCCATCAGAGAGACAGCAGCCTTTGGTTTGCAGCATAATGGGCGGGTTGAGATTTCACATTTAAAAGTGTCGGGCAAGCGTAACTGGCATAAAATAGATGACGTTCTCTCTTTAATGCGCGAACTGGTGGATACCGGTCTCGTGGCCGCCGACCGCTATCCATATACAGCCGCCATGACTGATCTTGATATCATACTCCCAGACTGGGTGACAGCCGGCGAACGGGAAGAGATTTTAAAACGGCTGGCCGATAAAGAGGTACGTCAAAACGTACTGGCCGAACTACGGGCCTCCCGTCCCGAGTACTCTGATTACGATCATATTGTTATTGGTGGCGTCGCAGGTAGTGAGCTGGAAACCTGCAGTGGTAAGAGGTTGACAGAAGTAGCAGATGAAATGGGGCTTGATCCAGCGGCTGCCGCCCTGGAATTGATTTGTGCTGCGAAATTAAATGTGGCCGGCATTTTTCACGGCATGTCAGATCAGAATATGTGGCGCATCCTGGCGGAGCCATATGTCATGATCGGCAGTGACGGATCCCTGCGTTCTGTAACGGGGCCGTTGAGCCGCGAGGCCACCCATCCAAGAAATTATGGAACATTTCCAAAACTGTTGCGGGCATCGATAGATGGAAAAACCGTTCCGTTACCCGAAATGATAAGAAAAATGACATCGTTGCCGGCAAGTCATTTTCAACTCAGGGATCGCGGCCTTATCCGTAAAGGCTTTTATGCGGACTTAGCGGTGTTTGATCCTTCCATTGTGTGTGACCGGTCCACATACGGGAACCCTCATCAATATGCTGAAGGCATAGACTGGGTCCTAGTTAATGGAGCCGTCACGCTGGCCTCTGGAATGATACAGCCCGACCGAAAAGGTTGCTTCCTGGAACATCGGCAAAACCGATAGGGTCTGTATGCGCCGCTTTATATTTTTATCCTTACAACCGTTGACAAAATGCCCCGCATCATTATGATCCTTGTTCCTGTCCGCCCCAGCGGATCTGCCAGAGGCAGAAAAATCTGGATTTGAAGTCCTATACAAATAGAAGGTGTGACGTCCTGAAAAAAGTCAGTCTATATATGGCGGGATAGCTCAGTTGGTAGAGCAGAGGACTGTCCGCCCCAGCGGATCTGCCAGAGGCAGAAAAATCTGGATTTGAAGTCCTAT
>CAYXEW010000148.1:0-4238 GCA_964464115.1 uncultured Verrucomicrobiota bacterium
TGTATTTGCGTTCATTTGCGGTTCCCTGTCGGTCACTTTTTTACTTCGTAAATATCTATCGCTTCGCTTTTGGGCGGTTCCCTTCTTCCTTTGCGTTTCTTTGCGTTCTCTCGCGGCTAAATAAAAAAAGTTTTCAACCGTATATGAACGTATATGGACATAGTTAAATTGGTTCTGACAGCGAATTCAAAAAAGGGATCGCGGTGGAACGCGACCCTCCACATGGATACACAACGGCCGGGGCCATTTACTGGATGAAATTTTGCATATTGCCGGGAAGCCGCAAGGGACCCGAATTAAATTGCATGGGCGGAACTATTTTCTGAAATTCCGGATGGTTTTTCATTTCATTAAAGCGCGGATCTTGACGAATCATGCTGCGCACCGGTTCTCCACCTTTTCGAATGGCCTGCTTTAATGATTCGAGGGTGGGCTGAAGCTTTCGCTGAGCGGCCTGAGCGGCGGCTAAGTCAAGCCACTTCCTAGGATCGTTGGGCTGCCTGTTGAGGTATAGTTGCAACGCTTCCTCTAACAGGTTATAGCGATTGCTGTCCGCGTACATCTTTGCCACCTGCAGAAGTATCGGATCGGGTACCCGATCGTCACGGATAATCCGCTTGGTCAGATTCTCAAAGCTGGGCCATTGCTGCAGTCTGCGGTACACTTCAGCGAGTTCGAGGGCTTCATTTATATTGCCGGCCTGACCCTGCTGGAATTTAGTCTCCAACTGTCTTTTTCGTTCTTCCAGCAAGATGGTGTTCTCAATTTGCGTGATAAACTGCTGTACGCGGTCGTTGCCCGGATCCTCCCGCAGGAAGTGTTCCATCACTTCTTGAGCTTTGTCAAACTTGCGCTGTCTCATGAGTACATCGGCAAGGCGGAAATTGGCTTCCGGACTCAACGGATAAAGATCAATAGCCTGTTCGAAGGCCGTTTCCGCTTCACTCATTCTGCCGCGCGCAGCATAGAGGCCCGCGATTGCGCTTCTCAATTTCGAAAAGGTCTTCTGGGCCACGACATCGCGTTGGAATTCTCGGCGGTTGATCAAGCGCTCCCCGTACCAGTCCCAAAATACAGTGTCATCATGGATCATTTCATTGGTCAGTTGAATTTGTTCAGGATTGATGCGCATGATTAAACCGTGCGGCTCGAGGTAGGGGTACATCCATGGAATGACATAGCTCTCCTCAACATAGAACTCTCTAACCGGGAAGGTCTGACCATCCACCTGCCACGTGCGCACGCCGAGTTCCTCAAGCTTCTGTCCCTCTTTCATGGCTTCCATGATGTTGGGTTCCTGATCATATTTGTTTGCTTCAAATATAAGCTCGGCCAGAATGCCGTTAATTTGCATGACGCCCTGCACGCCCTGGACACTGACGCGGCCGTTGACAATCTGCACATCGGCCCCCGCCTGGATGCGCCCTGATTTCACATCATCGACATATTTCTGAAATGCATAGTTGCTGTCCTGCTGGGAGGCAATCCATATGGAGTCGCCGTACAGGTCGCGCATCACATTCATATAGGTGTTGTCGGCCAGGGCATTCTGGGTGATCAGATAGACGTCTTCTCGCACATGGGCTGAATAAATCATGTAGGTCGGCACAAAGCGGCCGGGGTCTGTTCCACCGTAAAAGACGGCATTGGGCCCCATTTCCATCGGATAGTAGGGGTTTGGAATATGCTTGCGGTGAGCGGATGTCGCGGCGGCATTGATCAGCATCTGCTGTTTCTCGGCGGGCAGATCTTTGATCAGGCGTTTTAGATCTTTCGTCAAGGCCTCCTCGGATGCATAGGGATCGTCGGAGAGATAGGATTTGAGCTTTCTCAGCTCTTCGTCGGTCCAGCCCTGCTGTTTCAGTATGGTGGACGCGGCCTGATCCATATAAAGGGGGCCGTTCAAACCATAAAAAGTGATTCCTGCTGCTTCCATCACCCGGGTGCGCTCATCGAGGTTCAGGCCTTTAATTTGGTCTTTCAACTCCCGGTATGCGCGCGGTGTGTCGGATACGAGTTCTTTCACTTTGTCTATCCGCTCATCTGGCATGCCGTCTTTTTTGAGTGCGGCCAGCGTCTGACCGTTTAGGATAAAGCGTTTCTCTGCCTTGTATGCCGACAACAGCCCGGCTTCCCTGACCCACTGCCGGGGTTTTCCTTTCAACTCTTTCAAAACGGTATCGGCGTATTGATTTTCTTTCATTGCGCCGGCATCTATATAAGAGGCTGTGCGGCTCACGGCATCCTCGGGCACCCCGCGTGTTTTCATGTATAAAAGGGCGTCGTCATCGATCAGAAAATCCGGATCCTTCTGATGATATAAATAGTCCAGGATAATGCCGTTTGCTCCTTTGAGCTGGTAATAACCGAACTGCCAGCCAAAGTCATGGCCGTTCTGTTCACAGGCGCCTCCCAGGCGTATGTATTCTTTTTCGTAGGCATTCCGCAATATAGGGATTAAAGGAAGCAACAGAATAACCAGCAGGCTGGCATAGAGTACGGGCTTGTTTTTCTTTAGTACGGTTTCCATCATGGTCAGTGAAAAGATGAGTCCATAACTGATCCACATAGCAAAAATGGCATGGGCCTGTATGTATTGAACTCTGCCGATGAACAGGGTCTGTATATCCAGCTTTGGAAATTGGAAGATAATAAAAATGACGGTCATGGAGAGAAATGCGACCAGCGTGGTAATCAGCCAGTATCGCGATCGCCGGCTGATTTTGCCGAGAAAGAAGAGCGGCACTATCGTGAAAAGCGACAGCCAGACGGTGAACTGTGCGACAACCGAGATGGTCTTCCTGGCGGGGTCCGTGACGATCGCATGGATCTGTTTGATAAAAACAGAGGGGTCTTTTACGATCTTCTGAAAGTTGACAGCCGGGCTGATCTTCTCGTACTGACCGCGGGAAATCGCGTGTTTGAATCCCTCTGTCGTCCGGGGGTACCCCCAGTTCATCGGCGGATTCTGTTCAGATGAAAAAGGCATGTAGGCATAAAAGGAGATGCCGAGAAAGACCAGCGCAACGGATATCAGCAGGCGTACCGCCTCTTTTCCTAACCGCTGCCTGAAAAGGACGTCGCCTTTTTTTGCCACGGCCTTCAATTCTTCAATGGTGATGCTGAGATAGGCTGTGAACAGGGCCAGCCCCAGAAACAGCAGGCTCTGATGGTTTGTCAGCCCCAAACCGAATAGAAAGGCGATGCCGTACATGAGCCGGTCGTCGTGCGGGCGGCACATCCACATGTAAACGAGCACGAGCACGATCATAAGGAAAAAGGCGTTCATGCTGTACACTTCTACAATGGTGGACTGGGACCAAAGAACCGGCGAAAAGGCAAAGAGCAGGCCGCCCGTAACGCCGGTAATCCAGCAAATGAGTGATTCAGTGCTCTGGCCCAGTATGTCGGTGGTTCGTTTCATGGTGCGCAGGATATCGGCGCCGGAACGGCTGACGACCAGGGATAGCAGTCCGCATGCCAGTGCACCGAAGAATGCCGAGCAGAAACCTACACCCCAGGCGGGGTTCGGATGACCGTTGAATTGAACCCAGTGAAAAATCCATTGGAAGAACCAGGTCAGCAGGGTCCAGATTGGATAGCCGGGGGGGTGGGGTACGCCGAGGTAGTCGGAGGCCACAGCGAGTTCGCCGGAATCTTCCAATGTTACCGTAGGAGCCAGCGTGATAAAATAGGCTGCCAGCGTGATTAGAAAACAGGTCCAGAAAGCGGCCCAATCAATTTTACGGTAAAAGGCTCCCTGTTGTTTGTCAAAAAAGGAGGGGTCGCCGTTTGCGGCGGGCATATCTTTTTTCGCTGAGCTGTTTGTCATAAGACCGTCTCCGGATTCATTTTTATGAGAATGCAAGGCTCTATAAGTAGGGATTTTGATTGTTTGAGTCAAGTTTAGTTCAAAGAAGACAGCGAATATATTACTTGAAGCCAAGCCTCTCTGATGCGTTTATTAAATTAATTAAAACGCGTGTGGACACGCTTGATTCTGTGATCCTTTTGGGCTCTTCGCACTATTTCGTGGAAAGCGTTTACTATCTCTATAACATCAGCGAATAGTGCGTCCAACCGATTTTTTCCACACCTTCTTTCTTTGCGTTTCTTTGAGTTCTCTCGCGGCTAAATAAGAAAGAGTTTCTAACCGTATATGAACCTGTCTGCGTGCGGCACACACAGGCAGGCGTATATGGATAGGAATGGGGAGAAGAGGACTATAGCCACAAGAA
>CAYXEW010000149.1:0-4197 GCA_964464115.1 uncultured Verrucomicrobiota bacterium
AACATTTCCAGCAAAGTCCAAGACATCCTGCAATCCGCCAAGTCTCTTTTTACCCGCAGATTTAGCCTGTAGAATGCAACATCTTTTGTCTCCACCTTTTACACTGTTTTCAGGATTTTAGCTGCCGGATACAGGAACATCCTCATTCTAGAGCCATCCCCGGACAGCTCAACACGTCGACATCAGACCCCATAAATCTCAGGCGTCTTTTCCGTCAAAGAGATTTGCCATTCTCTCTGCTGCCGCTACACTATGCCGCATACGAGTTGAACTATTATGTTAATGCAAAGTAAAAATATATCCATGGCGAATGCCTCGACCATTATGGAATCGGATACGCTTGAGCCGAAAGATAATCAGGGCGGTATGTCGGCTATTCATACGTTGGCTCAAAACTACCATGAAATTATTCGGATGCAGGCTATTTACTACCCCGTCGCCTACCGGTTTGGAAACGAACTCGGGCGCGGAAGGCAGGGTATCGTATTCAGCGCATACCGACATGGGGCGCGCGGTTGCGTCACCCGGCATGCCATCAAACTGTTTGATCCACAGCTTTATAAATCGGCCAAGCAATACTGGACCGACATGGGACGAATCGCAGCCCAGATCTCCAAGCTGCAAAATGTAAACAGTCCGAATCTTTCAGGCAGAGATGTCTACGAAGAATCGAATGGCATCGGCTACGTGCAAATGGAAGCGATTGACGGGGTGGACATTCAAAACCTGCTCTATGGCTCGCACTTTGCCAAGGTTCATAAAAACAGTACACGCAAGGAATGGCACCGCTTTTCCGATGTCATTTTCCGGTTTGAAAGCGAGCGGGTGCTCATACAGCCGGGGATTGTCCTCTACATTATGCGCCAGATTCTGCGTGGCCTTGAAGTGCTTCACAAAGCTGGATTCGTGCACAGCGATGTTAAACCTGCCAACGTGATGGTCGACAAGCTCGGTCTGGTTAAGCTCATTGATTACGGCCGCGCAACCAGTGTACATGAAAAGGTCCGCTTTCTCTTTGGGACGCCTCTCTACATGGCACCGGAAATACATCTGCGCCAGGAAAGCCTGCCCCAGTCGGATATCTACAGTGTCGGGCTGGTTGGTCTCGAGCTACTGAGGGGCGAGCCGCTGCTGGACACGACGACATATCATAAGGAAAAAGATTTGCTCAACTTCAAATTGGAACTGCCCTCACGTTTAACCGAACTATTGCCGGACCATGTAACCAGTAACGAAGAATTTGTACGTGTTCTGGAACGTTTCCTCGATCCTAACCCTGCCAACCGATACCAGACTGCTGAAGATGCCGAATCGACCAGCGAGGGATTGGCTATTCTTCATAAACAGCTTGCGCTTCTGGGCAAAGACACAGAATATGACAGAGAGCTTGCAAGCTATCTCACAAAACTATATGAACAGTGAGTTCTATTTTGATTATTGAATAAAAAACGAGCAAAGGAATAAATAAACATGAATGTATTACACGTATGTGCAAACCCGAAGCCGACGGAGGAATCTGTCAGTAAACAGATGGCGTCCGCATTCTTTTCGACCCTGGTGGAAAAGAATCCTGATGTCGAGATGAATAATGTCGACCTCTACCAGGATCCGCCTCCCTATTTTTCCTATGAAGCATTCCGTGCCCTCTTCTACCCGGCGTTTAAACCCGAGTATGAAATGACCAAAGAGGAAGAGCAGGCCATTGACTATGCGACCGCACAGGCCGAAGCCTTTAATTCAGCCGATGTCGTCGTTCTGACGATGCCGATGTGGAACTTCGGGACGCCCGGTATTTTAAAGGCTTGGATGGATCAGGTTATTTGTCCCGGCCTGACATTCAGTCTGGAAGCCTCGGGTCCGCGCCCACTGCACAATGTCAAAAAACTGGTTATGCTGGTGGCTTCGGGAGGTGTTTACAAAGAGGATGATCCCCGCGATGCGTTGACCGCCGATGTAAAATCTGCATTTTCTTTTATCGGTCTTGAGGATGTCGAAATTGCCTGGGCCGATGGACAAGACACGCGGTTCTTCAGCAATTCTGAGCAGCGGAAACAGTGGGCGATTGATGCCGCTATTGAAATTGCTGAAGATATCGCCGAAATGGATGTTTAGCCAATTCCAAGCGTTAAGTGTTCAGGGGTTCAGTGTTAAGGGACAGAGAATTCACCCGGCTAGTTTTCACTCGGGTTGAGGTTCAAGTCATTGAACGGCGTGATGGTGCTGCGGCCATCCCGTTGAGCCCAGACGGCATAACCCGATAGGTCTGGAATTTTGCCGTTTACTGTGAGTACGGGTGAGTGGTCCTCCACTTTACCCATATCGTCCGAGGCCGGCCCGTAGTAGCACCGAGCAACCTCAACGGGCTTCCTGAAAGCAAAAAGCCCCCAGGCACCTTGGTTGAGCGTGGGCCATTGGTAGCGCAAAAGGTCTACACCGTCCACGGAAGCAATCACTTCCCCACCTTCCTCACGAACCGTCAGCTCATGCGCTTTTGTACAGTCGATATAACGGCCGGTGGCCGAGCGGCGGCGCGGGCGTCCATCTACCATCTCGCCCAGCATCCATGTCCCATCATGCCACACACCGAAGAATTTAAAATTATCCTTATCCTGCACGTCAAAGGCGAGACCGGCCCTACCCGATTGCCTCAGTTTAAGCACATCGCGATGGAATGTCACGGTGGCAGACAGAATGCTGCCGGATGACCAGGTACTGTTTGTCTTCAGCCACAAACCCGTCTGGCCACTGTCCAAAGGTGATAACAGCAAACGGTCTCGCCCACCCGATACCGTTAGATGAGTCCCGGCAAAATCAATGCCGGTTACCGCACCGGGTGATCTCAGGCTCCTCAGCCAGCGAACCTGCGTATCTTTCTGTGACGGCTGCAGCACGGGCTCCAATCGCGCTTGGCGGTTTCGTAGCTCACTACGGCGCAATGCGTTGACCACTGGATGCTCATCGGAAGGTCTGAAGAGAATCGGGGGCGTCTTTTTCACTATGGAGGACCCGTCGTCGTAATGTAGAGTAAATGTAACGGGCACGGGCCCTGGACCCCACTCACCCGGCGAGAGCGCCAATGTACAGTTTTCTGTATAATCGCGCATAATCACCGTATCGCCCCTCACCTTCATCGATACCGATGTTGGTTTACCGGGACCCCGCAGCTCTATGTTTGCCTGGCCGTAAGCCACCGGGCCGTCGGGCAAGGGCGAGAGTTCGATTACACGACCCGCCCCCCCCACCTGGAACGTAGACTCCCCAAAAGACTGAAAACCTATAGCCCTCTTCGCGGCGGCTACCGCGCGCAACGTGTGCTCGCCATCCGGCAGATGGGCCGTATCAAGAACGTAGAGATCTCGTTCTCTCTGCAGAGTGGTCGGGCGACCGTCAACAAGAAATTCGATATTCAGCCCTCCGACGGGTACGCGCCCCCATGTACGTACGGCAAAAACCAGTTTATCGGGATCCGGCAGCAGGTCTGGAATAGTCACGACATTGACAGAAAAGCCGGGTGCCCACGGGCGACAGAGCGGGTCACCGACGAGGAGTGTCTGCAGCGGACAGGCGATGGACTGGTAAAGGCTGCCAATCAGCGTACAACCCCTTGTGTAATGATCATAAAACCGCGCGTGTACGAACTTACTCCAAATCGCGTAAGGTTCCGTCACGGTGCCGGAAGATGCCGATGCACCGGCCCGCATCCACGAAGACATTTTTTCTTGGTCGCCCGTATAAAAGGCGGCAGCCAAACTGGTTAAATGATCACAGTAGGCGCCGGGCAAATACTGACCGTATCGATCGGGCTCGACGCGGGCCTTCCCGGCCAACAGCCCCAGGATGCGGCGATCATTTGAAGGAAACTGTGAGGTGATGTTCACAGCGATGCCGGGCTGCTGCAATTCCTTTTCCACCTCTTTAAACTGCCAGGCCCGGCAGGTGGAACGCACATCATCACTTTCAATAAAATAGATCGTTCCTGCGGGCAGGGTTCCATCCGCCATGACGGATTTCTTCATCACGGAAATCGCTTCATCCAGACTCAGCCCGCGAGCCCCGGTATAGCTGAGCATCATAGAAGGTATGAGCTGCTGTCCCTCGTCCAGAGCATCTGCCAGGCGACCCAGAGAATGGCTCTGCCGGCGTTCCGCTCCGGGCTGTACGGGGCCGGCAAAAAAAGGTGTAAAATAACGTCCCTTT
>CAYXEW010000150.1:0-4191 GCA_964464115.1 uncultured Verrucomicrobiota bacterium
CATAATGTAAAGGTGGCGCGGGGGCATGGATTAAAACACTATTAATCCGATGTTTGAGTTTATAATTCATCTTGCTCATTATCAGTCAAAAAGAGGCTCCAGGCTGTTTTTTTTGTGACTGGCTGCGTCCTCTTTGTTTATTACTCAATCTTTCTCTTGGCTGTAAGGTGGGGGATCTGTATGCTCAAAATTGTTCAATGATGGAGGTGTTTTATGTCTCAGAATCAACAGATGATCAGTGAGTTTAATCGCAGTCTGAATGAATTGATTAAAAGTCTGTTTCCTTATACGTGTAAGCATTGTGGTGCCGAATTCAACAATGCGATAGATTTTGTAGAAAAAACGTCGTCCTCGCAAACGCAAAGCAATCATGTTACCACCCGTGAATCAGATTCTCTTTCCGTGAAACGCATTTGCCCTTGTGGCAAGGAAGTGGAAGTGGGGGTAGAAGACCGGCGCGATGATTCGATCGTGGGGACCATGCGGAGAAAGCAGTTTGATGTGCTTATGCATATTGCCGGTCATATGGGGTTGAGTCGAGACGATGCCCGGTCCGAACTTCTGAGAGTACTTCATGGAGAGGAAAGTGCTGTCTTGAGAAGTAAGGGGGTGAATCTAAAGCTTGTGCTGGCCGATGATGAAACCCATACCCCGATATTTCAGATTTGAGGGACGGACGGTGAAGTGCTGCCTGCCACAGCGCGGGCTTCACGGAAGCCCAGTGCAATGAAGAACCAAAAAAAAGGGCTCCTGTCGGAGCCCTTTTTCAATTTGATGGCCAATCCTTGGCTTAGATATCATAGTACATGGAGTATTCCCAAGGATGAGGACGTAGGGCCAGAGCCTGTACCTCATTTTCCATCTTGTAATCAATCCATGTATCAATAACATCCTGCGTGAAGACGTCGCCTTTGAGAAGGAACTCATGATCGGCGCGAAGGGCTTCCAGGGCATGCGCGAGGGATCCCGGCGTATGCGGCACTTTGGCCAGTTCTTCCGGCGGGAGATCGTAGATATCCTTGTCCAGCGGATCACCGGGCTCAATCTTGTTCTGAATTCCGTCCAGCGCAGCCATGAGCAGTGCAGAAAAGGCCAGATAGCCATTACAGCTCGGGTCAGGACAGCGGAATTCGAGGCGCTTGGCCTTGGGTGAATTCGAATACATCGGAATACGTATGGCAGCACTGCGGTTCCTGCTGGAGTAAGCCAGGTTAACCGGCGCTTCAAAGCCGGGTACTAACCGCTTATAGCTGTTCGTGGTCGGGTTGGTGAAGGCCAGAATAGCCGGTGCATGTTTCAGAATACCGCCAATGGCATGCATACACATATCCGACAGACCGGAATAGCCGTCACCGGCAAAGAGGTTTTCGCCGTCTTTCCAGATAGACAAGTGCGTATGCATCCCGCTGCCGTTATCATTCCACAGCGGTTTGGGCATGAATGTTACCGTCTTGCCGTATTTGTTTGCGACATTCTTGATAACGTACTTATATTTGAGCAGTTTGTCGCCCATTTCCAGCAACGGAGCAAATCGCAGGTCAATTTCAGCCTGTCCACCGGTCGCTACTTCGTGATGCTGACATTCCATGGCCACACCGAGATCTTCCAGCAACAGCATCATTTCGCTGCGCATATCCTGGTATTTGTCTGTTGGCGGTACCGGGAAATAACCCTCTTTGTAACGGGGTTTGTAGCCTAGGTTCGGCATTTCATCCGCGCCGGTATTCCAGCGCCCTTCCACAGAATCAACGGCATAATATCCTTCGTGCTCATTCTGATCGAATTGGACGTTGTCGAATATGAAAAATTCCGCTTCGGGCCCAATGAAGGCCGTGTCTCCAATGCCCGTGGTCTGCAAATAAGCTTCAGCTTTGCGGGCAATATTGCGCGGGTCACGTGTGTAATCTTCACCCGTTATCGGATCACAGATATTACAGATCATGACCAGCGTCTTGTGTTCAAAGAAGGGGTCAATAAATGCGGATTCGGCGACCGGTTTTACAATCATGTCAGATTCATTGATGGCCTGCCATCCGCGGATGCTGGATCCGTCAAATCCTAGCCCTTCTTCAAAGGTCTTTTCCTCCAGTTCACTAACCGGAATTGAAAAATGCTGCCAAAGGCCAGGAAAATCAAGAAATCGCAGGTCTATAATACGTACGCCCTCGCTCTTGATCATTTCAAGCACGTCTTTAGGTGTCTTATTCATCTCAGTCTATCTCCTCTCCATTTTCATGATGGAACTAATGGTTAAATAATCCTTGGCTCTCTTTAAGAACAAGGTGCATTTAATTGAAGCAATTAGAATGCCAATAGGTGAAATAATGCTGATTAGATCAAAAAATGTACATCATTTATTCATTATTTTTCGTTTGATCTATTTATCTTAATACAATTATGTAATATTTATTTTGAAAAAACACAGAATTGTTTAAAGTTTGTATTGGCGAACACAACTAAAAAGGCCGCATTGAGCGGCCTTTTGAAGTGTTTATTTCGGAACTGGTTAGTGCAACTGTGTCTTAGCTTCACTGGCGATCGCCGCAAACCCATCCGGATCATGAATGGCAATCTCTGAAAGCATTTTTCTATTGAGCTGAATATCTGATTTCTTGAGGCCGTTGATAAAATGGCTGTAGGATATATCCTGCTGAGCACAGGCTGCCGAAAGGCGCATAATCCAAAGCCCTCTGAAATCATTTTTCTTTTTCCGGCGGTGCGCTGTAGCTGTGGCCATCGCCTTATCGACGGCTTCAGTAGCTGTTCTGTAAAGGCGGTGTCGGCCCCCCATGAAACCGCGGGCCTGTTTGAGGCGGCGATTACGACGTTTTCTCGATGCCGGTGCATTGGTTATTCTAGGCATTGTAAACTCCCTTCTAGTCGGCAATCTGCATGGCGACGCGGTTCATATCAGTCTTTGAAACGATACCACTTTTGCGCAAATTGCGTTTTCTCTTCCTGCTCTTGTTTGTTAACAGATGGCCCCTGCCGGCTTTCTTGAATTTATACTTGCCGGTGCCGGTTTTTTTAAATCGTTTAGCCACTGATTTTCTGGTTTTTTGCTTCGGCATGTTATAACCTTTCAATACATCGTTAATGCGATCGGTGATATTTACGTTAATTGCATTGGTGAGTCCAGTATTTAAACAAAAAAAAATACGATGAGTATTAAAATGGGGAGGCGAGCTATGGTGGGACAAAAGATATTGACGATCGGCGGGCACGGTATGCTGGGGCGTCCGGTTGTTCGGAGGTTGCTCAAGGAGGGGTTTCAGGTACGCAATATGTCGCGCCGGCCTGAGGCAGCAGCCGCATTGCTGCCGTCTGCCGTTGAGTGTGTTGCCGGCGATTTGAAGCAGGTCGAGTCTATTCGTTCTGCTGCTGAGGGCGTGGCTTTTGTCTATCTGAATCTGGCGACTTATAAACCGAATGCCCCGTTTAAGCCTGAAAAAGACGGTACGGCCAATGTCATTGAGGCCTTGAAAAGAAGTCCTGACACAGGTATTGCCAAAATAAGTGCCCTGGGGGTGGCGGACGGGCCCGTTGAGGGGTGGCCGGAGGCCTGTCTGAAGTATGAAGCTGACCGGGCCGTTATAGCGTCCGGTCACCCGTATCTCATTTTCTATCCGTCCTGGTTTATGGAATCGATACCGTTGATGATTAAGGGGCCCTTCCTGATGCAGATGGGTGGAGTGGAAGTCCCGATAAGGTGGATATCCGGCGATGATTTAGGTCGCAGTTTTGCCGCCGCCCTGCGGGATCGCAACGCATGGAATCGTACCTACTGCTTGGAGGGACCGGAAGCGCTGACGGTGGGGGAGGCCTGCAAACGGTTTACGTCCGCTTACGATAAGGCTGTACTCCGTATTCCTAATCCGTTGTGGACATTAAAGCTGGCTGGCACTCTTCTGCCCCTGATGAAAAATTTTGTACAGATTGTTAAACGGACGAATGCCATGGGAACGGCCTTTCGGGCGCAAGCTGCATGGGATCAACTGGTGAAGCCTGATATGTCGATTGAACAATATGTTGCGTATATTAAAGAGTATGATGATTGGCCTGTAAAAAGTCTGATTTAGCTCCTTAATGGCTCTTCGTACTATTTCGTGGAAAGCGTGTACTATCTCTATAACATCAGGCTCTTCGTACTATTTCGTGGAAAGCGTGTACTATCTCTATAACATCAGCGAA
>CAYXEW010000151.1:0-4168 GCA_964464115.1 uncultured Verrucomicrobiota bacterium
CGTCACCTTTCGGTGCCTCGCATCTACGCTAAACTTATCGCGTGAATAATTCAGGTTAGGGCTCATTAATGAGCAAGCCTCTTTTTTCTGCTTTCTTCCTGAATTCAACCTGCGAGGGTGGTGTGAAGTTGCGGCCCATCTGGTCAAGATCCTTAATATCCTTGTAGTGTCTTGTCACACAGTAGGGGTCCGGCGCGGGTTCTATCCCAAATAGAAAGGCGATGGAGCGCATGGCCTGTCGTTCAAGTCTTTTGCGGTAGATATCGTTATTTTCTGCTTTGAGAACGGAAGTATTGATGACGGCAACCTGGCGGTTAGTGTCGTACCGGGCGTGCAGCGATTGATCATCGGCCTGTACAAATGCGATGATACACGCATCACCTTTTCGTTTCATTTTTGATATGGAATCAGTCGCGCTGTTGAGGTCTTTATAAGACTTCGCCTTTGTCGTGCCAGTGCGCAAGCCTATAGATAGCTCTTTTTGTATGAATGTGCTTATAGCGGTGATGGTGGTGCTCTCCACATCTGCGCCGTTGAGGATCGCTACGCGCTGCCGGCCGGAGCCGCCATAGCACGTGCATGATGTTATGACTGCCGCCAGGAAGATGGCGCGTTGGGTGTTTAGTATGGGTCCCTTCATCCTGCTCATTCCTTTTGTTGTTTTTTAAATGATTCTATGTATATAGTCAGTACAGTATATTAGCATAATTTGGTAATCTTTATTGAATCACTATATGCAGTCAATTATTTATTTTCTGAATGATAAACAATCATGTGGCTAATATGTGTCGAAACGAGTGCTTTTTATGAAAAGAAAATTTGCTGTCTCATCTGTAAAGGTCAGCTTGATCACTTCCCTGGCCGGCTTTGTATTATACATCCTGTCTCTGAGTCCGGGGCCCTGTCCGGGTGAGTCGGCGCGGATTCTGGCCGCTCATGCGGGGCTGAATCCGTTTCCGCTGCTGTCGAATCCTCTCTGGCAACTTCTCGTGCTGACAGTGAAGCAGTTGTCTTTTCTTCCATTCAGCCTGACGATGAATGTTCTGTCGTCCCTGTTTGCCTTTGGAGCCCTTTACCTTTTTCACCGGCTCGCCCGCAGAGTTTATCTGTTCTTTTTCAAGGGCCGCCCCGGCTTTACTGCCGATGTAGCCGCCACCGCCGCCACGCTCCTGCTCTCTTGCAGTAGTGCTTTCTGGATTGTTTCGAACAGGGCCTTTCCTGACACCTTTGGTCTGTGCCTGGTGTTTGCATTTGCTCACCGCATAATGACTGTGCTGGAGCGCCCCGCGGAACTGTCGCAGGGCTATCTGATGAAATCGGCATTCTTTGCCGGTATCGTGATGACGGAGTCCGTTTCAACGGCTGTGCTCGCGCCGATGATTTGGCTGTTCTTTGCCTACTATATGCTGAAACTGCGTAAAACGCCAGGGCTGGACAGGGTGTGGCTGGTCATTTCCTCTTCTCTGTTTAAGTCGTTGTGGCCGATGCTGGCCGGTCTGCTCCCGGTGCTCCTTACAATGGGCGTGTTTTACCACCTGCGTCCGGTTTCCACTTGGGTCGGTTTTGATTCCATTTTTCCAGTCCTCCTTCACACGGTGAAGATGTATTATTTCTCGATCAAGGGAGCCCTTTCCGGTTCCGGCTGGATCATTATCCTTCTGTCTTCTTATGTGCCTCTCATGGTGTTTGCCTCTCCGACCCGCATTACCAACTCTGAAGAAAAATGGCGTACGCTCTTTCTGCTGCTGTTGTTTTTTGCGGTGGGCGTCTTAAATTTTGTTGAATGGAAACTGTCTCCGGCTTTTATTGGCGGTTTGGCGTGGCCCATGACCATGCCCTATGTCTCGACCGCTCTCTGGTTCGGAGGCCTCATCTTCTACTTTCTCGAATCGGGCGGCCGCGCCCTTTTCAGGCATGCTCTGACCGAGAGGATTGCGCGCTATCTGTTGCTCGGAGCGGTTGTTCTACTGCCCGTTGTGATGATCTATATGAACTGGGATAAGGCGACGGCCGGAAAATACGGATTAGTGCAGCGGTACCTTGACGATATGGCGGCATCACTGGATGATGTCGAATGGCTGGTTACCGATGGACGTGTCGACGACGCGCTTTACCTGAGATTGTATGAAAAGGGTTTGGATGTTCAACTGTTGAACATGCGGTATGCCTCGCACAAACCCTATCTCAATTATGCGACCCACTCGCTGGAAGATCCGAGCCTGGCCAATATGGCGCAGATGGGCCTGGTTCCCCTTATGCAGGAATGGATTGGAAATCCCGCCCATTCAGTAGACGCAATCGCCGTACAGACGATGCCCGATTTCTGGTTATACGGGGGGTATGATGCCCTGCCTCGCGGCGTCGTGTATAGAGGGAAACGACTGCGCGAAGAGATAGCCGTTGACGGCACCGATA
Source organism: uncultured Verrucomicrobiota bacterium (assembly GCA_964464115.1). Taxonomy (GTDB): domain Bacteria; phylum Verrucomicrobiota; class Kiritimatiellia; order CAYTQP01; family CAYXEW01; genus CAYXEW01. The sequence goes on from CAYXEW010000151.1 coordinate 2,416, forward strand.
AAAACCGGCAACTGTATCAGCAGTATACTGGTTATTCTATTCCACAGGATACATTCGAAAATGAATATGTGCTGAAGGTGATGAGCCGTTTGGCAAATGACAGTGGCGTTTTTATTGATGCATCTCCTGCGGATGTAAAAGAAAAAGCGAAAGATCTATACGAACTCTCGATACAGATTTATTCAAACAACATCTCCGCGTTGTTGAATCGACTCACCGTTGCAGACCTCGAAGACAGTCCTGAAAAAGATGCGTGGAAGGAACAGCTTGATGCAGCTTTGGAGCGCATGAAGGGCCGCATGCCCTCCTGGAGTATGGCGCGTCATTTTGGCTATATCAACCGTCCTGAGTTTTATGCACGCAGGGGGCTCACATGGGCGATTTCCGGAAAGATGAATTCAGGTATCGAAGATATAAAGAGGGCTGTTAAACTGGGTCTCGACAGTGATTCGGCCGACATGATGATTGCCGGCCTGCTATTTGAGGAAGACCCCGAGCAGAGCCGCGAGCTGTATCAGCGCATAGTCCTCAGGGATACTGAAAATATTGCAGCTCTTACGGGTCTTATGCGGATCGAAGCATCGATGGGTAATTATGAAGTCGCCCTGTCTTATATGGATCGCGTCAAATCGATCACCGGTGAGAGCAGTTTTCTGGATTTGAATTTGGCGGTAATTGAGACCATTAACGGGCGTCCGGATCGGGCTCGAACCCTGGTGCGAAAGGTCATCGAGAATGAGCCGAATAATCGTAAAGCGTGGACGCTGTTGACGCTGTTGGCCATTGAAACGCAGGATGAAGCTCTGGAGTCGGAATGTCTTCAGTTTATGGAGGAGCGCTCGAATGTAATGCCTGCGGAAGTGCTTTGGTCGTTGGGACGTCGCTCAATTAAAAAGGGTAATCTCGAAAACGCAGTGGCCTATTATCAGCAGTTGTTGTCCATGAACTACCGTCGTGAACAGGTGCTGGATTTATTGATGCGACTCTCTGGTGAGCTCAAAAGAACGGCCGATACTCAGAACTATGCGGAAGCCATTTTGAAAATGTCGCCGCGCAATGCATTCGCCAATTATATACGGGGGACTCTCTATATCTCAAAAGAAGAGTATGCCCTCTCCATACCCTATCTGCGAATCAGTGTGGAAGAAGAACGACACCCGGATTATTTGAATGCCCTCGCTTACGCCCTTTGCTACAATGACGCATTTGATGAAGCCCTCAGCCTGGCAGAAGAAGCGGTCGAACGGGATTCGGAGAATGGTCATAACTGGGATACACTCGGTATGGTATGGCTCCACTTCAAAGAATGGGATAAGGCGGAGAAAGCACTTTTGAAAGCGCTCGGCGAGATACCCACAAATCCCGAGGTTAAACTGCATGTCAGCCAGCTTTATGCCGCACAGGGTAAAAGGGAACAAGCCTTGGCGTTATTGGATGAAGTAATAGAAGATTCTGCAAGAATTTCGATCACGCTCTTCAGTGAAGCACGCGACCTAGCCAATAGCCTGCGCCGGGAGTAGGGGATGGCCCGTCACGGCCTTGGGTGCAGCACGCACAGGCAGGCGTATATGGACATAGTTAAACTGGTTCCTCTCTGAAGAATATAGCTATCCCCAAGCCGTGGTGTACTATCTCTATAACATCAGCGAATAGTGCGTCCAACTGATTTTTTCCACACCTTCTTTCTTTGCGTTTCTTTGAGTTCTCTCGCGGCTAAATAAGAAAGATTTTCCAACCGTATATGAACGTATAT
>CAYXEW010000152.1:0-4112 GCA_964464115.1 uncultured Verrucomicrobiota bacterium
CCTGGGGATTTCAATATTTATCAGCGCAGAACCGATTAATATATGTCCATATACGTTCATATACGGTTGGAAACTTTTTTTATTTAGCCGCGAGAGAACTCAAAGGAACGCAAAGGAAGAGGGATGGAAAAAATGAATGACAGTTCTTCAGAGCGGAACCGATTTAACTATGTCCATATACGATCATATGCGCTTCCTGAGCCTTCTCTTATTTGCGCACATTTGCGTCTATTTAACCGTTCCCAAGCGGTCACTATTTTATTTCATAAAATTATCTATCGCTGCGCTTTCGGGCGGTTAAAAAAGGTTCCTCGTAGAATTTCGTGGAAGATGAAAAATAGTGCTGGTTAATGGAAAGGTTCATTGAAGCAGCAACTAAATGAACCATGAGTAATCTGGACGCACTATTCGCTGATGTTATAGAGATAGTACACGCTCTCCACGAAAGAGTAAGAAGAGCCTTTTACGTACAAAAAACTCGTTGGAAATCGACATCATTCCGGTGCCGGAATTAAGCCTTCTTTCATCAGCAACTGCGTTTTGGCGCGCGCTTCTTCGATTTTATCACAGGCCATTTGTTTCAATTCTTCGTATGTCCGGCTGACGCGGGCCACGCCCTGCTCCTGTGCCTTCATGCCCACAGCCGCCGCTTCCAGTGCAAAGACATGCCAGTCTTCCATCGTCGGCAGGATGTGTTCATGGTCGAGCGCATCCCCTACTGCGTCAGCCAGGGCATCGGCGGCGGCAAAGCACATTTCATCCGTGATGGTCGCGGCGCGAACATCCAACGCTCCCCTGAAGATACCCGGAAAGCCAACGGAATTATTTACCTGGTTGGGAAAATCGGAGCGGCCGGTCGCCACGACCGCCGCGCCGGCCTCTTTCGCCTCCCAGGGCCATATCTCGGGCGTGGGATTGGCACAGGAGAACACGATGGCATTTTTATTCATCTGCTGAATCCATTCCGGTTTAATGGTGCCCGGACCCGGCTGCGAGAGGGCCACCACCACATCGACACCCTCAAAGGCTTTTTCAATTCCACCCCGGCGCTGTTCCGCATTGGTTATGCAGCAGATACTCCACTTCTCTTTATGCGCCTCTTTATCGCGCTCGATATCCTCGCGAAAAGTGCCCAGCAACCCCTCCTTGTCAACGGCGAAGCACTTTGCCGGATCGGCACCGTGACCAAAAATCAAACGGCTGCAGGCCATATTGGAGGCCCCGACTCCGATGAACGTAATGCGCACATCCTCTATGCGCTTACCGACGACCTTAAGGGCATTGATAAGCCCGGCCAGCGTTACGGTAGCCGTCCCCTGTTGATCGTCATGCCAGACCGGGATGTCGCATGTTTTCCTTAACTCATCGAGTATTCTGAAACAACCGGGATTGGCAATATCCTCCAGGTTCACGCCACCAAAGCTGGGTTGCAGCAGTTGTACCGTTTTAATAATCTCGTCCGGATCCTGGGTGTCCAGCATGATAGGGAAGGCGTCAACGCCACCGAGATATTTAAACAGCAAAGCCTTACCTTCCATCACAGGAAGGCCGGCCTCGGGACCGATATTGCCCAGTCCAAGCACGCGACTTCCATCGCTGACGACGGCCACCGTATTTCCCTTGTTGGTGTACTCATACACTTTTTCCCTGTCTGCCGCAATCGCCTGGCAGGGGGCGGCCACACCGGGCGAATACCAGATGGAAAAATCATCCATATCACGGACCACACATTTGATACCCGTATCAATTTTTCCTTTATAAAAAGGGTGCATTCTCATGGCCTCTTCGGCCGGTTTATTGGCTTTTCTCAACTGATCATCTCTATTCATCACGGATTCCTTCACACCTTGATTTCAACACATCATCTCATATAACGCCTTTACTGGTCATGATGCTCTCGCTGCTTTTGCAGCAGGGACTTGAATTCGTCATCGGTTAAGGGCCGCCAGCGATCGGTTCGTATGCGAAAGTCAACGGACTTTTTCTCTATGACAAAACTGGTCACATGCCCGCCCCGTTCATTAAATACATGGGCGCGTCCTTTTTCACCACAGATAATGAATGTTTTCTTCTTCTCATCAAAATACGTATGGTCGGGGCGGGCATTCCGTGCATCGTCCTGGGCCATATGAATCGGACGCTGATCGCGGCGGCGCGATTCGGCATGACGGCTTCGGCGCGCGCTCTGCCGATATCCGCGTTCCAGCGACTGGGCCAGCTGTGACAGGGCCCTCGGTATGCGCCTCATATTCTGGCGGTACGCGTCTTCATTCTGGATCTCACGAGCCGCCCGCGCATTTTTTTCGATTACCTGCAAAGCCTTTCGACACTGCTGTACGGCGCGCTGTATCCAGGCGTTCTCATCGCGCTGCAGAAACAGCTCAAGACTGGAATCCTCGGGAAGGCGGCTGAGGATATTGAGCCGCAGCCAAAACTCATTGTTGGAGCGGCGCGCCTCCACCGCCTGAAATGTCAAAGCCAGCTTCTCGTTTTCTTTACCAGGCCATTTGAAATAGCCGGCGACGACCTGACCGAGCACAGAATATGTCTTCGATGACTTGCCGAAACAGGAGAGCTGATTTTCCTTCAAAGCCTTTCCGTATTGCAGGTGCGAAAGTACGCGGGGAGGCTTGGTGTAAAGGGTGTCGACGCGTTCATCTTTGTGGTCCAGCAGGATCTGCAGAAAATCGGACCATACCGGCGTACCCTGCGGATCATACTGTTTAAAGACTTCAATGGGTGATGAGGGCCGCGCATGTTTACAGTCCGACGACGAGCACCGATAACAGTACACCGTCCCCTCGCTGAAGGCGGCGCTCACGGCTTCCTGATCCTCCAGTTGAACATCCACCTGGACCGCAACAGCAGGCTCGAAATCCAGTGCCCAGTTATCAGCGGGGTGGACGCGAAAAGACAAATTCATGACAAATGATTTCTGCCGATTGCCCATGTGACCGTATTTATCGAGGTAGCAGTCTCTGATCAGCGTGCGCAACACATCCCGCGCTGCCATTGCACGGCGTTCGAGCCGGGACGTTTTGGGTGTAGGGTCCTCTGCCGTAACCGCTCGACCAGAACCATTCTTTTCAGGCGGCTCAGCATGACTTTGCTCAGGCGGGATGAGCGCCTGCTCACCCTCGGTTGCGGGGGACCGCAACCCTCCATTTTGCTCTACAAAACCGTCATACACTTTTTTCGATTGGTCCACAACACTCACCACCGATTGTGATGAAGCTTGCCCTCATCATACCGATCTTCAACGCCCAGTTCTTCAGCGGGATAACCGAGTGCAATCATGGACAACGGAATAACACCTTCCGGAATCTTCAGCGCCTCGGAGACGGCCCGGGCCCGGTCTGCTACCGGATGAAGCCCGATCCAGCAGGCACCCAATCCCCGCTCATGAGCGGCCAGCAGGACAACCATTGCGGCACAGGAGCAGTCCTGAGGCCAAAAGCCCTCAAACTTTTCCAGTGACGGATCACCGCAGATTACGATGGCCGCAGGCGCTTCCAGCAACATGTCGCAACCCGGCATGGTTCCGGCCAGCGACTTGAGAATTCCCCGGTCATCGACGGAGATCAGGTGCCAGGGTCTGGCGTCAGCGGCCGAAGGGGCCTGCAGCGCCAGCTTCACCAGCTCATGTACCGTATCAGCGGCAAGGGGCCGGTCGGTATATCGGCGAATGGTTCGTCTCGTCAGTAATGCATCTATTGTATTCATAAAAACTCCAACCTTAATGACCACGGATGATCGTATACGACAAAGCAGCCTGTCTGCACCCGCCTCTACGCACAGGCCGGCAACCTCTAAAATATGGCCACAAAAAAACGAGATGACACGAAAAGACTCGAACTTTTTTGTTCAATGTTTGGAATTTTTTGATGGGAAGTTTCCAACGTATGGAATAACGTGCCCTCGTTTTTTATGGGTCGTCGGCAGAATCTGTGGGTAAAAAGAGGCTTGGCGGATTGCAGGATGTCTTGTACTTTGCTGGAAATGTTGGAAAATAGCGGATCGAAGAATCGGAAATATCTCGTAGCGAGATTTTCTGGGTATGGATAGGGAGAGATTGGGGTGTAAGAGTAGGTGTACGAGTACGGGATTCGATG
>CAYXEW010000153.1:0-2140 GCA_964464115.1 uncultured Verrucomicrobiota bacterium
TGGCTCCAATGGTCAGTCATGCCGTACAAGAGGGATTGATTGAACCGCATGCCCTACCCCAACTCGAATGCTATGAGGCCGCCATCCTGTGGGCTCAAACCGAGGGCTTTATTTCTGCCCCGGAAACATCGCATGCCATTGCGTCTGCTATCCGCGAAGCCAGACGGGCTCAGGATGAAGGAAAAGAAAAAGTGATTCTGATGAACTGGTCGGGACACGGCCTGATGGACTTGACGGGTTATCATGCATTCCTTTCGGGGGCACTGGACAATTATGAGCTTCCTTTTGACCTGATGAACAAGTCGCTCTCATCCCTGGAAGGACTTCCCAAACCTCCGGGAAATCCATAACCCGTGAAGCGAATATGCACCATCGCATCTTAGGAAAGACAGCACTCAAGGTGTCACCGATCTGTATCGGAGGGTGGCAACTGGCTGGACCTCTCTGCTTTGACGGCAAACCGGATGGGCATCCCGATCCCGGCAGAGATTACGTGATCCATATGATCCGCACACTGCATGACGAAGGCCTCAACTGTATTGATACGGCTGAACAGTATGGCGCGGGTGAATCGGAAAGACGAATTGGAGAAGCCATCCGGGGGTGTCGCGATGAATGGATTGTATCGACCAAATTTGGTTTTCGCGTTGGCCCGAAAGGTGAACGCAATGACAGTTCAGCGCCCGACACGATTGCGCCCAGTCTGGAGGGCTCACTAAATCGATTGAAAACGGACTATGTGGACATCTACCTCTATCACTGCCCACCGGAACCGGATGAACTTGAAAGAGGAAAAGAAGTACTCGAGAAGCTGGTCCGGCAGGGCAAATGCCGTTTTTACGGGATATCGACCAACGATATAGAATGTATCCGGAATATGGCCGACCGCAACATGCTTCAGGTGGTGCAGTATGCTGCAAATATACTCTGGGAGCAGCCGACCATTGACAGCATCGCCCGATCTTGCGGCGCGGGCACCCAATTGCGCGGTGTCATGGCACAGGGTCGGCTCAGCGGAAAGTACTTTCATCAAAAAACACACTGGCAGCAGGATGACAACCGTACTCATATGACCGGCGGCGACGACTTCAGCAGGTATGCCGTACTGGAAGAATGCCTGCCAGAAGGTATGACGATGGTGCAACTGGCCCTGCGCTGGAACCTGGATGATGCCGACCACCATACCATTTGCCTGGGAGCCAAAACAGTGGAAGAGTACAGACATGCGATCAAGGCTGTAGAAATGCCTCCGCTTTCCGATGAAGTCCGCCGGGCGGTCAGAGATCAAGTGCAAAAGCTGTAAAAGCGGAACAACGGAAGCCGGCTTCCCCTACTCATCGCCGATGCCACCGAAACGGATGATGTAATACAGCAGTGTCAGCAGGGCTGTCACGGCGGATGCCACATACGTCAGAAAGGCCGCATCCAGTACGGCGCCGGCATGACGCCGTTCACCCTCCGTCACAATACCGGCACTGACCATCAACCGCTTAGCCCGCGCCGACGCGTTCCACTCCACCGGTAATGTCACCAGCGAAAACAGCACGGCCCCTGAAAACAGTAGAATGCCAAACTGTATCAGGTGAGGGCTACGGAAAATAAACCCCAGTATCAGCAGTATATAGGAACCCCAGCTGCCAAACTGCGTCACCGGAACCAATGCTGATCTGACAGCGAGCGGTGCGTAATGCTCAGCATGCTGCAGGGCGTGACCGGCTTCATGACAGGCAACACCCACAGCCGAAAGCGAACTCGACTGCCCCACATCGGGTGAGAGTCTCAAGGTACGCGTGCGCGGATCGTAATGGTCTGACAAAAAGCCCCTGGTCGATTCAATTTTCACATCGTGAAGGTTTTGACTGCGTAAAAGACTGGCAGCGGCCTGCGCACCGGTCATTCCCGATGAAGCGGCCACCCGTGCGTATTTTTTAAAGACCCTTTTGGTCTTGGCCGACGCATATATGGCCAGGAGAACCCCTGGCAACATAAACATGATATAGTATGGATCAAAGTAAAACACAGCTCATGTATCCTCTATTTGAAAAAATTGACAAACAAAAATACAATGCGTTCAACCAATGTTCAAAGTCAACCTTGGTTTTTCTCAGGCACCACATAAATCAGCGGAATACTGATCAGC
>CAYXEW010000153.1:2150-3942 GCA_964464115.1 uncultured Verrucomicrobiota bacterium
CTCAGAGGTATAAACACAATTCGCGATAGAAATTTCATGTAGAACGGGGCATCTGAGCGTAACACCGAAAAGGCAAGAATACTGATCAGCATCACGAGATATTTGACCACAAGATTAAAATAGAATATTTCGGAGACAGCCTGCCATGGTAAAACCCAGCCAAAGGCACCGACTGCAAAAATGGCGTTGTCGATGGGAATGGCGGCGCTATTGCTCAGCACGACGCGGAGCCACTGATGGCGTTTGGTAATCCTGCTCACAAACCAGTGGTAAACCTCTGTATCGACCAATTCACTAATGACCTCGGCCGTAATAGAGGCCAGGACAATACGCCAGACGGGCGCGAGGACAGCGCTAAACTCAGCCCCCAGCCCCCAACCGGGGTCACTGGGCACCGCGGCAGCCATCATAAGATAAAGAGCCATGAACAGGTTGACTGCACCGGCGCTGAAAATGAGCTGTCGAGTGGCGCGTTTACCCAGCGTCTTGTGCGCGAGATCACGCAGCGTGAATGTAATGGGGTAGATAAAAGTGCCCATGTCGACGGCCCAGCCTCCGACGAGACCGATTTTCAAGCTCGCCACATCAGCCAGCATCTGGGCTCCAATATAACAGGCCGTGACCCAGACAACTGCTGAGCTGAACTGATAGAGCCTGTTCCCCTCGGAACGATCATGTTGTTCGTACATTGCATATCTCCGTTTTGGTGTAGCGGGTATTCGGCGACCGCTGGAAAAGAGAGGTATCTGAAAAAGAGATGCATAACAATCTTAAATTACGATAAAGGAAATAGATTAGAAAATGGCGGGCGGTTGACTCGTTGTAGGGCGGGAACGGTACTGTTTGTAACAACTCTACACAGAGAAACGGTCGCCCGGTATCGTCAACCGAATGGCGCGATCATTCGCTGAGAATGGTGTACGAAATTACATCCGGCGGGTCCGGTTGCAGAATGAGAGGCGTTTTCCGTGTGCTCGGGTGTGAAGTTATCCTAAATTCGGCAGTTGCTAAGTTTGCTGTAGCTGCAAGACTTGAGGGCTTTGGCTATAGTAACTATGCCAAAGCCCTTGTAACACAGCAGATGCGGCAAAATCGGCAACCCCTTGTGGTTCAAAATGCAGCAAGCTTTCTTTCACCCAGCAGGTGAAAGCTATACAATCAACTAACCTGCATTATTCATAAAAAAACGCCATAAAAAATGTAAAATATTGAATAGCAATGAATAATGACAAGTGAGGTCAAACATTGAATTTGAATTCGAGAACAGAATTAAATACAAGAGTCAATAGCGGTTATTGCCCAGAAGGCGCATTGAAAATGCTGCATCTGCGTTGCCGCACCCTGCGGTCACTCCCATTCTTTGAATCGGCCGTCTCCGCTTCGCTTCGGCTGTTGCCAAGGGCTTGCGGTAGTCAACTACAGCGGCACCCCAACCTCCAACAAAACCTCGAAATACCCCCGCGGCCACTTCGGGTTCGGATTAAAGGTCGCTACCGGTAATCGCTCGATTCTGTATTTTTGTTGGATATTGGCGCTTTGCATACACGGGATGAAATCCAACACTATATCACCCGTCAACGCCAAAAGTTCAAGACCCTTCAAAACATTAAAATATTTTTTTGTTACACTTTCTGCCGCCCTTCACAAGTCTTCGAAAATTGCTGTTGGATAATCTGATGTTCGATTTTGGAGAGAAACAATGTTGCCATTCAGCACACATTGTGACAACATCTATTAATGATCAGTTACCAGTGGAGCGCAGAGAAGAACAAAATTCTGAAGGAACAGCGTG
>CAYXEW010000154.1:0-3856 GCA_964464115.1 uncultured Verrucomicrobiota bacterium
GGTGTATTCATGTTGCCAGTATAGCAACTCTACCCATTCAAAACAGCGAAGAACCCAGATGAGACGTGCAGCTTCCTTGCTGTCAACGGCTTACGCAAAAATACAGGCGCACCCGCAAGGGGTGTCGACGCTAACTCTTCAGAAAGGCTTTGTTGGCTTCATCTGATATGCTGGCATACGTAAACTGCTGATCACCGCGACCGCATTCGCGCAGACTGTCATTTTTGTGAGCGCGCTCGTCGAGCCCGATCTGACGAAAGACATCACCCCAAGTTTCAAAAGGTCCAAACTCTTTAACCAATTCGCTTCTAATAGGCTGTTCATCCAGCTCCGGATGATCTTTTACAAACTGGGCGTATTCATGCTCGGCATGGTCTTCAAATATGGCGTTGAAATAGTAAGCCTGCTTCAGGTTGACAGTAGCCAATGTGCGGGCGAAAACAGCGTACGACATGGCCATCAGCTTGGGCATGAAGATATACCAGAATCCACTCTGCTTTATGTTGTCTTCTTTTATTTTTTCTACGGCGATGATCAGATGCCAATACTCATTATCTTGTGAAAGGCGCCCCAGCCGAATCAGCTCTTCACCCTCTTTGCGAATATCAGCATCGCTGTATCCGAAGGTCAGTTTCCAGTAGCCTTTGATTTCCCATGCATGATAGGGAATGCGCGCCAGAATCTCTATCAGCTTGATTTTGGGAACTGTCAGCTCTTTGCCGTAAATCAAATCCATAAAACCAAAGAAAAATTTGGCGATCAGCGTGTACCCCATTCTCGGCGTATCCAGTGTCTTCTGCTGTTCTTTGCGAATGTCTACACCTTCAGGATGCATTTTCCTCGGATTCGTGTTGCCTTCCATTAAACTCATGGTCCTACCCCGCATTTACGTTATTGATTAAACTACATGCTAACTGTTAAAAAATTAACACATATCTTCTAAACATCAAATCGAAGAGCCCTTATTTTTTAGACTCTGAGAATGTTGTTTTTTCCCGACATAAGATTCTCCATAGAATTTGTGGATGCATAAAACGTAGTGCTGTCTGTCGGATGGCTTTTATTAGATGGATGACTTCAGCATTACGGAGGCCCACTATATCCTCGCCCTGATAAAAACAGGGATTTACTCCAGATATGCTTTTCCTGCCGAAAGTCCCGATGCCGCAGGATATCGGGACGCAGGCACGTGTCTTTCAGGAGTAAATCGTATCTGTTCCCGTCCGCGGAAACCATCCGATCAGAGCTCAAGAATGCGACAGATGTTGTACTTTGGGTTGAACGCCCTATTCGCACCTGTATTAAAAAATCCACCGGTTTCACGAAGAGCTATAAAAAAACGGTTGAATAATTTGCAAAGCCATAAAAGCGGTTTAGGTTAAGCGCATGCCAGTAGAAAAACCATATTCTATTCTCATACCGGAGCGCAATGCTCGGGAGGTTATGGCCGGAATGCCAAGTGCGCCGGCCGAACTGTGTATGGTTGAGTAACACCCCCCCCAACCCTTAATCCAATATACATATAATAGTTTAATATCCATTAGTACATCATAAGAGAGGACTGTAGTATGAGAAGTATTGTTATTTTTTTTGTTTTTTTTTCTGTTATCGGGACCGCACTGGCAACAGATGGAATGAACCTGGAAGGCTACGGCCCCATCGCCCAGTCAATGGGCGGTGCATCATATGCCTATGATAACGGGAATGCCGCGGTGATTAATAACCCAGCCACACTGGGACTGGCCCAGCGGCACACCAACCGGATTGACCTGGCTGTCGGGTTGCTGGGACCGGACATCACAGCGAGTGTTCCCGGCGGGCCCTCTGCAACTTCCGACAAGAAAGCCTATTTTATGCCGGCATTCGGATGGAACCGGCAGACCGACAACCTGACCTACGGCTTTGGGGTATTTGCCCAAGGTGGAATGGGTACCAAATACGCTGCCGATTCATTTTTGGCCCTCAACTCCGGGGATGACGTACATGCAGAGGTAACGTTTGGACGGGCCCTGTTTCCGATTCGATACCAGGTGAATAAAAACCTTTCACTGGGAGGATCCGTGGATTTTATCTGGGCGGGTATGGATTTGAAAATGGCGGCGCCGGGGTCTCTGGCCCCCTCATTGGTTCGCGGCGGCAACCTGCCCCTGCCCGCTCTGGGCGGCTCCGATTACCTGCGCGTTGATTTTGCCGACACTCAACCCTACACGGGAGAGGCAAAGGGTTATGGGTATGCGGGCAAAGTGGGATTTGTCTATCGCATCAACGACCGCCTGAGTATCGGCGGAGTTTACCATTCTGAAACTGATGTAGGTGATTTGGAGTCAGACAGCGCCTCGATCAGCTTCGGCAGCTCGGCAACCGGTATTGAAGCGGCAAAACTAAATGGAAAAGTATCCGTCAACGACTTCCAGTGGCCCGCGACATACGGGGCCGGTTTTGCCGCAAAACTGACCGACAAGGTGACATTGGTCGGGGATATCAAACGAATTAACTGGTCCGATGTTTTGCAGGAATTCAGCATGACCTTCAAAGCGGACGGCGGCGGAGAAATAGACTTCGCTCTACCTCAGAACTGGAAAGATCAAACCGTTTACATGGCGGGAGTAGAGCTGCAGGCGACAGACAAGCTGGCCCTGCGGTTCGGGATTAACATAACGGAAAACCCCATTCCTGAAGAGTTGGTAAACCCACTGTTTCCGGCTATCGTTGAGACGCACTACACTGCGGGCTTCGGTTATCAACTGACCGAATCACAATCCATCAGCCTTTCAACCGTCGTCGCACCAAAATCAGAGGTAACCAACGCAGACGGCATCACTATTGAGCACGGACAGCTCAACGCACAGCTCATGTACAGCTACCTCTTCTAAGGTGTATTATGCACACGCTCAAACTGTAACGGCCAAGCTGCGCAAAGGACTGCAACGATTCCAATGGTATTATCCTTTGCGCAGCTTGGCATCATTCTTTTTTAATTTCTGTTGTTACGCAACGTACCCACCTGCAGCCAAACATCTCTGCGGCGATTTGCGGTTAAATGAGAAAGATTTTTCAACCGTATATGAATCTGTCTGCGTGCGGCACGCACAGGCAGGCGAATATGGACATATATAAATCGGTTATTGATATCCCCAAGCCGTGAAAATGGGGTTTCATCTATAGCCAAGAATAAAAAATGATTTTGCTATCCATGATTTTATCATCCTTTCCCATCCCTTTACATTTGCGTTTCTTTGAGTTCTCTCGCGGCTAAATAAGAAAAAGTTCTGCCCCGAAACGGTCGCGGTGGAACGCGACCCTCCACATAACGGCCGAGGCCACCTCCTGTTAAAAAAATGATTTTGCTATCTATGATTCTGTCATCCCTCTTCATTTGCGTTTCTTTGAGCCTGCCTGTGCGTGTGCACGCAGACAGGTTCTCTCGCGGCTAAATAAGAAAAGTTTACAACCGTATATGAACGTATATGAACATATATAAATCGGTTCTGAGAGCGCATTCAAAAAATGGTCGCGGTGGAACGCGACCTTCCACATATCTGGCCGAGCCATCTCCTGGTCAAAAAAATGATTTTGCTATCCATGATTCTGTCACCCTTCTTCCATTCCCCTCTTCATTGGCGTCTATTGGCGTTCATTGAACCATTCCCTGACGGTCACTTTTTTACTTCGTAAATATATCTATCGCTGCGCTTTTGGGCGGTTCCCCTCTTCCATTTCCCTCTTCATTTGCGGTTCTTTGAGCCTGCCTGTGCGTGTGCACGCAGACAGGTTCTCTCGCGGCTAAATAAGAAAAGTTTACAACCGTATATGAACGTATATGCACATATATAAATCGGTTCTGACAGCGCTTTCA
>CAYXEW010000155.1:0-3712 GCA_964464115.1 uncultured Verrucomicrobiota bacterium
CGGGCCGTATTTTGTTTTGGATGATCCCTCTGCCGCCCACGTGGCGGCTGTTTACGATTATAATAAAGAGCCGGCTATGATCCATTTTGAATACGGCGCCGGTCGGGTGGTGCTGCTGGGACCGCATCCGGAAATTCAGGAAGACAACAACAGAGATGGGGTGGAGATTCCCGGTGAGGGATCGCTCGAAGATAAGGGCTCTGACTGGGAACTGGTGGCCCACTTCTTTCATTGGCTTATGAATTCGGACAACCTGATCCGCCCGACAAATGGCGGTGTGTTGGAGTCGTTTACCTCTCAATTTGATTCCGCAGACTGGAACGCGTCCAATCTTACAGATGGCGTTACCGGCTGGGGTGATTATATGTGGTGCAGCAATGAAGACCCTGTTCAGCAGGATTTTGTCTACAGCTTTCAGGATGGCAGAAGGGCCGTATTGAGCGGGGGCGTTCTGCACAATCAGGCCTACTTCGATCAATTTTGCCGGGACTTCAGTCTGTCGGTCAGTGATGACAACAGTTCATATCACTGCGTTTACAGTAATACCCTTCCCTACAGTGTAACAAATTTTACATTCGGATGGACTGCTGTAACGACCCGGTACGTAAAACTCTCCATTTATAACAGCTATGACACCACGCATCCACACTACTGGCAACTGGGTGAGCTGGAGCTGATGGGGTATATTCCTTACAACTTTGTGGATCTCGATGCTGATGCGCTCGCCGATACATGGGAATTGAGACACTTTGAAGATATTCGAAGATTTGATGCAACCGATAATCCCGACGGAGATGTTGCGGATAATGCGCACGAATTTGTCGCCAATACGTCGCCGACCAATAGTTCCAGTTATCTGAAAGTTGAGCAGGTTACTATAGATGGTGATAGCTGTATGGTTTCCTGGATGGGGATGACGGGCTGTCAATACCGCGTTTCCTCCAAGCATGATCTCACCTCTTCGAATTGGAGCCATCTCACGGGTGGGTTCAGTATCATGGGCACCGGCGGACTGATGTCCTGCACCTCAGCCCCCGGCAACAGCTTTGAGATCATGCGGGTTGAGGTAAAGCGGAAGTGATCAACCGCGTGCTTTTCCTGAGTTCAACATCGGGACACCCAATCCAAACTCGACATCGTAATCCTGCTCATAATCGTAATCAATCTGCTGCCCCATAGGTTTATGGTTTTCGTGATGAATTAAAAAAATGCTGGACATTTTGTTACAAAACCTGCACTTGTGTTGACTTGATTTTCTCAGCAGATGAGATTTGTTATGTGCGAGAGAGTAGCGAAATCAGGTGTACAGCTTGATAATCTGATGTGAAGCGGTAGACTGATGCGTCGTCGCATGATGTGTTGCTCGTGGTCATCGCCACTTGCTTTAAAATTCCTGTGTACGTTGTGGGCCAGCCAAGAGGGCGGGGCGATCTAGACAGTGAAGATGTATATTTTTTTTGTAATTTATAACCATGAAATAGGAAGGAATTCATAATGGCATCAAATAAAAAGGTGGACATATCTTTATATCCCGAATCAGTAAAACAGCTTTTAACCAATGCGGCATCTGTTACGTATGCTGACACTATTGAAGAGCTCGAAGCGATTGCGTGCGGTGGTCCCGATGACATACAATCAACCGTATCGTATGAACTGCCGGATGGACGCGTGGTGGACGAGGTCGATGTCGTGCGCGTACGAAACGGGATCAGTGCCAACTATCTCGAGGCCTACATGCGGCGCCGCGACCCGAACTGTATGTTGATTGCCGACGATCTACCGTCCGATAAGATGCGTTTCAGTGACCGCTTTGATATGGACTTTTCCCAACTGCAGAAAGAGACCTTTGACTGGATGAGTCAACAGGATCTCGCTGTTTTTGGTTTTAATATAGGTCCCAATAAAGCAGGTCGGGACGCCCTTGCCATTTGTCCTAAAAATGCAGGGTTTTTTGCGTTTGGTCTCGCGTTGCTGCAGGGAATCTCTCCGTTGTCGAGTGAATCGAGAGCCCTCAAGCCCTCTGTGATCGTTTACGTGGCTCCGCCGTTTCGACATACCCATTTTGACGGCAAGCAGGTCGTCGTTCATAAGCGCGACGATCTGCATGAAATATTTTCGTACAATTTATATCCGGGTCCCAGCGCCAAGAAAGGAATCTACGGTGCCCTTATTGCCATGGGTGAAGAAGAAGGCTGGGTGACGGCGCACTGCTCTGCTGTTCAGGCGGTCACACCCTACGATAATGTCGTGACGTTTATGCATGAAGGCGCCAGCGGCGGAGGCAAAAGTGAAATGCTTCAGCCTCCTCATCGCGCTTCCGACGGCCGCCTGCTGCTGGGAGAAAATAAGGTCACCGGCGAGAAACGCTATATTGAAATACCGCGAACGTGTGAGTTGTGGCCCGTCTGTGATGACATGGGTCTGTGCCATCCGAGCTATCAGGAAAAAGATGGAAAACTGTATGTGAGCGATGCGGAAGATGCATGGTTTGTCAGGGTGGATCATATCTGTGAGTACGGTACAGATAATGAACTCGAACGTCTGACGATCCACCCGTCCCGAGCACTGCTGTTTCTGAATATAGATACCGTTCCCGGCGAAACGGCTATGATCTGGAATCACAAGATGGATGAACCGGGAAAGCCCTGTCCGAATCCTCGCGTCGTGTTGCCGCGGGATCTGGTTGATGATGTCGTGAGTGATCAGGTAAGTGTAGACATACGTTCGTTCGGAATTCGGACGCCGCCCTGTACGGCAGAAGAGCCTTCCTATGGTATTATCGGTCTGTTCCATATCCTGCCGCCGGCTTTGGCCTGGCTGTGGCGTCTTGTCTCACCGCGCGG
This sequence comes from uncultured Verrucomicrobiota bacterium, assembly GCA_964464115.1. Taxonomy (GTDB): domain Bacteria; phylum Verrucomicrobiota; class Kiritimatiellia; order CAYTQP01; family CAYXEW01; genus CAYXEW01. Next base: position 2,844 of record CAYXEW010000155.1, read on the forward strand.
TTATGCGAACCCCAGTATTGTATCGAGCGGTGTCATGAGCAGTGAGGGTGTAGGCAGCTATTGGCCGTTTGCCACTGGAAAGCGAGTGGCCCAGGCAAACTTGCTGCTGGAGCAGATTAAAAAGACGTTGTCGATCAAATATATCCTAGTGCCTAATCAGCATATTGGTGCCTGGAAAACGGGCTTCATGCCTCAGTGGATCGTGCGTGACTATCTCGCGCGCCGTGGACACGTGCGCTACACCCCCGAACAGGTGGAGCCGTCCCGTTGCCCGCTGCTCGGTCTGTCGGTCAATAGTATTCGCGTTGAAGGGGGAATTATACCGGAGAACTTCCTGAAGGTGGACAAGCAGCCCGAAGTAGGTGAAGAGGGCTATGACATCGGTGCCCGTATACTGCATGAGTTTTTCAAGCAAGAGCTGGAGCAGTACCTGCAGCCGGAGCTGGATCCTGTCGGCCGTGCAATTATTGAAACCTGCATGGCGAACGGCGGGCTCGATGAGTATACCGCTTTCATTGAATAGGGTGGGTGTTAGTCCATATTATGCCCGCATTCAAAATGCTGTAGCTTCGCGCCTTTGTTGATAGAGCTGCGGCTGGAAGGTCTGCGACCGTTCCAGCCCTACAAATCTGGAGGGTCGCGTTCCACCGCGACCGCACACAGAACCGGCCCGCGAGGCCATACCGCCATCAAGAAAATCAGAAAAGGGAAAAAGGGTTACTCCTTTTTCCATTCTCTCCGTCGCTCCGCTCCCCCCAAAGCGGCAATTCAGATTGCCGCACTCCAAACGAATATGCGGGATGACAAGCCCTTTCCCCATCCGTGGGACGGCCCTGCCATCCGTGGGTCATTTATCACATTGAAATACT
>CAYXEW010000156.1:0-3701 GCA_964464115.1 uncultured Verrucomicrobiota bacterium
ACCTTTCGGTGCCTCGCATCTACGCTAAACTTATCGCGTGAATAATTCAGGTTAGCCTGCATTATTCATAAAAAACGCCATAACGAATAGTACGCATCGGAATGAAATGAGTTAATGAAAATCGAAAATCGAAGTCCAAAATCGAATTCGAAGCACAAAACGATAGCCAGCCTGAGAATCAATGGCGTTTTTCACCCGAGGGCGCGTCGAAAATTGAAGGCTTCCGGTCTCCAGTCCCGCAGATCAGTCGGCAACCGCTTTGGAGCAGGGGTGTTACAGTTCTACTTATCCCTTGAAAATCAGGTATTTACGGCCGGAATAGTTAATCAGAAGTGCCGATATCATTTTTCCAATAAAGGACGCCGTGGTACTCATATGTAAATAGTGGATCATCAGCCAGCCGAGAAAGATGCCCAGGATAATACTGGCAAATGAAACCGCATAGAACAGGACTAACTCCTTATGGCGACTGTGTTTGCCGGATTCAAAGACCCAGAGAACGTTTAAAATATAGGCCGTAAAGTTGGAGAAAATGAATGCAATGCTACTATTGATTATAAAATTTCGTTCCTGAACGGCCGATGGTAACTCTGACACATGTAAGTCAAGACCCAGAAAAGCCATAGCTTTGAAAAATCCGTCATCGGGTTGAAGCGCATAAATTACGAATGCGGACAATGAATAGAAGATGATGACATCCACTACTGTTGCTGTGGCACCGCACATGGAGTACTTAATGAACTGTACAAAGGGATGTGCTTCCCGCTGGGTAAACTGCTTCAGTATGGCTTTCAATATCGTATTCCTTATTTGTGTGTGAAATGCCTGCCTATCTTCACGTTGTGCTACCGTTTGTAAAGACTTGATTTGTTAGAAAAAAACTAGCCTGCATTATTCATAAAAAACGCCATAACGAATGGTATGTAAGACCTTGTTTACTGCACTATATTTACTCGTGCACGAGCTTGGCAGGCGCTGCTTATCCACCGCAACTGCGGGGTGGTAAATACAACAAGTAAGCCATCTTACCGCTGAAGCGATACCGGCATAATGCTTGCCGCGCTCCGCGTGAATGGCTTTACTGGAAAGACTTTTCAATGCCGGGCGCGTTGACCGGTATAATAATGCAACAACCTTTACGTAAAAGCCATTCGAACCAGACCCCATCACCCTCGAATCCACTGCTTGATTTCATCAGAGAGGGCTCTGACAGACTTTATCTCACATTCTCTGTCGCCGTTTTCTGTAGGGACTCGGATGGTTTCACCGGCCTGGTGCCCAACTAGGGCTTTGGCCATTCCTGAATTCGACGAAATGATGCCCAGAGCTTCATCCCGATCCCATTCGCCCAGTATGACATATTGTTCTTCTATTCCGTCAGCATAGGCAATGAGCACTTCCGTCGCCATACCCGCTTTATCATGCGGTAATCCCTCAAAGTCCGATCCCTGTACCTGTTTGAGTTGTATTTCTAACTCCTCGCGGCGCCTCAACAGTATGGTCTGCATTTCCTTGGCCGCTTTGTACTCAAAATTCTCACGTAGGTCACCGTGTGCCCGAGCCTCAGCAATATCCTGGCTGTTTTTCGGTATATCTTCGTTCACCAGTTTGGTGAGCTGTTGCTGACGCTCATAGAAGGAGCGCCATGATGTGACCAGTTGCTCTTTCACATCATCGTCGGGTTCCATTTGTTCGACCAGGATCTGTTCAAACTCGGGGCGAATTTTAACCATCTTGGCCATTACCGATTGCCGGTCCAGTGAATCCCACGCCGGGCTTTCCTTGAAACGTAGAAAGAATTCTTTGCGCTCAGCGTCCGTCATGGATGTGAGCGTTTCGGACAGCCATTCTTCACGTCCACACAACTCGCGCAACTGATTCTGTGCTTTCAGTTTGAGATGGGTGGCGTCCTGTTCGAGTGCCGTAATCGTCATTTTTGCCAAATCGTTCCGGGATGGCAGATTCCAGTGTGCCGTAATGTCGGGGTTTCGGTAAATCCAGTAAAGAAACTCAGTATTGAGTGCCTTCATATCGGCATCTTTTTTGAAGATGGCCATACAGTCACTCTCAAAGCCGCGATCAATCAGAGCCGTCATACATTCAGTCAGCGTAGATACATCCATTGAATCGAGTAGTGATATGAGGAGCGGTTCAGCATCCGCATGATTGTAATCCAGCAGCCGTGCAATCAGCGTCCGCATGTAAGTGGCGGGGAGAGCCTGCAATATCTTGAGGATAAGATTTTTGTTTAGGAACTTCTGATACAGGTTCATATAAGAGTAGGGGCCGTCTTCTATGCGGTGTATCTCTGCCAGCATGGCAGCTCTCGCAAGAAAATCCAGATGCTTTTTGCCTGCCCCTTTGGCGACAAACTCAATACGGTTTCGTATAATGTTCCGCTGTTCATCGTCGAGTTCGTCCATGCTGAATTTCTTTTCTATACTTTCAATATCGCCTAGAATCGTTTTCATATCCCTTTCTTTTGCCAGTTTTCCAAACCAGGGGTTCCCGTACTGGTCGTCGGGATTAATCATGGTGATCGGTTCTTGGCGTTTAGTGGGGATAATAATGGCGTGATCTTTTTTGAGGTCTTTTCTCGCTTCTTCCCAGAAAGCTTTCCATTGACTCTGCTTCATGGTGCGCGGGATCAGAATATCCTGTAAGTCGTTTACAGAAGTCGGTCCGAAACTGTTCAGAATCAGGCGAACCAGGTCGCCCTGTGCCTCCCGAATCATCTGCTGGATGACTTCCGGAGTACGGTGTGCTACTGAGAGAAAATGTTCATCTTTCAATATTTCGAGGGTTTCGGCGGCGTAAGCAAAAGCCAGTTTATGGCCGCGCTTTCTCTCAAAATCAATATCGAGCCGTTTATAGAAAAAATCGACGTACTGAACCGTTCCGGTGCCCCAGGTTCGGTCGTGGCACAGGGTGCCTTTTTTAAAAGAAAGAAGTAGCAACACGCGCCGCATGCACTCCGCCCCGGTAATCCGGTCATCAAAAGGAATGTCGGAAAGCAGTTTTCTGTAGTTGCGATCATTGGAGAGAATGCTTTCTAGCTCTTCTTTGATGTACTTTTTGTGTGTGCTGTCGTAATCCCTGTAGTCCGGCAGTACGTATTTGCATTTAAAAATGAGGGTTTGAATGGCTTCCGTGTACTGTTTTTTTTCAGCGAGGGCCTCCTGCAGCAATTGGGCCCATGCGCCCACCTGTACCCGGTCTCCTTCCACCGCCGCTTGAAGATCGTTGAGTATGCTCTGTGCAGGTATCGGGTTTTCGTTTAATCGTTCAATCAGCTGTTCCTCAGTCATATGCGGCCCTTTTTAGATTTTCATTTTGCGTGTCCATGATAAACGTGCAAAACATAAACCAGTCAGGGGCATGATTCCAAATAGAAAGGTATAGAATTTTGGGTCTTCCGCAGAATGGGTGGGTAAAAAGAGACTTGGCGGATTGAGGATGCCTTGTACTTTGCTGGAAATGTTGGAAAATAGCGGGTCGAAGGGTCGAAAATATCTCGTAGCGAGATTTTCTGGGCATGGATAGGGAGAGATTGGGGTGTACGAGTACGGGATTCGATGATGAGATCACAGTTCGACGATGAAGACCTGAGGGTGTACCGAGGGGCCATCGGATTTGTGGCGTGGGAACGAAGTTTGGAGAAACGATAACAGGTCAGGATCGCAAATAACGTACTCGTACAC
>CAYXEW010000157.1:0-3497 GCA_964464115.1 uncultured Verrucomicrobiota bacterium
AGGCAAAGACTCATGTCTCGCCGTCATGAATATCCCCGCAGAAGTGACATGCGCCTAACCTTACATTTGGCGCATGTATCTAAGAGTTCTGCCGATAGTCATATACCTGAACATCATCTATACTTTGTCTCATGATTTTCAGGCACAATGTTAAAATTTGTATTATCGATGACGATAAACTCGTTCGTGATTCAATGGCCAAAATTCTTCGTTACTACGGTTATGAAGTCGTTACGTCGGAGGCCCCAAAGCCCTGTGAAAAGTGCAGATGCAGTGAAAACGAATGCTGTGCTGACCTCATTCTGTGCGATTACAACATGCCGGAGATGAACGGTATAAACTTTATAAAAAAACAAAAAAAGGCAGGCTGTCGGGCACAAAAAATTGCACTCATATCGGGCAACCTGCAGCATAAAGTGGTACAGGAGGCAAAAGCGCTCGCCTGCGATGTTTTTTACAAACCCATTTCTGTCGGTACGCTGAACCGGTGGGTTGAGCACGCCGAGCGAAACATCCCCCCCTCCCGCAAACTGCATTCTTTTTACTGGGAGTCCGAAGAGTAAAAAAACGGATTGGATTCCCACTCCAGCAGCTCTCTTTTTTTATCCACGCCGCCGCCGTAACGATGAAGATCACCCGATTTGGCTATAACCCTGTGACAAGGGACGAGAATGGCGACAGGATTTCCGGCCACAGCGTTGGCGGCCGCCCGCACGGCGCTGGGGCGCCCGGCCATCTCGGCGACCCCCGAATAGGATGCGGTTGAACCGAGCGGTATGGTGAGCAAGGCCTTCCAGACAGCCACTTGAAAAGCGGTTCCCCGCAGGGCCAGGGCACATACTTTTTCACCCAGCAGCATCGCCGGCAGATCTCTTGCCATGGTTTGTGTGATTTCGGGCTGATGACGTATAAAGGAAAGGGGCCACGCCCTTTTAAGGCTGGCTGCAGCACGACCGTCTTCAGCAAACATCAGCGCACATACAGCCCGCCCCAGCAGGCCGATGAGAATAGGTCCAAAAGCCGACTCGTGGATGCCGTACTGCACCGTCCAGCCATGACCCAGGCTTTTATATTCAGCGATTGAAAGTACGCGAATAGATGTTTTCATAATTTCTCAGGTAACAGGTACCGACAGCGTTGGGGCTTCCATTCTAAACGGTCACCGCCGGACAACAGACTGTGTTTTATTCCGATATTCGCCAGGGGATTGTCCATCCATTTTTTTAAAATGTTCACAGAGATAATTGGCATTTAGATAGCCGCAGCGACCGGCAATCTCTTCGAGTGAGAAGGAGGTTTCGCGAAGCAGGTTTTTTACTTTGGCGATGCGGGCGCGGTGCAGTTCCGACAGTGGAGAGCGCCCCAGTTGGTTTTTAAATTTTTGCTGCAGAACCCGTAATGAAATTCCGACGCTGCTCGCCACCTGATCCATCGCGATTTTTTCTGTGCAGTGTTCGCGCAGAATACGCATAGCCTTGCGAAGCTGTTCATCCTGAATAGCCAGCGTATCAGTGGATGTTCTGGCGGCCACATAGTCCGGCTCAATCACCGTCTGCGGCGGCGGTTTTTTTTTGCCGTCAAGCCAGAGCATCATATTCTCCATCGCGGCATATCCGATTTTGCGGTAGGGGATGTGTACGCTGCTGATATCCGGTTGACTCGCCCGGCAGAGTTCATAAGAGTCTTCGGTGCCCAGAACCGCAACCTGGTCGGGCACATAAAGATTGAGCTGTTTGCAATGAAAGATCAGGCTGGATGCCGTCTGATCGTCTGAACAGTAAATGGCCACCGGTTTAGGCAGCGCCCTGACCCAGTCCTCTGCAGAACCGCCCGGGTTTTTTGTATATTGTATAATCTGTGGAAATTCGTAACGCTGCACAGTGTGCCCTCTTTCTTTAATGCGGGTGATAAAGCCATCGCGCCGCATCTGCATCGCGCACACTCTTGACATTCCCGTGTACGCAAAATGATCAAAACCCAGGTCCAGAAAATAGTCTGCGGCCATGCGGCCGGTTTCGCTGTGGTTTGCATCCACCTGCGGGATGCCGGGGCATTTAAAACCAATATGGGTGCTGATACGCTTCCAGCCCGACGAGCGGACGGTTTTGTAAATCGTATCGTTAACGATAGGCACGATCAGCCCGTCGACTTGATAGTCGCCGCATGCATGCTGCAGTTCTTCTACACTCCAGGGAATACGGCTCAACGTTATATCCGACCGATGGCTGTCCACTAAGCAATCCAGAGCCCCATGAAGAATCTCATGCGATAAATGCATCATCCAGTTCTGCATCATCAGAATATTTTTTTGTTTCATATCTTTATCCGTGGCCTTCTTTTACAAATAATAAAACACTAAACAATCGTTATAACCGTAATTTTTTTCGTTTTTATGTATTTACATCTTTGCGTTATACAGACATAATGGCAACGTTAAAAAGATATGTATGCCCCTTATATGGGGTTTTGGGATAAGGAAAACAAATGGAGAAAAAAATGAAGAAAGTATTTATTGCAGTGTTATTGCTGGCGACCGCCGGTCTCGTTCAGGCCGATCTGTTGGCATCATGGGAGAACGATGGACTCACGACAGACCCCACAAACCTGGCCGCAGACGTCACTGGGACCGGTGTTTCCAGTGCTACACTTTCGCGCGGTGCAGATGCAACATTCTCTAGCTTTTCTGACACCTTCAGTTGGCGCGATGGAAATGGCTGGAGCGGCTATGAGACAAGTTTGGCCGATGCTGTGACGGCGGGTGCCTATATACAGGCGAGCATGAACTTTTCTGCATCGGCTACGATCACCAATATTTTCTGGCAGCTTTCTGCGGGGGATGCGGACGATACCACTGAGGCATACTTCACCCTTCGTTCTAGCGTGACAGGGACGACAGACATTGATACCTACATTATTAATCCAGCAGTTGGCACTCCCAATGGTTTTGAGTTTTCGACCGATCTTTCTGGATATGCAGCTTTAGACGGGATCACAACGGTTGATTTCTACCTCTATCACTACAATCCCGATGGAACCGCCAGCGGCTATGCGCAGCGCGGCGTTGGAGACGCATTCCAGACGGATGGCGAAAATGACTTAGTTGTTTCAGGAACTGTGATACCTGAGCCTACCACGGCCGGTATGCTCGGTCTTGGCACGCTCGTTGGCCTGCTGGTCCGCCGGATGCGCCATAGAGCATAGGCTGTAAAGTAAAGTCAAGCAAGGGACCGTTGCCAAAGGTAGCGGTCCTTTTTTTTTGGTTTTAATAAGACCATTTGTGGCTCTTTGTAATATTTCGTGGAAAGCGTGTACTATCTTTATACCAACAGCGAATAGTGCGTCCAACCGAATCCCTATATCACGCCGCCTGTCGCACTTTCCGGGTACTCGGGTACACGAGTACACGCTCGCACCCGGAAAGCACCACATCCGACGCAATCTTGCGATCCGATTGACCGGTTCCCGCGGACGGGAACAGACACCATTCGCTGCTGTGC
>CAYXEW010000158.1:0-3481 GCA_964464115.1 uncultured Verrucomicrobiota bacterium
GCGGTTTTTACCCAGAGGGCGCGTTGAAAATGCTGCATCTGCTTTGTTGCCAAGGGCTTGCGGTAGTCAACTACAGCGGCACCCTTGGCGCAGCGCAGCTACAGCATTTTGAATGCGTGAATAATACAGGCTATAGGGTGTACGGTCCGACTTTTATTTTAACTGTTTGTAAGGTTGCCGTTTTATGCTATACGTACGGGAAAGTGCCGGTATAAAAAGGTTTCAAAAGGTAATGCAACATAGGGTTTTGGAATGCTCAGGGTTTACACGCTGAAAAGCACTGACATCTACCGCAATCTTTGTATAGAAGAACGGCTGATGGAAAATGCCCGCCTTGAAGATGCGGTGCTGCTTTTCTATGTCAATACCCCCTGCGTCGTCATTGGAAAAAACCAGAATCCATGGAAAGAATGCAACGTGGGGGCGCTAAAGCGGAAAAACCTTCCGCTCGCACGGCGAATATCGGGGGGGGGCACGGTGTATCATGACCTCGGTAATCTGAATTATTCGTTTATCGTACCGCGCTTGAAATACCGTACCGAGGATATCTTTTCTGTTCTCATCAGAGCACTCGCTTCACAGGGTGTGGAAGCCTGTGTCAATGAACATCACAGCCTCTATTCGGGAGGGGCAAAAATCTCTGGAAATGCTTTTTGCTACAGAAAAAACAAAGCACTTCACCACGGGACACTGCTGTGGAAGAGCGATCTTCAGATGCTTCAGGAATGTTTAAAGCCATCGATTGCCGATGTGGAAACGCTGGCCGTTTCCTCGCGCCCGGCCCCTGTAGTCAACCTGACCGGCATAAAACCCGAACTGACGCTAGTGGCATTAAAGAGAGCTGTCAGCAAAGAGGCCGGCAACGTTTTCGGTGCACTTTCAGACGAACCGTTGCCAGTCGCCGAAGAGCCGCTTGCAGCATTAATGCGTGAGCGGCAGAGCTGGAAGTGGGTCTACGGGAAATCGCCACGGTTTACACATGCATCGGGGAAGGGGGCAATGGTTGTGACGGTCAATAAAGGCATGGTGGAGGCCGTTTCCGGCCCCCGTGTAGCCAACCAGCCGACAGCAGGCGAAAGGTTCGACCTGTGGATAGAGTCTTGTTTTCGCTCTGAGGACAAAGCGACTTCAGGTGGAAACTGATGAGTGCAACCTTGCGCGAAAGAGAAGTATGACAGAAAGGTGTGAGTCTGCATCCTGCCGTTAACATACTGAGAACAGTGGTACAGGATAAGAAAAGAAACGTTGTGTTTTTGCAGACTCTATTTTCATCATCCTAATCTGATTTATTCATAAAAATGGATGGGAATGATTGTACCTCTTGGGTATGGGATGGATATGAATTTTTGATCAAGGAATTTATTCTCATCCATTTTTACAAAAGGCTCGCAGTAGGTCACTACAGCGTCACCTTTCGGTGCCTCGCATCTACGCTAAACGTATCGCGTGAATAATTCAGGCTAACTGTTGTTTTTTGACAAATATTTTTTGCAATACCTGTTACACGGAGTACGTTCAGCGAAAATAAGCGAAAATGAAGGGAGAAAAAAATGGTTAAAATTAATGAAAAAATACCCGAACTGGAGTTTGAGGCGTATCACAATAATGATACTAAACGTATGAAATTTACTGATTTCCAAGGGAAATGGCTACTCTTACTGTTTTATCCTGCGGACTTTACATTTATCTGTCCGACAGAACTGAAAGAAGCGGCAGAGTATTACGATGCCTTTCAAAAAGAGAATGCCGAGATTGTCAGCATTAGCACAGATACCGTATTTGTGCACAAGGCGTGGCACGATACCTCGGAAGCTATCAAAAAAATTCAGTATCCGATGGCGGCGGATCCGACGGGGAAAATCTGTAAGGAATTCGGCACCTATATCGAGGAAGAAGGTCTTTCGTTGCGTGGCAGTTTTATCGTAGATCCCGATGGCGTGCTGAAAGCTTACGACGTGCACGATAACAGTATCGGCCGCAGTGCCGGCGAACTGTTGCGCAAAGTACAGGCAGCCAAGTTTGTTATGGAACACGGCGGTGAAGTGTGTCCAGCCAGCTGGGCGCCAGGCAAAGAAACACTGAAGCCGGGACTCGATCTGGTCGGTAAAATCTAAAGTGTATCGAGCTGTTAGAGCGGCGGGTCCTGTCGATGCAGGGCCCGCTTTTTTGTATCTTGATTTGACTGCATACCCTATTGTAGTATTGGATGGTTACTGAGGTACTGTCGATTATGGATATCATGGAACTGTTAAACCGGCCCCTAGTCGCCGGAAATGAAGTGTGGAGACTGTTAGCCCTTTTTGCGGCTATTTTACTGGCTTTGCTGCTCGGGGGCGGTCTGCAGTTTCTTTTACGTAAGACGGCTAAAAAACAGCAGGAAAAGCGCGGTATGCTGTTTGTGATCAGCCTGCAGTCCGTATCGAGATCCATAATGATGGTCGCGTTTTCGGTGGGGGTTCTGCACGGCATCAAGTTTCTCGAGCTATCCGAACAGTTGCTCCAAATGACCGAAACCGCTTCTAGTGTGCTGATCTCGATTTCAGTGGGCTATGTCATTTACTGCCTGGTCGATATTGTAGACTACCTGCTCAAAAATCTGTCCGGCAAGACGGAGAGCAAGCTAGACGATATGCTCGTTCCGATGGTTCGGCGCAGTCTGAAAGTGACGATTGTGATACTGGCGCTGGTGCAAATAGCAGATTTACTGAGTGATAAGCCTATCACCTCTGTGCTGGCGGGCCTCGGTGTCGGAGGGCTGGCTGTCGCCCTTGCTGCTCAGGACACCTTGAAAAACTTTTTCGGATCGCTGGTGATTCTCGGTGATAAGCCGTTTGAACTGGGCGACCGTATTGTCGTTGACGGTCACGATGGATGTGTCGAAGAAGTCGGTTTTCGCTCCACTAGGATACGGACACTCGATGATCACCTCGTCACCATCCCGAACGGAGAGCTGGCCAACAAACTCGTTAAGAATATATCGGCTCGCACATGCATCAAATCGGTGCACAATATCACGATCACCTATGACACCCCACAGGATAAAGTAGAGAAGGCTCTCTCTATCCTGCGGGAGTTACTCGATGGCCATGCGGGTATGAACCCGGAATTGCCGCCCCGAATCTTTTTCAACCAGTTCAATGACTGCTCACTGAATATACTGGTTATTTACTGGTATCACCCGCCAAATTACTGGGATTACCTGGCCTTTAACGAAACATTCTGCCTCGACGTATTCAGGCGTTTTAATGAGGCCGGTATTGATTTTGCATTCCCGACACAGACGACCTTCCTGGCCGGCGATCCCAACAGACCGCTGTATCTGGGGAAAGAGGTCTGAAGGTTGCAGTCTACCATCGAAGTTGAAACGCAAAGCGATAGCAGACCTGTGGATGAACAGCATGTTGACTGCGTTTATGAATAATTCAGGTTAGTTGATTGTATAGCTTTCACCTGTTGGGTGAAAGAAAGCTTGCTGCATTTT
>CAYXEW010000159.1:0-3455 GCA_964464115.1 uncultured Verrucomicrobiota bacterium
GCGTTGGCCCCGGCGACCTGCCCCTGCTTCTGCGCTGGCGCCCACAGTCCATATACCTCGCCATCATATTCTGCCGCATCACCGGCCGCATAAATATCCGGGGCTGACGTCTGCATGCGACTGTTCACCAGAACCCCCCGATTGACATCCAGGCCCAGTTCCCGAGCCAGGTAGGTGTTGGAGCGAACTCCCGTTGTAATAATCACCAGGTCACCCTCGATAACGCTGCCGTCTTTCAGTTTAACCCCCGTTGCCCGGTCTTCCCCCAGAATACCTGTCGTCACCGCCTGACAGCGCAGATCAATATCCATCGATTCAAGATGGCGTAAAAAAACGTCACCCGCGGCCCGGTTTAACTGACGCGGCATGAGCCACGCATGGCTCTCCAGCAGTGTCACCGTCGCACCCGAGGACTTCAGCGCACCGGCCGTTTCAATTCCCAGAATACCGCCGCCTATACAGATGCAGTGAACCCCATCTCTGATGAGAGCGAGAATATGCTCCACATCCTCAATGGTTCGGACCGTATATACGCCCTTCTTATCGGCCCCTTCGATCGGCGGAACAAACGGATGGGCTCCGGCGGCCAGAACTAAACGGTCCCATTCAATGTTGGAACCGGACTTCAACTGAAGCGTTTTGGCGGCCTCATCAATGGCGACCACTTCACTCTCCAGCCGGAGATCGATGTTTTTCTCTTCATACCAGTTGGGCGGTTTGAGCTTTAGTTGGTCGATCTCCATCTCACCGGCCAGACACCGCGTGAGGTTCAACCGGTAGTACGGATGCTGGGCATCCCGACTCAGCAGGATGATATCATCGACCGATGATGTCTGTCGGGCGGCCTCCGCCGCAGTCACCCCCGCGACGCCGCCACCAATAATAACGATACGCCTCTTGACGGCCGAAAGCGATGCTTCGGCCACTTCTTCGTCAGGTTCAAATTCATCCCGCCCGGCTCCGCATACCGGACAAACATCGGGCGGTTCATCGCCCTCATGAATGTAATTGCACACAATGCAATGCCAACGGACGGGTGAAACTTTGGGGGCGGAGGTATCCGCTAACACCAACTCAAAGAGCTCGGGCCCGACGCCGCACACCGGACACGTGTCCGGCGGCTCTTCGCCCTGGTGAACATATCCGCATACAGTACAACGCCATGATGTAGATTCCGCCATGGGCCCGCCCCCTCTCGATATCTCTGCGTACAGTCGGCTGCTGTTATGCTATTTCAGTAAATTTAGAACCCGGCACATTACAGATCGGACAGGTATCGGGCGCATCGCCTTCCACCGTATTACCGCAAACCGGGCAGATCATAATTCTAGAAGATGGCAGGTCACCGCCCGATTTCACCGCTTCCAGGGCTTTGCTGTAAAGGCCATGATGTATTTCTTCTACCGCATTGGCATTCTGAAATGACTTCAAAGCGGACTGATTACCCTCTTCCTCAGCCTCTTTAATGAATGCGGGATACATCTCCTTGAATTCATATCCTTCGCCTTCAATGGCCTCTGCCAGATTTTCAGCGGTGCTCTTGATGCCGCCCATCACGCGCAAATGCGCGTGTGCGTGAATCGTTTCCGCTTCCGCAGCAGCGCGAAACAACTTGGCCACTTGTGGCAGACGGTCTTTCTCTGCCTGCAGGGCAAAGGCTAGATATTTACGGTTGGCCTGGCTTTCACCGGCAAATGCATCCTGAACATTATTCATTGTTGACATGGTGGTACTCCTATTTGACTGGTTTATTATTTATCGGTTAATCTGTATTGTTCACGCAATCATCATGCTGTAGCTGCGAGGCACCCGGTACGTAGCTGTAGCTCCCTGCCGCACATCCATGGCAACGGAGCAGATACCGGTTGTTGCCACTCCCGTTAGTCGTTGCTTCGACTGCGCGCAGCCCTTCTCCTTCTCATCGGCTAAACGCCCCCTCCGGGTAAAAATACTCCATTGATTCTCGGGGTTGCTGTCGCCTGGTGCATCACATTCAATTTTTAGTCATATGCCATTAATGCTGATTAACAAGCTAACAAATGAGAAGGATCTACGGGAAGCATAAAACCCGATCATTTCGAGGGCAACATCTATTCCGGCATGCGCTGCATTTTTTGGCGAAGTCGGTTGAGCAAAATTCGGTCATTCAGCCAAGCGGGCGAAAAGCGGCTCATAAAGGCGCCGATATGAGCCGGGACTGTTACCTTATACCGGCGGCGCGGGCGGCGCGCAGTCAAGGCGTGCAGAATGCGGGTCGCCACCGCAGATGGCGGCAAAGTGAAACGGCCCGGTTTTTCAGTCTGCCGTTCTTGCTGACGGCTCTGAGATTCGTACTGCTCGCCAAAACGGGACGCTGAAAAAGGGACAGACTGCCGGAAACAGTTGACAGAATTGAATGCAAACTGCGTCGCAATGGGTCCCGGCTCTATCAGGCTAACACCAATCCCTGTACCGTCCAGTTCGACGCGCAGGGCGTCAGATAGCGCTTCCACGGCAAATTTAGTGGAAGAATAGGCGGCATTAAACGGCATTGAGATACGCCCCAGCACGGAACTCACATTGACGATGCGCCCAGCCCCCTGACTCCGGAAACCCGGAATACAGAGGCTCGTCAGTTCCATGAGGCCGAAAACGTTCACCTCGTACTGCTCACGCAAAGCCTCCCTCGAAATATCTTCAAGGGCGCCCGGCAAGCCATATCCCGCATTATTCACGAGCGCGCCCAGAGAACCCTCCGTCATCTGCATAACGGCCTCAAACGCAAACATAATCGAAGCATGTTTACTGACATCGAGCAGAACGGGGTCAAAACCCTCTGCCTTCAGCCGCATCAAATCACAGTCCTTTCGCACCGTCGGTATGACGCGCCAACGGTGTTCACGCATAAGCTTTGCCGTCGCCAGCCCTATTCCGGATGAACATCCGGTAATGAGAACACTCTTTCTGGAAACTGGTGGATATGAATTCATTACAGACATAGCATCCTGTCGGACGACCGGCATGAAAACAAGACAAACCGACACGCTTTCGCGGGATACAGCCGATGAGTATTTACAAAGGAATACTTGACCCTTACAACAGCGCCCATTATGGTGTCCTATCATTTGCCATTTGTGTAAGCGGGTGTAGTTCAATGGTAGAACCCCAGCCTTCCAAGCTGGTCGTGACAGTTCGATTCTGTTCACCCGCTCCAACTTTAACACCTTTTCAATGAAGCAGAAACCGGTAAAAAAGATAACCTCTCATTGAAACACGGCAACAGGATCAGCGAAGACATCCGAACCTTTAGGGTAATTCATTATTCCGCTTAGATTGATAACTGCAACCGTTCAGACAGTTCTCGTTTTTCCATCCATGTTGGTTACCAAAGCCGGACGCCTTCGAAAAATGTCTGATGAAAAAATTGTGTTTGTCGGCAAGCTATCACAGAAAGAAACAGATGACGCCGGTGTCAT
>CAYXEW010000160.1:0-3405 GCA_964464115.1 uncultured Verrucomicrobiota bacterium
CATCTCTGTCTGGAGTGGGGTCATCAGACGATTAACCGAAATGAGCGGCGGCGCAATGATGATTACTTCGGTTAATCGTCTGACGACCCCACTCCAGACAGAGATGCTTTAATTATGAGCGGATATCAGATCCCCAAGCTTCAGCTTGGCAACACGCAGTTAAGCATTCCCATCATTCAGGGTGGTATGGGGGTTCGTGTATCCGGATCAAATCTTGCATCAGCAGTCTCTAATGCCGGTGGGCTCGGTGTCGTCGCCGCAGTGGGCACCGGCGAGGAGTTCGTTCATGAAGGCATGGGGTATCTCGAACGTTCGCGAGTAAGTCTCAAAGAGCTTATTGAAGATACACGCAAACTGACCCGGAACCCCATCGGAATCAATATTATGTGTGCGCTGCGCAATTACGAGGATCTCGTCAATGTCGCAGAAGAATCCGGGGTCGAGGTCATCATCTCGGGCGCGGGTCTGCCGCTGAAACTGCCGGTCATAGCTAAAAACCCCAATACGGCTTTGGTTCCGATCGTATCGTCGGGAAAAGTCGCTGATCTGATCTGCCGTACATGGAAGCGCCGGTATGATCGACTACCGGATGCCCTGGTCGTAGAAGGCCCGCTCGCCGGAGGACACCTGGGCTTCTCTCTGGAACAGCTTAAAAATGGTGAGGATGTATCCATTGAGAAGTTGACGGAAGATGTGTTACAGGTAGTAGCCCAGTATGCGGGTGACCGGCCCATTCCGGTTATCGCTGCGGGTGGCATCTTCGATGGTCGGGATATCGCCCGTTTTCTCCGTATGGGCGCAGCGGGCGTACAGATGGGTACGCGTTTTGTCTGCACCTATGAATGTGATGCCTCCGACGCATACAAACAATCCTACATCGACAGTAAAGAGGAAGACATCATGCTGATTCAAAGTCCGCTGAAGCTTCCCCTTCGCGTCATAAAAAATGATTATATAACCCGCCATATCACCGGGGAACGCGACCAGATCAAGTGCTCATACCGTTGCCTCAACACCTGCGATCCCAAGGTTACGCCATACTGTATAGCAAAAGCATTGTTGAATTCCTACAGGGGCAACATGGATGAAGGTTTCGCCATTTGCGGCGCCAACGCCTACCGCATTGACAAGATTGTATCTGTGCAGGAACTAATGGATGAGTTGCAATCCGAATGTGAAGCGGAAATGAACTCCTGAAAAAAGGTTTTCTCGCTTTTTGCGATCTCTGCAATCTCTCGCTGTTTTTTAATCTGTATTCGGCCGTTGGGAAGTTTGCCGTAGATGCTCGTGGGACTCATTTGCAGTATGTCGTCCAGTCGCATTTATGAAGCTCCGGAAGATGACTGCGCAGGCTTGCGATGTCGAGTTTGGTTAGGGTGTCCCAATGCTGAACGCAGGAAAAACGTAACTGCAAATTTCTACACGCAATCCAAAAAAAAACCGGCCTGTTGCGGCCGGTTCCTGATCACAGCCTATCATTGTATGAATCAGTTGCTGTATTGAGATTCAACTTTTTTGGGGTGACGCAACAGCGTTCGGGCTTCCTGACGCGTCAGTTTCTCCACTTCCGATTCCGGCATACCCAACGCAATCAAACGCTGTCTGTGCTGATGAAAACGCTGGCGGGACCGCGATTCGGTTTTTTTGGGCCGCATTTTGTTTTTATTTCTGAAAATCGTATTCGACATTGTATCTACCCTCTATACTCTCTACCTATCAAAGCTGGACAGCTATACACGCAAAATCACCCCACATCAATGAATAATTGACATTAATTTCTCATCCGAAATTTGTACTGTTGACCTAAAAGGAGCAATTGAATGCAGATGAAGCGTGTTTTTTTTATATCATATCTCAAACGTAAACTCGGCCCACGCGCCTTCCTGTGAATCGGCCCATATGTGGCCTCCATGTGCCTGAATAATCTGCCAGGTGGTATACAAACCAACGCCAGAACCCTTCTGCTGCCTCAGTTCGGGTTTCTTCAGTCTGGAAAACTTTCTGAACAGCCGCTGTTTATCACTTGAGGAAAATCCGGGACCCTCATTCCATACCGACGTGCGAAATCCGTGTTTTGTGCTCAACGATATTTTAATACAGCCGCCCTTTTTACCGTACTTTATTGCGTTTCCGACAAGATTTGTCATAACAACAGTCATTAATTCTCTGTCGAGCATAACAGGTCTTAGATCTCCCTTGATATGTGTTGAGACCTCGCAGTGATGTTCTTCAATATGGGCCTGCAACAGGTCTAAAACGGGTTCGACAATATCCTTTACAACATTGACTTCCTCGCGCGATACCCTCATTTCACCGCTCTCAATTCTGGCAAGATTTAAGTAATCGTGGATAAGCCCAGTTAGAAACTGGGCCTGACGCTCCATTCGTTCCAGCTCCCCAAGCTGCTTTTGCGTTATTTCGCCGAGATAACCCTGCTTGAATAATTGAAGCTTCATCAGCATCGCATTGAGAGGACTCTTCAGTTCATGGCTGACAAAGCCGAGCATTTCCATATAACCTCTATTGGCCACTTGAAGCTGCTCGATGCGCCACGTCTTCTCCACCGCCTGACTCAAGCGCTCTGCAATGCTCATGTGGAGTGCAGCCTCGTGCCGATTATAGGCCCTTTTATGCCGCGAACTCCTGAACAGCACCCCTACAGTTCGACCCTCCACGTTCAGCGGACACGTCATACTGGAGCAGACACCCTCCTTTATAAGAAGGTTGGCGGAGGCGCTGCCCGGATGCAACTCACGATAGTGCTCCAAATCGTGAATAATACGCAGGCTACCAGAGTCAATAACGGGTTTTACAGAACTGCCCGCATATCCCTCACTGTAGCCCTCTTTCAGAAAGAGGGGTTCGTAACGGGCCCGGTTTATTTTGGAAACCAGGCGGGTATCATGGTCCTCCAGAAAAGCAATACCCATCCTATCGCACGGAAATATCGTACCCGTCTGCTCAAAGAGAAACGCTGTCACCGCTTCTAGTGACTGTGCACCCGCCACCTTCTGGTTAACCCTGTCGAGCACCTCCTGCTCGGCAGCATTTAGCTCCTCCCCCGTCAGTGAATCACTCTCTATGTATTCGATACATTTCATATTTGTGTCATGGCTAGTCATTGTAGACCGTGAGACCGTTGACGACAACTGTTTTGTGGAAGTGCATGCACGTAGTATTCCTGGCCAAAAATAGGTTCCCCGTAAAATTTTGTGGAAGATGAAAAATAGTGACGGTTAAAGGACAGGTCCATTGAAGCAGCAACTAAATGAATCATGAGTAATCTGGGCATACTCAGCTATTCGGGGCCCCGCAGGGTTTTTCTTGCCGAAATCCGGATTTCGGCAAGTGTCTGCACAGCAGCGAATGGTGTCTGTTCCCGTCCGCGGGAACCGGTCAATCGGA
>CAYXEW010000161.1:0-3382 GCA_964464115.1 uncultured Verrucomicrobiota bacterium
CGAGGGGCCATCGGATTTGTGGCGTGGGAACGAAGTTTGGAGAAACGATAACAGGTCAGGATCGCAAATAACGTACTCGTACACACCTATCTCCCTTGCACGATCAAGGGCACAGGCGCATCTCTTGACCCACAGATTCTGCGGAAGACCCTTCATTGATGGGTGCTCTTCCCGGCAGCATGTTACTAAAAAGCTGTACTAAATGCAGGATGTGGCGGGGCTGGTAAAGTAGATGCGAAAACCGCCCTGCTGATGTTACTGTGATTGAACAACGGAGAGTAAGCATGGGGTGTCGCGTGCCTCTGCGAGCGCGTATGTGTTTTCTTCATTTCTGAACTATTTCAGCCCGATGATTCACCAGCGTGACAAAATAGTCTGTATTTCTTGACGGGTCACAAGGGGTAGTTAGTATCCTTTTGTGATTTTTTAATCAACGTCACGACACCGTTGTAGCTAAGCGGAGCGTGATGTGACCGTCTGGCGATAGGGTTGAGATGGTGTGTAATGAAGAATGATGCTATGTTTATATGGGTTGATTCTAATGGAGAAGGGCGGAACCGGTACGTTATGTTCAGGCGCAGCTTTAAGCTCGATGCAGTGCCATCGAACAGCGAGTTGCATCTGTTTGCAGATTCCGTCTACGCATTGTATGTAAACGGTCGTTATGTAAACTACGGCCCCATACGATTCGACCCGCGATATCCACTCTATGACACCTTCGATTTGACGCCCTATCTCAACGTGGGTGAAAATGTTGTTGCGGTCCTCGTCAATCACTTCGGTTGTATAACTTTCAGAAGTATTCCTGCCGGGGGCGGTTTGATTGCCTGGGGCGAAGCGGGGCCTCATTCTTTTGCAACCGGTTCCGGTTTATGGAAGGCAAAACGCTCTACAGCCTATGATGAAATGGCTCCCAAAGGAAGTTTTGCGCTGCAGCCTATTGAGATTGTTGACCAACGAAAGGAACCCGAAGATTGGCATGATGTCGATTTTGATGACCATGATTGGGACCCTGCCGTAGTGCTGGAGAAACAGGACGCATGGGGAGAGCTGAGCCCGCGCAGTATTCCGTTCATGCAGCAGGAGCCAGCACCCATTCAGCGCATTCTCGGCGTCTATTCTCTACAAAAGGCGGAAGACCTCTATTCCTTTCGTGTGCCGGCCCATTTCTGGTACGACTACCACTGGGATATGGGGAATAAAAAACGTCAACAGATTGTGACTTTCAGATCATGGATTTATAGTCCCTGTGAACAGGAGGTGTCGCTGGCGCTCTTCTGGGGGGAACACTGGATCAACGGGCAGGAACTGGTTGAGCCTCTGCACAATTATGATATACGGCAACGGCAGGAATATGCTGTTGCGTTGAAAAAGGGATGGAACCGCTTCTTCGGGAAAGCAAAAGTCTATTTTGACGAATTTTCATTTTACATGGGATTACCGGTGGGTAAGGGTTTGACAGTATCATCGGATAAGCAGATGGAATCAGATGGTGTGTTTGAGTATTCCTCTCTCATAAGGGAAGACGCATTTGAGGCGCATGTCGCACGCAGGGGCCTGCCGTTTCCGGATGATGAAAAATTGGATGATTTTGGAGGTTGGCAGCGACAGGTGCGCGATGCATATCCGCACAATCCCGTCAGAGATATTCGTTGGGAACAGTATGATACATCGGATACCCTCGAGGTGTCGCAGCTTGCAACTGGTGTTATGTTTCCGCTGTCAGCCTACCCAAATGGTTTTTCCATTCATATCGATCTGGGCTGTACCCGCCTGGTAAAGCCCGTCATCGAGCTGTCAGGGGCCAAAGGGGCCATTATTGATGTGGGCTACAGTGAAGAGGAGCAGGAAAATCGGATCAAACTTTATCCGAGTCATCAATATCATCCTGCTACGCGGGCTGTTGCAGCCGGAGATAGGTTTAAATGGATACCTTTTTATCCCCACGGAGCGCGCTATGTCAATCTGACGGTGCGAAATCCATCACGGGATATTCAGGTGACATCATTGAATTTTGTCGATGTCGGTTATCCTGTCGAATCAAAAGGTGCCTTCCAGTGTTCCGATCCGTTGCTCAACGATATCTGGAAGATGTGTCGACAGACACAGAAAACGGATATGGAAGATGCCTATGATGATTGCACCGGGCGCGAGCGGGGTATGTATTCGAGAGACACCATTATTCAGTACCACAATAACCTGGTGTGTTTTGGTGACCATTCATTGATGAAGCGCTGTCTGGAGTTATATGGACAGAGCGCTGTTCCCGACGGACGTTTTCGCTGCTGTTATCCAATTCAGGCAGAATATACGATTTCCGACTTTTGCTTGAATACGGTGGAAGGATTTTACAACTATTACGCGATGTCCGGCGACCTGAGTGTTATTCGTGAGTATTGGGGAGCGATCAAAGAAAACCTGGCATGGTTTGAGAGCTTATCGGATGAACGTGAAGATCAGCTACTCGACTGTGAATGGCACCTGAAAAGAGGAGAGTTTTCCCGTTATGGAGGTTTTCACGGCGATAACGAAGTCGGACCCGACGTTCAGATAAATAAAGGCGCCAGTTGCTTTTTTACCTGCATGTATTATACCGCGCTCCGTTCTGCTGAAGCTATGGCCGGGCGGTTGGAGGATGCGGCGGCGCTCAAGCGCTATTCAGCTCGCGCCCAGGAGCTGGCAGATCGAATTCATGACGGTTTCTGGGACCGTGAGAAACAGTGTTATGCCGATAATCTTGAAAAACTGTCTCACTCGGTACACGCCAGCCTTTTAGCTGCACGTGCCGGTCTGATTCCTGAAGAGCGGCAGGATGCTGTGCGCGACCATCTGATTTGTAAACTCAAGAGCATTTTTGTAAACGGGCGGAATCCTGATCAGGGGGTGAAGTTTGGAGCCTCTATGGCTTTTTATATATTTGAAGGCCTTTATGCACTCGGTATGAGCCGGACGGCGGAGTCCCTGATGCGCGAAGGGTGGGGCTGGATGCTGGATGAAGGGTTGACCACTTGTCGTGAGTTTTTGGGTAAGACAGAGGCTTGCAGCCATTGCCATGCGTGGTCGGCATCCCCCATGTATTACCTGTCCACACGGGCGTTGGGTATCCAGTTTCCTGAGCCCGGCAATATAGATCTAATTGCCATCAATGTGCAGGCCGACTCCATCGAATGGGCTGAAGGCAGCTATCCGCATCCGCGAGGTGCCATCAGGATTAAATGGTCACGCGATGCCGATAACAGAATAGTTGTTGATGAACTTGATGTGCCGCCGGGAGTCGACGTGATTTCTGCTATCTAACCTGCATTATGCACGCGTTCAAAATATTGCAGCTGCAAGACTTGAGGGCTTTGGCTATAGTAACTATGCCAAAGCCCTTGTAACA
>CAYXEW010000162.1:0-3310 GCA_964464115.1 uncultured Verrucomicrobiota bacterium
TTGCCTTTTCCGGATTTCGGCATCCGGATTTCGGCAAGAAAAACCCTGCGGGGGCACCGAATAGCTGAGTACGCCCAGATTACTCATGATTCATTTAGTTGCTGCTTCAATGGACCTTCCCATTAACCGTCAATATTTTTCATCTTCCACGAAATTCTACGAGGAACCAAACATCAACGAATAGTGCGTCCAACCGAATCCCTCCGAAGTCTCGAGAGCACTCCGACCCTACGGAGCGCTATATCACGCCGCCTGTCGCACTTTCCGGGTACTCGGGTACACGAGTACACGCTCGCACCCAGAAAGCACAACACTCTGCTCCTCAGCCAGCCCATGGGTCGCTTCCAATGTCAATGTGCTCATAATCGTCTCTCCTACAACGCCCTTTTCTTTCTCAGGTTGGTGTCTCACTCACATTGGCAAAGAGGCCTGTGCCCTTGATCTTGCAAGAGAGATATGTGTGTACGAGTAGGTGTAAGAGTACGTTATTTGCGATCCTGACCTGTTATCGTTCCTCCAACCGCGCCACAAATCCGATTGCCCCTCGGTACACCCTCATGAGACGTCGTCGAACTGTGATCTCATCATCGAATCCCGTACTCGTACACCTACTCTTACACGCCCAATCTATCCCTATCCATGCACAGAAAATATCGCTACGAGATCTTTCCGACCCTTTGATCTGCTATTTTCCAACATTTCCAGCAAAGTCCAAGACATCCTGCAATCCGCGAGGTCTCTTTTCACCCACAGATTCTGCGGAAGACCCTCTCATTTTGAATGTCGGATATGGATTCAACTGTTGCCGGCAACAACGGCCTGCCCCAGGGCAATACACCCATCATTGGGCGGCGTCAGACGGTGGATATATGGCGTCAGACCTGCCGTTCTCAGGCTTGCCGTGATCAGTTCGGTTAAAATCCTGTTCATGAAAACACCGCCTGTCAGGCAGATATGTCGTTGTCCCGTCCGGCCAACCCCGTATTCAACCATTTCACAAGCCGCTTTTGCCATGGTAAGGTGAAAAGACATGGCTAACGCATGTACGTGCTCTATGCCCTTGTCGTAATATTCTCGAAACAGTGGAGCCCATGATATTTCAAACAAATGGTCGTTCTCACACTTACTATAGGGCAGTAGTATACTGCTCGCTGAATGACGGGCTTGAAGGGCGGCCGCTTCGAGCCGGATGGCCGATTGGCCATCATAGGAGGTCGTGTTCGGAGCGAGTCCCAGCACTACGGAAAAGGCGTCAAACACGCGGCCGGCCGCGTGTGATACCGGTGCATTGATGTGGCGCTCCATTTGCCGTTTCCAGAGATCCTGCTCCTCTTCGGTGACACCTATTTTTTTTAACTGATCGCCGGACAGTTCTATGCCTGCACTGTGTAACCGTGCTATAAGCTGCCTGGCGGGCTGGATGACGGCGGCATCGCCGCCGGGCAGGGGAACCGGTTCAAAGGTGGCCAGGCGCTGACTTTCGTCCGGGGAGACGTGTAGCAGTTCAGCTCCCCAGATCTTGCCATCGGGCCCGATTCCCGTGCCATCAAATGCGAGGGCGAGGCATTCTGTAAGCCCGTGTTCAGCCATGCAGGCGGCCGCGTGGGCATGGTGGTGCTGTACTCCTACAACCGGTATTCCCAGGTCTGCGGCAATGGATCTGCCCGTGACAGTGGAATGCATGTCAGGGTGCAGGTCCACCGCTATGACAGAGGGCCTTTTATCCAGGAATGCCGGAAAGCATTCTATGACCTGGCGATGCCCCTTTATCGCTTCCGGGGTTTCAAGATCACCTATGTGGGGTGAGAGGACGACGTTGCTGTCATATCCCAGCGCAATCGTATTTTTCAGTTCAGCCCCCATAGCCAGAACTGGTCGCTGGAGCGGTTTTGGCAGTTGAATAGCTTCGGGTGCATACCCGCGCGAGCGCCGCCACAGTTGTACCCGGTTTAACTGTATTACCGCGAGCGAATCATCGCAGCGGAGATTGATCTCCCGGTTGTGGCAGAGGAAGTAATCGGCAATACCCGACAGCCTTTCGAGCGCGTCCTGATTACGGATGCAGATAGGTTCACCGCGATGGTTGCCGCTAGTCATGACCAGCAGGTCGAAAGGCGGTACGGGGTCACCCGAGAGCGGCTGGAACAACAGGTGATGGAGGGGCGTAGTCGGGAGCATGATGCCCATATTTTCCGTATCGGGAGAAATATGCGTGAAATTGGAAATGGTGAATGGTGAATGGGGGGCCGTGTTGTTTCTAAAGCCCAGTATCACAATCGGCGCCTGAGGGGACGTCAGAACACTTTCTGCTATTTTGGGAACTTCACAATATTCCCTGACGGCATCGATGTTTCGAGCCATAACAGCAAAAGGTTTATGTGGGCGTTTTTTGCGATTTCGAAGCTTTTCAACGGCCTCCGGATTCAGTGCGTCGACAGCCAGCAGATAGCCGCCCATACCGCGCACGGCGATAATATGCCCCTCTGCTAACATTTGGCGCGCATGCGCAACTGGGTTTACATCGAGACGGTGCCCGTTGGCATTGCAGAGCCACACGTGGGGGCCACAGACAGAGCAGGCCGTGCTTTCCGCATGAAAGCGCCGGTTCATGGGGTCTTCATATTCCTTGAGGCATTCCGGACAGAGGGGAAATTCGGCAAGCGTCGTACGCTCGCGGTCATAAGGCATACGATGAACCACCGTGTAACGGGGCCCGCAATTTGTACACGTTGTAAACGGATAGCCGTAGCGCCTGTCATCCTGATCGAACAGTTCCTGTAGGCAGTCCGGACACGTTGCGAGGTCTGCCGGAATGGATACTTCGGCCGCCGTATCACTCTCACTTTTACTGATACAGAATGGTTGGGTGGATTCGACGGGGTCCTTCGACACAAGTGTAATCGATGACATGGATGCAATAGAAGGGATGTATGCGGGCAGATCCTTTAAGAACTGTTCTATGGTGTCTTGACCTCCTTCAAGGCAAAGCCGCACGACACCTGAGCGGTTCTGAATCCAGCCTCCAAGATTTCGGTCGCGAGCGAGACGGTAAACTGCGGGCCTGAATCCGACCCCTTGAACTGTTCCGCATATATCATATAAAGCTCTCAGCATCATTTCGGCACTATAGCATCGCACCCTTGATCTACAAATCGAAAAGCGCTTTTAGCTCCTTAATCGAATTTAGGTTTAGCTGCTGCTTCAATGGACCTGTCCTTTAACCGTCACTATTTTTCATCTTTCGGTTCTTCGTCATATTTCGTGGAAAGCGTGTACTATCTCTATAACATCAGCGAATAGTGCGTCCAAC
>CAYXEW010000163.1:0-3294 GCA_964464115.1 uncultured Verrucomicrobiota bacterium
GCCAAGCGTGTTCCGGCGCGTTTTCATTAATTTAACAAAACGCCTCAGAGAGGCTACTGGTTCATACATCTTTTGCCGCTCCGGCGGTACCGATAGTTCATATACGGTTGAAAACTTTTTTTATTTAGCCGCGAGAGAACTCAAAGAAACGCAAAAAAGAGGGAATGGAAGAGGGTTGACAGAATCATGAATAGCAAAATCATTTTTTTTGACCAGGAAATGGCTTCGGCTGTTATGTGGAGGGTCGCGTTCCACCGCGACCTTTTTTGAATGCCGCTTTATATTTTAAAGTGAATCGGTGAACCGTAGAGGCAGCCTTGTCACTGACACTTGGGACAGAGACCGTAAAAAGTGAGATCGTGCACCAGATGTATGTAGTTGGTTCTTTTTTCTATTATGGAATCTAATTCGCGAATCGGGCAATCGATGTTCACTTCCGATACAGCTCCACAGTTTCGGCATAACAGGAAGTGCATGTGCATACCTGGTGCTCGCAAGATATAGAAGGCCGCCCGTTCATGAAATCCTATTCTGCGAACGATGCCCTTGTCTTGCAGACGTAACAGCATGCGATAAAGCGTAGATGTGTCGTAGTGGTTGCCTAAAGCAGGCATGCCCTCTAAATGAGCGATGGAAATGGGTTTGTTACAGCTGCTGAGTACGCGAATTATCTCGCGCAAACCGCGCGTTAAACGAAGCCCATATGAGCGGCTTTTCGATAATGCCCACTGTTCTCTCTCTTCTTCTATTTCAACCATGGCTGCATCCTATCAAATTTTAATTATTTGACAATCCGTTTATTAATGCAATAATATTGCAATAGTAAGTTAAAAGCTAAAAAGGAGAGCGGTTATGTACAGATGGTATACTTTTGTTTTGATGGGTTTGCTGATGGGGGCTCATGCGGCGTTGGCGGAACCGATAGATCTTCAGCCTAGCTTGCATGTGAGCGCTGCGGCGGGCAGTTCCACTGCCGACGAGGGGGCTCTGGCCCTGGGGCATCACGATCCGACACGTGAGGAGGGGACCGTGCAGGGTATTGAAGTAGGCCTCTCTTTACGCACGGATTATCACATCGAAGGTTTTGCTACCTACACCTTCTCATACGGTCTGGAGGAGGAGTGGGACGATAAACTGGAAGAAGGTTTTCTTAAAGTTGTTGATTTACCCGGTAATTTCGAAGTGCGAGGGGGGCGTCTGCTGGCTCGTTTCGGACGGCATAATGCGCGCCACCTGCACGCCTGGGATCGCGTGGATATGCCTTTGGTTCTGGGACGGTTTCTCGGTGAAGATGGTTTGAGCTTTGACGGCGCAGATTTGACATGGAGCCGGAAAGATATTTCTCGCACATACGGGTTTGTTTTGGGCTTTGGTGAAGTCAATGCGCATGACCATGCTCATCATGATCATGACGAGGATGAACATGATCACGAAGCAGATGAACATGATCATGACGCGGAAGAGCATGACCACGGTCACGATGAAAGCGGCTTTGGCAATCAGGCATGGATGGCCCGTTTTTTCTATAACTGGCAACCAACTGATTTTTATTATTACGATGCCGGTCTTTCTGCGGCATATGGCGATAACGGCTATGACCTGTACAGCCTTGTGCTGGGGTTGGATTACGCACTGGGATGGAGAGAAAACGGCCTCGAGTCGGGTGGCCGTTCGCTGACATGGGAAACGGAAATTCTGTTGAGGGTAGTCGATGCCTCCATATATGAAGAAGACCATGAACTCGAAGACGAACATGATGATCATGACGCTGAAGAGCACGAAGACGAACATGGTGAAAGTTCTGAAGGTTCAGATCAATATACGGAGTTCGGTTTTGAAACATCATTGACGGCCGGGTTAAATGAGCAATTCAGTGCAGGTGCCCATGTCGGGTTCGTAAGTGGTATTGACGAACTGGCGGCTGAAGAACGCTGGCGGTTGAGCCCGGTAATTACCTTCCGACCTCTGGCAAACGACCTTTTTAATTTCCGGCTGCAGTATAATTACGATATACTCGAGAATACGGAAGAGCATTCCGTATGGGCTCAGGTCAATATGTCATTCGGAGGCGCAGAGGTTCGATGAGATCGTTTTCAAAAATAGTGAAACGAGCACTTTCTGTGAGTGTGTTATACAGCGCTTTTGTCTGTACAGGGATTGCGTCAGAGCCCCTGCGTGTTGCCAGTTTTAATCCCATCATGACAGATCTGGTCCGTCAGGTAGGTGGTGACTATGTGCTGATTGACGATCTCCTGGAACCGGGGACCAATCCGCACCATTTCAGTCCAACCCCGAGTGATTACAAAAAGGCCAGCGAGGCCGATCTAGTTGTTTTTGCCGGTAAAGGCTTGGAACCCTGGCTGACTGATCTGGCATCTGCAATAGCTTCAGACCGTGCGATTCTTGAGGTCGGGCGCAAAATTCCTTCCCTCCGGATATCGGAATCCGATGCCTTGTTTGCCTGTTGTCCCAGTCATGCTCATGGTGCTGTTGATCCGCATTGGTGGCACAGTATAAAAAATATGAGGCGCGCCTCTGTGATTGTTGAAAGACGTCTCAGCGAACTGAGACCGGAGCAGCATGCCTATTATGCGAAACGGGCAAAGGAATATCGCGGAAGGCTGGACGAACTTTACAAATGGGCTGAGACAGAATTGTCCGCTATTCCTGCAAGTCGTCGTAAGCTTGCCACAGCCCATGCCGCCTTCAATTATTTCTGTCGGGAATTCCGGTTTCATGCCGTGCCCGTCCAGGGTTTATCAACACAGGACCAGCCCACTCCAGCCCATTTGAAGAAGGTTCTGGATACGCTGCACAAGGAGGATGTTCCCGTCGTCTTTCCCGAGGTGGCCACTAACGCTAAAGTATTCGAAGGTATACAGAATCAAACGGGCATTAAAGTGGGCGGCCATCTTCTGGCAGGAACACCGCCTGTCGATAACCCCACTTATGAGGAAATGGTGAAACATAATATCAACACCATCGTCGCCGCTTTGACTGACCTTCGCTGAACCTCGGTGTAGCCAAGCGTGTTCCGGCGCGTTTTCATTAATTTAACAAAACGCCTCAGAGAGGCTCCTGGTTCATACATCTTTTGCCGCTCCGGCGGTTCCGATATAGATACGTTCATATACGGTTGAAGCTTTTTCTTATTTAGCCGCGAGAGAACTCAAAGAAACGCAAATGAAGAGGAGTGGAGGGTCGCGTTCCACCGCGACCATTTTTTGAAAGCGCTGTCAGAACCGATTTATATATGTGCATATACGTTCATATACGGTTGAAAACTTTTTTTAT
>CAYXEW010000164.1:0-3273 GCA_964464115.1 uncultured Verrucomicrobiota bacterium
TCAATGTGATAAATGACCCACGGATGGCAGGGCCGTCCCACGGATGGGTAAAGGGACTCGTCTCCGTACTCCATATTGGTTTGGAGTGCGGCCATCTGAATTGCCGCTTTGGGGGGAGCGGAGCGATGGGGCTCAGTATTTCAATGTGATAAATGACCCACGGATGGCAGGGCCGTCCCACGGATGGGTAAAGGGGCTCGTCACTGCACTCCATATTTGTTTGGAGTGCTGCAATCTGAATTGCCGCTTTGGGAGGAGCGTAGCGATGGGCCCAGTATTTCAATGTGATAAATGACCCACGGATGGGTAAAGGGACTCGTCTCCGTACTCCATATTGGTTCGGAGTGCGGCAATCTGAATTGCCGCTTTGGGGGGAGTGGAGCGATGGAGAAAATGGAAAAAGGAGTGATCCCTTTTCCCCTTTTCTGATTTTCTTGCTGGCGGTATGGTCTACAAGACGGTTTTTGCGCGGATTGCGTATTTGAAGAAGAGGATGAGCAAGGATGCATCGCTGAGAAATATTTATGAACAATACAAGAGCTATTTATTGATTCGGGATGCTTTACGGGAGGGCCCGCGGCCTCGCGGGCTGGCGTCCCACCCTTTTGTAGGGCTGGAACGGTCACAGCCCTTCCAGTCGCATCTCTCAGGCCGAAGGGGTAAAACCAAAGCAGGTAAGGTAAAATAACCAACCAGCACTCAGGTTGAAATGCTGAAAACCTTCCTGCACTCAACGGGCGTACTACCTTGAATTTTACAGGGACCTATATTTTCAACATTTCAACTGCACGATATAGGTTAATTAATCAGTTCAATGGATATCGGAATACCGTTCATCAGATTTTCAGATACTGGACAGCGATTATCCACTTCTTCCAAAAAAGCCTGTTTTTCTTCATCTGAAAGATCAGCGTCGAGCTTAGCTTTTATATTGAAAGATTTAAATCCAACGCGGTCGTCCGTTTCCTTTCCGAGAAGACCGTCCGTGTTTAACTCTCCGCAAACTTCCAGATCAAGAGAACGCATGTCTATTTTTTTCTGCATGGCGGCAATGCGGGCAATGGATGATACGCAGCCGGCGAGGCTGAAGAGCAGGTACTCTAATGGTGTGGGGCCGGCATCGTTGCCCCCGGCACTCTTTGGTTGATCTATACAGACATCATGATTTCCCAGCTTACTGGTAATCTTGAAACCGTCTTTCATCAATGTTTGAACAGTCACAATTTTTGCGGGCATTCACTATCTCCTGATTTGATTGGTTATTCGTTACTAAGAAACAGCTCAATAAACCGTATAGCAAGGTGATGTCAAGGTGATTTCTGAATTACAGGAGAAGGTCGATAAAGAATACTGACAATTATCCTAACCTGCATTATTCATAAAAACTTACGCCGTTTGCTGCATTTTAAAATGCCGGATATAGGGTTATAGAGATAGTACACGCTTTCCAATAAATAGTACGAAGAGCCATAATACAGAATAGATACAAACTCTATTCCCTTTGGACAAAAGCAGGTCTGTCGGTTAAGCTGTGTACATGTATATCAATGATACCATTGCTGCCATTACAACCGCCACCGGTGAAGCCGGTGTTGCTATTGTGCGTATTTCCGGTCCTCAAAGCCTATTCATAGCTGATCAAATTGTTGTGACCGGAGGTCTCCCCCCTTCTCAGCGAAAGAATCATAGCCTCTGTTTTGGTCGCATAAAAAAAGATAAAGAAATACTGGATGAAGTCCTTATTCTAATAATGAAAAATCCTCAAAGCTATACAGCAGAAGATGTTATAGAAATTCAATGTCATGGTGGAAGGATTTCTTCAAAGAGAATTTTACGGCTTGTTCTGCAACAAGGTGCCAGGATTGCCCGTCCGGGTGAGTTTACCGAAAGGGCTTTCCTAAACGGCAAAATAGATCTCTTACAAGCCGAAGCCGTTCTGGATTTGATACACGCAAGAACCGAACGCGCTGCCGCTACAGCCATCGATCAGCTCGAAGGCGGTCTGAGTAGAATATTTCACCGTCTGTATGATCAGTTGCTTGCCATTGTATCCGATATAGAGGCCACACTCGATTTCTCGGAAGAAGATATAGAACCCCTGCACTCATCGGAAGTAGAGGAGCGAATAAATGCTGTATCAGATGAAGTAAAAAAAGTGATGGCCACATACGACGAAGGTCGTATGCTGAGAGAGGGCGCCTCTGTCGTCATACTGGGCCGTCCAAATGCCGGTAAATCCACCCTGCTCAATGCACTGCTGGAATCCGACCGCGCTATTGTTTCACATATTCCTGGAACGACTCGTGACATCATTGAGGAGGGAATTGTTTTGGACGGCGTTCCCCTGCGGCTGATCGATACAGCTGGTTTAAGAGATGCCGAGTGCGATATCGAGGCGGAAGGTATTCGCAGGACCCATGAAAGGCTCGCCCGGGCCGATTACATACTCTTTGTAAGAGACTGCTCGATCTGCGACTCGCAGGAAGAAATAATGATTGCCGGACTTGATCCTGAAAAAACTATAATAATAGCCAATAAAGTAGACTTAATCGAATATAAACCACTCTCTATGAACGGAATAAAAGAAATTAAAACAATTTTAAAAGAACGAAAAGGCGTCGATGAAATACGCTTGCACCTAACGGATATGATCGACAGAAAAATGAGTGGAGAAGAAAGCGATCACGCAGTTGTTAGTGAACGACATTACAGAGTGCTGGGTCGCGTGGAAGAAGAACTGAAGCAAGTACATTACCTGATAAAAGAAAATCAACTGGACGGTGTGCTCGCATCGTCACACATTCGTCAGGCCATGGAAAGCATAGCTGAAATAACGGGAAAATCTTTCCATGAAGATTTACTCGGAAGCATCTTCTCCAAATTCTGTGTTGGTAAGTAGGACTCCTCGTAGAATTTTGTGGAAGAAAAAAATAGTGACGGTTAATGGAAAGGTCTATTAAAGCAGCAACTAAATGAATCATGAGATATACACAAATGTAAAGGAGTGGAGGGTCGCGTTCCACCGCGACCATTTTTGAAAGCGCTGTCAGAACCGATTTATATATGTGCATATACGTTCATATACGGTTGGAAACTTTTTCTTTTTTAGCCGCGAGAGAACGCAAAGAAAAGCAAAGGAAGAGGACTGGAAGATGGATGACAGAATCATGGATAGCAAAATCATTTTTTTTGGCCAGGAGGTGGCTTCGGCCGTTATTTGGAGGGTCGCGTTCCACCGCGACCATTTTTGAAAGCGCTGTCAGAACCGATTTA
>CAYXEW010000165.1:0-3053 GCA_964464115.1 uncultured Verrucomicrobiota bacterium
CGCGGCGCCGTTTTTGACCAGAGATACGCTCATAATACCAGCTAAACTGTTACCGTCTATATATGTTCATTTGCGGTTTCATTTTCTTTTTTTCTCTTTTCCAATAACAACTCATTTTGCATGATGGTTTTATGAGTGCGGAACGTATATTGGTGGTGGAGGATGATGAGCAGGTCGCGGATGTCGTGGTCTTTATCCTGAAGAAGAACGGCTATGATGTTTCTACTGCCGCAGACGGCAAGGCCGGCTTTGACCTTTTTATTCAGCGCACTCCGGATCTGGTGGTGCTGGATATTAACCTTCCTCTGTTGGACGGACGGGAGCTGTTCCGTCTCATGCGGCAGGAACGGGCCCGTGTGCCTGTGATTATGCTGACCAGCCAGTCTGATGATACCGATCGGATCGTCGGGCTGGAAATGGGGGCGGATGATTACGTGACCAAACCCTTCAATGCTCGGGAACTTGCCGCAAGGGTTCGGGCTGTCCTGCGCCGGTGTAATGGCGCACCCGTAAATAAAAAGGTCTGGCAGGAAGGGCCCCTGTTTCTGGATGACGCCGCCCGCCGTTTTTCTTATCATGGTAAGACGATAGACCTCACTCGGCAGGAATTTGAGTTAATCAAGGCCCTGGTAAGCGCTCCTGCCCGCACCTATTCACGCGATGAACTGATTAACCGGATGCATGATGAAGCCCCTCCCGTAACAGACCGTACCGTTGACGCTTGTATCAAGCGGATTCGAAAAAAGCTGCTGCAGGTGAAGCCCGATGTTGATCCTGTCAAGACGATGTATGGAATCGGATACAAGCTGAACGAAAATCTGACCGTCGGAGATGACGCATGAGTATCCGTTGGAAACTCGCGCTGCTTTGTCTATTGCTCACCTTGCTGCCAATTGTTTTTCTGAATAAGTATGCTGTACAGGTCTTTGATGTCTTCACGCGTAAGATGCTGGAAGAGCACATGATTGATTATGCCTACGTCATGAGCGGGGATTACATGGATGTTGTTCGCGGCGTTTCATCGCCGGGCGCTTTTTCAGAAAGAAACCGTCGGTTTGGCAGGGAATTTAATGCCCGGCTGCAGATTGTCGATGCGGAGGGCACCGTGCTGCATGATTCATCGGAAGAACCGGAGCTTGGCGCTGATTACGCCGGGCGCCGGGAAGTCAGGAAGGCGCTGCTAGGTCATTATGGAGCACGCTATTCACTCAATTCCGAGGGCTCGAGGATGTACTATTATATTGCCCTTCCGGTAAAAGATACCAACGGTGCCGTGATGGCCGCGTCCTGCGTTACAGCCCATACAGCGGACATCACGGGCAGGATTATCCGTATTGCCCGCGATTACCGTAAAATCCTCTGGGTTTCAGTCTCCGCCTCCATTTTACTTTCTATTCTGCTGGCCTACACCATGACCCGCCGCCTTAAGAACCTTACAAAGTCCGTCAAAGATTTTGCGGGTGGACGGGCCGGGCTTCATGTCGAAAGCCAGGGACATGATGAGATCGGTGAGCTGAGCCGGGCGTTTGCACAGCTGGCGGAGGAAATCCGGCAAACCAGTAAGCAGAACCGCCAGCTAATGGCCGAAACAACGCATGAATTGAAAACCCCGCTGACCGCAATCCAGGGAGCCGTTCAACTCCTCCTCGAAGAACTTGAGGATGCAGATGTGGAAACCCGCCGGCATTTTCTACATAATATTGAAATATCATCCAGCCGCCTTCTGTGCATGGTGGAGCAGCTCAATGCCCTGTCAAAGCTGAAGGCAGAAGAGTTGCGGGGCAGAAAAGAGCAGGTCGAGTATGGGTCTTTTGTGCGGGAAATAATATCGAGGCTTTATCAGCAGTCCCCGGTGCCTATTGACATTGATATCCCGAATGTAAAACAGCATGTTCTACTCATTCCCGAACGCATCGAGCAGGTCCTGGTGAACCTGCTGGATAACGCCATACGCTATACGCCACAGGACGGGGTCATTATCGTGCGGGTCGTATATGAAAAAGAGCGCGTGTTAACAAGTGTCACCGATAACGGTTGCGGTATAGAGCCCACAGATTTACCGAACGTTTTTAAACAGTTTTTCACCACCGTTCCGCGCAACGGTTTCAATGAATACGGCAATGGACTGGGGCTGGCTATTGCCAGCACCATTATTCAGAATCACGGGGGTGCCATCACCGTGAAAAGTCACGTCGGCCAAGGCTCCACCTTTACCTTTACAATGCCCGTTTAGGGGCAGTGTCAGCCCTTGATTTAATAGTTAACGCAAGAGCATACGTAGGCATGGACGACAGGGACAAAAAAATGAAATACACATTGAAAAGAATTACAAGGACGCTCGATGTCAAAATATTGAAAAAGAAGTAAAGTATTAAATCAAGGGCTGACACTGACTCCCGGAAGCTCTTTTTCTTTCTTGTTGCGGACCTCCAGGTGGATGGCCCCATCCAGAAGAGCTGGCGCAACTTCTCGCCCCTCGGGGATGATCGGTACCACTGCCACCTGAACTACCGGTATGTGGCATGCTGGACATGCCGAGATAACAAAATAGTAATCGAGGTGTATTATGTTGGCTCTCGTGAAAAAGCCCCATATTGAGATTTCGCTCCACGGCGAGCAGGTGGGCGAGCTTGTTGACTGGATCAAGAAGAAGTTCGAAGTCACGGTGCTCGTGGAGGAGCCCGAGGACGAGTTCGTCTCCATCGAGAGCACGGAGTACTGGAGGGAGATGGAGAAGAACCGTGTCGGCAACCTCCTCATAGGAGCCCGGCTCAAGGCGGGTCTGACGCAGGCCCAACTCGCCGACAAGCTCGACATCCGGCAGAACATGGTCAGCGACTACGAGCGTGGGCGTCGCACGTATTCCGATGCAATGGCCAAGCGGCTTAGTCAGGCGCTCCAGGTCAAGGAAGAGCACATCAAATACGGAAGCAAACCTGATAGGAGTCAGCGTAGGGGCAGTGTCAGCCCTTGATTTAACCTAAATTCGGCAGTTGCCAAGTTTGCTGTAGCTGCAAGACTTGAGGGCTTTGGCTATAGTAACTATGCCAAAG
>CAYXEW010000166.1:0-2848 GCA_964464115.1 uncultured Verrucomicrobiota bacterium
ATTTTCGTGTTTCTTGTGGCTATAGTCCTCTTCTCCCCATTCCTTTCCATATACGCCTGCCTGTGCGTGCCGCACGCAGACACGTTCATATACGGTTGGAAACTCTTTCTTATTTAACCGCACATAAACGCCAATAGACGCAAATGGGGAAAATATATTTTTTAACTACGAAAGGCGCGAAGTAAAGCCGGGGCTATGAACCGGCTTCTTTTTTAAGCCGCCCCGCAGGGTCGGCTTTACTGGTCCTCTTCTGCTTTTTGTGAATTTTCGTGTTTCTTGTGGCTATAGTCCTCTTCTCCCCATTCCTATCCATATACGCCTGCCTGTGCGTGCCGCACGCAGACAGGTTCATATACGGTTGGAAACTCTTTCTTGTTGAACTGCAAATATACCTTTTATGGAAGCGGGTCATCCGGCACAGACGATGCCATCGCGTTCTGCAACCTATCAATCTTCATACTATTCCCTTATTGATACCATGGCGATTGCATTCTATAACGGCTTCATGCAATCAAATAGACCTGATGAGTTTCAAAGAAGATTCAAAAGTGCCGCAGTGGAAGATGCTTTATGTAGTGTGAGTTCTTTCATCAGGGATGATCAACTGGCCTGGATGTTTAAGAATTGTCTGCCCAATACAATCGACACCACGGTTTATTATAACGGCGATGAGGAGCATCCGGATACTTATGTTATTACCGGTGATATCGATGCCATGTGGCTGCGGGATTCAGCGGCCCAGATGTGGCCCTATCTCAGGTATATCAGGGAGGATGTTGCACTGAACCGGTGTGTTGAAGGTCTCATCAACCGCCAGGTAAACTGTATCCTGCTGGATCCTTATGCCAATGCCTTTTACCGCGAGGCGAGGGACAGCGAGTGGGCTGCGGACCGTACGGAAATGAAGCCCGGTGTGCATGAGCGCAAGTGGGAGCTCGATTCGCTGTGTTATTTTTTGCGGCTTTCCCACGGGTACTGGAAGGCGGGCGGCAACAGCCGGTGTTTTGGGGAGCGCTGGGTGCAGGCCCTGCAGCGCATACTGCAGACCTTGAGAGACGAGCAGAGCGAATCAGTATACCGTTTTCAGCGATTGGCTCTGCGGGCGACGGAAACACTGTTGCTGGAAGGCGAGGGGAGTCCATCAAAAACCTGTGGACTCATCCGTTCCGCTTTCCGTCCGTCGGATGACGCCTGCATGCTGCCCTTTCTCATTCCATCGAATCACTTTGCCGGCGTGGCACTGCGACAGGCTGCCGAAGTGGCTTTAGCGGTCTGTCAGCGGCAGGATCTGTCATCAGCCTGTGGTGCGCTGGCCGGCGAAATTGAGCAGGAGTTGCAGCAGGCCGCCAGACAGGTGCTTTCCGATGGCTGTGAAGTGTGGGCGTATGAGGTGGACGGTTTTGGAGGTCGGATACTGATGGATGATGCCAATGTGCCCAGTCTGCTGGCCTTGCCATATCTGGGCTGTTGCTCGCTGAATGATCCAATCTACCAGTCAACGCGTGCCTTTATTCTCAGTGAAAAAAACCCTTATTTCTTCAAAGGACCCTTGGCTGAGGGAATGGGGAGCCCGCATGTCGATAAAGATCTGATCTGGCCGATGAGCATTATCATGCGCGCCATGACATCCGATTCAGATGACGAGATCCTGCAATGCCTGCAGCAGTTGCTGAACACGCACAACGGAACCGGCTTTATGCATGAAACCATTCATAAGGATGATCCTGCCGTCTACACCCGGTCCTGGTTTGCCTGGGCCAATTCGCTTTTTGGTGAACTGATTTTGAAACTATGGGATGAGCGTAGGGCCTTGCTGACCG
Organism: uncultured Verrucomicrobiota bacterium; assembly: GCA_964464115.1. Classification (GTDB taxonomy): domain Bacteria; phylum Verrucomicrobiota; class Kiritimatiellia; order CAYTQP01; family CAYXEW01; genus CAYXEW01. The sequence goes on from CAYXEW010000166.1 coordinate 1,821, forward strand.
TTATCTTCGACTAGCCACAGAGCGTATACTATGAATAACAGAAGTGCCATACAACCGGTATTGGGTAAGAACGAATGGGTCATTGCCGAAATGCCGGATCTCGGGGAATTGAATAATCCCGACCTGACCCGCCAGCACATTGTGGATCACAGTTTTATACAGGCTGCCAATGGTCGGTGGCAGCTTTGGGCGAGTATACGGGGAACCCGTATCGGTCATTTGTTCTATGGTTGGGAGGGTGATTCTCTGGAAACGGGACCCTGGAAACCTGTTGGTATTAAAGCGCGGGCCCGTGCCGAATGCGGAGAACAAACAGAGCCCTCAGAATACATGGGGGCACCCTTTTTTCTCAACTATCAGAACTGCTATTACTGCTTTTATCATAGCGCAGACAGTCTCTTTGTCATGAGATCAACCGATGGTATTGACTACGAACGTTATGTGTATGAAAAGGACTCACATCTCATTCAGAAGAAGGGCGGACGGGATATAATGGTGCTGCCATGGCGGGATGAATTTCTGATGTATACCTGTGTAACCACGGTATCAGCGGATGATTTTGCTCGCAGTTTTGTCGTCGTTCGCCGATCAAAGGACCTGCTCCACTGGTCGGACTTCACCATCGTATCCGAAGGCGGCATTGCCGGCAATGGACCTGTAGCCTCTGAGAGCCCGTTTGTTATTGAAAAAGACGGTATGTTTTACCTGTTCCGCGCGACTTCAACAGACTACAAAACCTATGTCTACGGATCGGAGTCACCCTTTCATTTTGGTGTCAATGACGACTCAAAACTGCTCAACGTGCTCGCTGTCCGCGTGCCTGAAATCATTCAAATCGACGGGCGCTTTTTTATCAGTCATCTGAATGATTTCCACCGCATCAAAATGACTGAATTGCTGTGGGTTTAGAACTGAACCTAAATACGGCAGTTGCCGATTTTGCCACATCTGCTGTGTTACAAGGGCTTTGGCAGAATGGCACTAACTTAAGGTCATTTTGCACAAGGTTGCTCATCATGATGTTTAGG
>CAYXEW010000167.1:0-2809 GCA_964464115.1 uncultured Verrucomicrobiota bacterium
CATGGGAAGGCATCAGCGAATTGAATATGCCGGGGCGACGTATCACGTGATGTGTAGGGTGACTCGGCGGGCGGCACCAGGACGAGCATGAGGTGAAACGACTTTTGCAAAGCACATGTGGATTGTCGGGTTAAATCTCGCGGATAAAAACCGGCTACGGAAGAATGATTTGCGCAGGCAAATGACCGCTTGTTTTTTTTTGAAAGACCCCTATGGGTCAGGTTTGACGTGCAAAACAATTGGCACAGGAAAACGGGCCGACGTCAGCCGGGCAGGCAAAGAGATTATAGAGGCTGAGGGTGAACCGGACGTAACGCGGAAAAGAGAGATGGAGATGCGGCTGGAAGGTCTGCGACCGTTCCAGCCCTACAATGTTGCAACTGTTGAGGTCAGAACACTTTTTTCAACCTACTTTATTCTGCTGTTGTGTTGTGCGGAATAAGAAGCTTGGGCCAGCGGTTGTTGGCTTTGTCGTATGTGGCGCGTACTTTCCGGCCATCATTCATGTTCATGAAGAAGATCTGATAGTTGGCGTCGATATGGGAGTGCTGACCGGGGGGGCATGAGCTCCACAATAGGAAATGGCCATTTCTTGTCAACGTTGGAAAATATTCGTGGCCCCATGCGGGGCCGTCATCATGCAGCTCGGATACCGTACCCGATTGAAGGTCATATGTATAAAGGCCAGACTCCTGTTTAACATTCTGACTGCGCACCCAAACCAGCCTCCGGCTGTCCGGAAACCATGCCGGCTCACAACCGCTTCCAATATGCACAACTTGTGTTGAATTTAAAGATGCCGCCCATGTATTCCATCGTCCGCCACGGTCCGAAATAAATGCCACCCACTGCCCGTTCGGTGAAACTCGTGGTTTGACGACCCTGTAATTTTTCCAATCCTCTCGGCCTGCCGGGAATAACTCTCGGACATCACTGCTCTCGATATCGAGCTCCATTACCTTTCTGCGACCTCTTTCAAAATAGACCTTTTTGTCTCTGCTGCCGAAGGTGGGAAAGGTCCCGTCTTCTGTCAGCTTGCGCTGTTCAGTGCCTTCAGGACGGCAAATCCATATAGCCGAAGGTGCCTGTCTGTGCGGAGAAGCCGCCCTTGCAAACACAAGCCAGTCGCCATCCGATGACGGATCCGGATATATTTCGGTTTCCGAAGTATCAACAACAGCTCGTATTTCCGAACCGTCATGAGCCATAGAATATATACCGAACGTGCCGCTGCGATTCGAATCGAAAATAAGGTATCCGGGTAACTCAGCATTGGCAATTGCCTGCTGCTGGGCTTTGGTAAGAGAATGGGAAACAGCTGGTTTGGGGTCGGCGGAATCACCAGTCTGAAAGATCCCCCACAGAAGAACCCCGACTATTACTGCTGACAGGCTGACCGTATTGTAAAATGAAAAAGCTCCCCGCAAAGGCCGTTTTATGGCAGAAAGACGGCCTTTTACCTGGAAGACAGGCAAGAGCAGGGCCAACAGCGCGCAAAGGCCGAGTGAATAACCATAGAACTGGGTGAAAATATGATGCGAGATGCTGGTCAGCTTGGCCATCCGCTCGGGAAACCCAAGCAGGTTGAAAACAAGTGACCAAACCCCTTCATATAGGCCGAAGCCGGCCAACCCAGATATCGGAAGGCTCGCCCCCAGTTCGGCACCGCATATACCCAGAAATACCTTTGCCGGTGGCAGTTCTTGCGCACTGAAACCCAATGGCGACAGAAGAGCAAAGAGCAGTACATAAAGAGATGCGTATTTGGTGGTTCGCACCAATAACGAAAGCGTGAAGACGCGTCCGTAGACCCCCGCCTGCTTAATCCTCTCCAGATCATACTTTGTATCTCTTAACGCGTTACTCCAGCTTAATCGCCGCTTTTTACCCGGCAGTGGCAGGCCCACCAGAATGCGGCCGCCTAGACCCGCCAATGCTGGCAGCGTTGCTAATACAGCTATTGAAAGAAGGGCAAAGATCAGACCGCCACCGAGAAGAATGGGCAGCGAAAATCCGCCCCCACCGCCGGCCCAAAAAATGGCCAGCACAATCATTGGTGCTATCGCAAGCATGTCAAAGAGAAATGCCAGTGCAAAGCTGGAGGCCGCCGCTCCAAAAGGCACGCCAAGGCGGGAGGTTACAATATATACATAGACCAGCGTACCGATACGGGCCGGGAGAAGGTCCGAAAAGAAATTGCGAACCAACACAACTAGGTAGAGCGCAATTTTTCCCGGCGCATGGCCCAAAACTTTGAGCAACAGCGCATAGCGCCACGTACGAAAAAAACTCATGAAAAAAGACAGGGCTATAAACACCAGCACCGCCATCATATCAGCACCGCGAATTACCCCGATGACCTCCCGGGGCGATATATGGGAAAACAGATACCAGAACACTCCCGCAGTCACTGCCGCGCTAAGAATAAAGTATAACGGATTTGCTCTTTTTTTTATCATCCTTAGTCTCAACTGGTTAATGTTGCAATCTGATCAAAACAACCACTAATAAGTGTTCAAACATAATTCAGCATTGTGGATTATCTATACACTATATACATCTTTATGACAGTGACTCTGAATACGCATGAGCTGTCAAGGTCTTGACGGCCTCAATCTATCCATATAAGGCAACAAAAAGTATCAGCTTGTAAGTCTGTATATTGATTTTGCTTGATTCCGAAGGGCACGGATTTTTTTTGGGGGGGCCGCGGCCTCACGGACCGTGTATTCGGACGGCGAGACCGCCGTCCCTCCCTTGGATAAGGTCTTAAACCGTTCCATACGCGATCGCATGACCCCGCTGATGG
>CAYXEW010000168.1:0-1979 GCA_964464115.1 uncultured Verrucomicrobiota bacterium
GTTCAAAATGCAGCAAGCTTTCTTTCACCCAACAGGTGAAAGCTATACAATCAACCAACTCCTTGTTCATAAGAACTTACGCCGTTTGCTGCATGTTGAATGCCGGATATAGGATAATGTATGCACACCCCTCTACCATTGCTGTCCGGGCTGTATTGTTTCGAGTCGCTGCAGTATCCTGGCGTATTCACCGGTGTTGCCCTGTTGGTTAAGAGCCTGCAGATACCGTTTGTTCGGGCGAATGCTCCAGGGGGCATAGTCCGCCGCTTTTCGCATAGCTTCAAGGTGTAAAGCCCAGTCGTTTCTCAAGGCATATACAGTGGCCAGGTTGGCATGAATCTCCGATTTTTCAGGCTGAATGGATAAGGCCTCCAACAGAATATCATGCGCTTCATGAAGGAGGCCTGACTCACCCAGCAGCACGGCTTTGTTTATGAGTGCCGGCACGTCCAACGGGTTCAGCGTCAGCGCCTTTTCGTAAAGTTGATAAGCCTGTTTGCGCGAACCCTCCCGTTTGATCCGTAGGCCTTCCCAGACGAGTGCCCGCGTGCTTTCCGGCGATGTCTCCAGTGTCTTTTTCCACAAGGTCTCATCGCTTCTAAAATACTGCAGCCGCACCGCCGTCTTACCACCGGCCAGCGCCACCAGCCCGGCCAGAATGACTGTCGCCACCCGCATCTGCTGTCGTCTTTTAATGCGTATGAAGTACGCGGCACACAAAAAAGGAATTCCCGCCGCCATGTGATAGGCATATCGTTCTGCAAAGGGGTTCAAGAGAGGAACCAGATTGGCAACAGGGATGAAGGTGAGCAGTATCCATCCCGCCGCCACTCCTTCCGGCTGATTGCTCCGACAGTGTTTTCTGACAATGTTGAGTGTCAGCAGGAGGGCCGTTACCCCGATCCAGAAACGATGGTCAGCAGCCGTTCTGACTGGCGCTGTAAAATGGTCGATTGACTGATAGAGGGGCCAGGCCATGAGGTGTAGATAGCGCACATACAGCCATGGAGCCGTCCATACATTCTCTGGAAAGGCTAGCGAGCGCCCATTCCACCAGGTCGTTCCGGCCTGGCTGTTCTGCACCAATACGGTGTACGCTGCATAGGCGGCCGCCGCCGCGGTCAGGAAGCCCAGAAGTAAAAAGCGTCGTTTTCTTTCATGGTCAACCGGTTGTATGAACAGGCTTAGCGCCAGCCAGCCGGGCGCCATGACCGCTGATTCCTTGGTGCCGATCGCCAGCGCGAAAAGGGCGGTTACAAGGCCTGCCGCCCGTCCGCTGAGCACGGGCTTGTGTATGAATACGAGCATGGCGGCGAGGGTGAAAAACAACACCAGCAGGTCTTCGCGATAGGCGGGCATTTGCACCGTTTCGGAGGTCAGCGGGTGAACGGCAAAGAGCAGGGCGGCGATAGCCGCTATCCAGTTGTTCTCAAGGTGTGATCGAAAGCGGTTGATTAACTGATACAGCATCAGCCCGGAACCCATATGGATAACGAGATTCGTTAAACGATAGCCCGGGGCAAAAGAGCCCCACACCCATCTGTCCAGGAAATAGGAGAGCAGTAGAACCGGGCGGCCGTGATCGACAACCGCTGATTCAGCATAGCTTTGCAGCAAAAGCGTGCGAATGAAATTGGCGGGGTTGAATAAAAACCCGTTTTCGGAAATTGTGCCGTAATCGTCATAGACAAATCCAAAGAAAAGTGACGGCAAAAAAGGGAGGGTGCTCAGCAGTGCAACAGTGATGGTTGGTCCGGCGCAACAGCCGGCCAAAAACAATGTAGATTTCTTTCCCTGTGCAGCGTTGTTTGTGTATTTCACCGTATTGTATGGCGCGAGTGTTCAGGTATTCAGCGTTTCTATTAACATCGTGTACTTGTTTCGCACGATAAAGCAAGTCGATACTATCACCATCCGGCCCTGTGGGCGCATGTCACTTCTGCGGGGATATTCATGACGGCGAGACATGAGTCTTTGCC
>CAYXEW010000169.1:0-1915 GCA_964464115.1 uncultured Verrucomicrobiota bacterium
CCCCTCTTCATTATGTTCATATACGTTCATATACGGTTCAATATGAAAAAGTTCTACCCTGAAACGGTCGCGGTGGAACGCGACCCTCCACATCACGACCGAAGCCATCTCCTGGCCAAAAAAAATGATTTTGCTATTCATGATTTTGTCAACCCTCTTCCATGCCCCTCTTCATTATGTTCATATACGTTCATATACGGTTCAATATGAAAAAGTTCTACCCTGAAACGGTCGCGGTGGAACGCGACCCTCCACATGGATACATAACTGGAGGAACTTTCGCATTAATCGTAACCGAAAACGGCTAACACCATTTTCGAGCGTTCTTTTACACATTCATCATAGAGGTTGGAAAAGACTTCTTTCACTTCGTCAATGACGGCAAAATCACAGGATTCCCTGTAAATATTCAGCATAATGTCATCCAACCGAAGCGCCATACTGACCACTTCATCAGTCGTCAGGTCCGGGCGGGCTTCAAGCCGGGCAATCTCGCGCTGCATATCATCGGTCGGCGTGTATTTGAACCATGTGTCGAGTGTGTTGGCATCGGCCTGTCTTTCAAATTCCTTAATTCTTTCTTCAAAAAGTATCTCATGGCGCCGCAGATAATCGAGGATGATAACAACCCGCTCTTTTTCCACAATCCCTTCCAGTTGCTCATAGAATTCACTGATGAGATGGTGAAACCGGCCAATTCTATCCAATACATCCCGCACCTGTTCGTAAGCCATCGTAACTCCTCCCGTCCCGGGCAACACATCGCCCCGTATGGATGTCATTATAGCCCCCTGACAGCCATTTACAAGCGGTTAAATCAGACAAGTCATTTTACATTTTCTGGAATGGGAGTATACTATTACCAGAACGTGGTCCGCCACCAAATGTGTCCGTTAAAGGCTGCGAGCCTATGCTTGGCGAAAAGATGGCGATGACCGCGTTCGTTTTTTTATATGAGATGCCACAAAAAAAGCCCGCTTTTGGCGGGCTTTCTTCGTTTCAATAGTGGCCGGTTAATCATCGCGGCGACGGCGGGGGGGGTTCATGTCTTCGCCATCATCTCTATCGCGCCGCTGTTCGCGTCTATCCATCCTTTTCTCACGGACTTGTGCTTTTACTTTTTCAATAATATCCTCTCCTACTGCATCATGGATATCCATCATCAGCAATAAAACCTGCGTCTTTACAGCCGTTTCGTACTCACCAGCTTTTTTTGCAGCGGCGACCACGGCTGTTCGATCGTGGGACCCCTCCAGCAACTGCTCCAGCTCTAAGCGGGCCAGCTCCAGATCTGCATGCAGTTTAATTGATTCTTTTTTATGCTCATACATCAGAGCCTTTACCTTTTCTACCTGATCTTCCGTGGCTCCCGCCTCCTCAAGCAGATGACTGCGCAGCATGCGCTCCACCATGCGGGGCCCGTACCCGCGGCCAGACAGTTTGCTTCCGCGCCACCCTTGATCGTTGCCAAAGCCCGACTGGGCCTCTGCCGCCATAACGCCTGCGATCAAAGCTAATGCTATCCATACACCTGTTCGTTTCATAACTGCATCCTTTCAATTCAACTCCGCAATACCCATTACCGCGTTCAATAGATACAACGCATATGAATTCGCATTATTGTATTAAACCGTATCTTTTTGGTTCTTCACGCCAGCCTGAATTATTCAAACGATAAGTTTAGCGTAGATGCGAGGCACCGAAAGGTGACGCTGTAGTGACCTACTGCGAGCCTTTTGTAAAAATGGATGAGGCTAACTCCTTATTCATAATAACTTACGCCGTTTGCTGCATGTTGAATGCCGGATATAGGATGAATCATGAGGTATACATGGCTGGGCATACTCAGCTATTCGGGGCCCCCGCAGGGTTTTTCTTGCCGAAATCCGGATTTCGGCAAGTGTCTGCACAGCAG
>CAYXEW010000170.1:0-1908 GCA_964464115.1 uncultured Verrucomicrobiota bacterium
TAAGCCGCCCCGCAGGGTCGGCTTTACTGGTCCTCTTCTGCTTTTTGTGAATTTTTGTGTTTCTCGTGGCTATAGTCCTCTTCTCCCCATTCCTCTCCATATACGCCTGCCTGTGCGTGTCCGTTCGGTAGAGCCAACGCAACGAGATGGCTTCAGAGAAAAAGGGTTTTTCCCATATTACAGAAGAACGCAAAGGGCACGAAGAAATGTAATAACATACGGAAAACCGCGAATTATCCCGCCCTCCGCGCTTTGCATGGGGGCTTATGAATGCAGAATGAGAGAATGGTTTATATGTAATAAAGTACGCAGTATGTCTTGTTAATGTAGACATACTGTGCATAAATGTACATATGATTGAGATGGTTAGACAGTTAATTGACCGTGAAGAGTTTGACTATCAGGCGCTGATGTCAGCCTTGTCGGGCTATGCTTCACCCCGCGACCGAGTCACCGCACTTTTAAAGTCAGGCGCTATTATCCGGGTTAAAAAAGGGTTGTATATTTTTGGTAAACTCTACCGCCGCCGACCCTATTGCAAAGAGTTGCTGGCCAATCTAATGTATGGTCCTTCGGTTGTTTCCGGCGATTATGCATTGAGCTGTTACGGCTTGATACCTGAACAGGTTGTTACGGTGACATCGGTGACCACAGGCAGAGGCCGAAGGTTTGAAACCCCTGTCGGTTTGTTTACGTACGGTGTTACGAAAGACCTCTCGGTTGGGGTGTGCAGAACGGGAAGCGAGCATGTAAAATTTCTAATGGCGTCCCCCGAGCGCGCATTGGCCGATAAGATTATAAGTATCAGGGGGGCTGCGGTCAGGTCGCAAAAGCAGATGCGTCAGTTTCTCGAAGAGGACATTCGGCTGGATATGCAGGCCTTTTATGAAATGAACCCCGGTGTGATGGAAGAGGTGGCTTTATGTTACCGTTCGCCCAGAATGGATACGCTGCTGAATATTATGCAAAAAGGAGGCCGCGCATGAATGAGGCGGTAAAAGATATGCTGAAGGCGTATAAGCTGGAAGCTACCGGCGACTATGAGCATGCCCTCAGAGAAATATTCCAGGAAATTGCACTGCTCGGCTTGTGGCGCGGACGCTTTTTTGAGCATGCCGCCTTTTATGGCGGTACGGCATTGCGCGTTCTCTATGGGCTGGAGCGATTTTCTGAAGATATGGACTTCACCCTCATCGGAAAGAACGAGCGTTTCGACTTGTCTGATGCCTGCCGGTATATCGAACGAGAGCTGGATGCCTGGGGCTTTCCCGTTCATGTGGAATTAAGAAATAAAACAGCAAACACCGCCATTGAATCGGCTTTTATGAAGGCCAATACGCGAGAACAGATGCTGCGGATTGAAGCCCCGGATGAACTGCGTGAGCATATACAGAATAACCGTGTACTGCGTATAAAGGTTGAAGTAGACACCGATCCACCTGCAGGCTTTATGACGGAAACCCGGTTTCTGCTTCAGCCTATTCCATTTTCTGTCCGTACAGGCACATTGCCGTCATTGTACGCCGGAAAGATGCATGCACTGCTGTTTAGAAACTGGAAAAACCGTGTCAAGGGTAGGGACTGGTATGACTGGATTTGGTATGTTTCCCGCGGAGTTGCATTGGATTTGAATCATCTTTCCGAGCGTATGCGGCAGACCAATGACTGGTCAGCTGAAAGGCCGGTCACTCCTGAGGAATTGCGTTTACTTTTAAGAGCCCGCATCGATACACTCGATATAAGCTTGGCGCTGAAGGACGCCGAAGCCTTTGTCAAAAATCGGGACAGCCTGAGTGCTTGGTCCAAGGATCTGTTTATACATGTTCTTGATCAAATGCAGTTTTCACTCTGAAGGGTCAGAGTACCAGGAAGAAGTCAACGGTAAATTTTGATATGATTTGAGACAAG
>CAYXEW010000171.1:0-1856 GCA_964464115.1 uncultured Verrucomicrobiota bacterium
CGCCATGGAGGCTCGGGAAGGGCACGAGGAAGAAGATATGGCCCGATTTGCCCGGCAGCTCGTCAATACGCGCCCGACAGCCAAAAATCTGGAGTGGGCGGTAGAACGTCAGTTAGCCGCTGTCGCCGCCGGCTCAACAAAAAACGAGAAGACTGATATTGCCTTCGAGACGGCCAACGCCATTGCCGATGAAGATGCCACATGCTGCCGCGCCATCGGTGAACATGGTGCTGCCATTATTGAGGAAATCTATAAGAAAAAAAATGGCGAGCCGATCAACATCCTGACGCACTGCAATGCGGGATGGCTGGCCTTTGTCGATCATGGAACGGCAACGGCTCCCATATATGCCGCCCATGAAAAGGGTATTCCCGTTCATGTGTGGGTCGACGAAACGAGGCCGAGGAGTCAGGGCGCGGGCCTGACCGCGTGGGAGCTGAAGGAACACGGCGTTCCTCATCATCTCATTGTCGATAATGCCGGTGGCCACCTGATGCAGCATGGTATGGTGGATCTTTGTATTACTGGCGCCGACCGCGTTACGTATACGGGAGATGCCGCTAATAAAATAGGCACCTACCTGAAAGCCTTGGCCGCCAAAGACAATGAGGTCCCATTCTATGTAGCCTTCCCGTCTTCAACATTTGACTGGGTTATGAAGGACGGTCTGGCCGAGATACCCATTGAAGAAAGAGATGAAGACGAAGTCAAGTATGTGAACGGGTTCCTTCGGAATGCTATGGAAAGGGTGTTGATCTGTCCGCCGGAAACCCCGGCAAAGAATGTTGGTTTTGATGTGACTCCCGGGCGTCTGATTACGGGTTTGATTACAGAGCGCGGCGTATGCGCGGCGAATGCCACCGCTGTATTTGAGTTGTACCCTGAAAAAAAGACCGACGAAGGATATGTAAAATTTATTCGCCACAGGGTTTCGCGTGAAGGCCCCCATTCGTCAGATGTGCAGGCAGCCAATGCTGTCCGCACCGCGTTGTTCAGTAAAAAACTGATAGGGATGTACCCCAGTGGAATTGGCTATGGAAATATCAGCCGTCGCATTCAGGGTTCGGAACGATTCTTTATTACAGGCTCAGCCACCGGGGCCAAAGAAATACTGGACCCGGAAGACTGGTGTGAGGTGGTTTCGTTTGATTTGGATAATAACACCGTCGATTTCAAAGGTGAAAGAGAAGCATCGTCCGAGTCTATGAGCCATGGTGCCATGTACAGGGCGCGTGACGCCGTTCAAAGCGTTATCCATGTTCACCATGAGAAGCTCTGGCAGTACATGCTGGAGAACCATTATCCGAAAACCCCATCCTCTGCAGCATACGGGACCCCTGAGATGGCACGTGCCATCATACGCGTGGTGAACGCTGTGTCGGCATCGGCAGGGGTCTTTGTCATGGAGGGCCATCGTGAAGGCGTCGTTGCATACGGTCCCGACCTCGACACAGCCTTTCACACCTTAATGGTTGTATACGGAAAGCTCGGAGAAACGGATTGAACCTATATCCGGCAGTTGAAATGCTGAAAACAGAATAAAGTGTTTATTATGGGCTCGTCGTACTATTTCGTGGAAAGCGTGTGCTATCTCTATAACATCAGCGAATAGTGCGTCCACCGGAGCGCTCGCGAGGCTTCGGAGCGATCCGATTGACCGGTTCCCGCGGACGGGAACAGACACCATTCGCTGCTGTGCAGACACTTGCCTTTTCCGGATTTCTGCATCCGGATTTCGGCAAGAAAAACCCTGCGGGGCCCCGAAATTCTACGAGGAACCTTTTTTTTCCACACCCTCTTCCTTTGCGTTTCTTTGAGTTCTCTCGCGGCTAAATAAAAAAAGTTTTCAACCGTAT
>CAYXEW010000172.1:0-480 GCA_964464115.1 uncultured Verrucomicrobiota bacterium
GGGGTCTCGTCGTATGGTCTTGATCGCGGTACCGTACCGTGTGGTACGCTGCTCCATGCGGATCGGATGGATTCGGTATGGTTTATGGCAAAATGTAAAAATTTTGCCGCCGGTGATCCTTTTTTTGAATTTGCAGATATCGTGGATTTTGATCCCCGCGTCTTTCCCGGCGATTGCGATGCCCTGGAAAATGACGGAACCCCGATAGAAGCCTGGCATGAAGCGGTCGCCACGAATGAGAGCGACGCCTATGCCTTCCAGGAAACCGTCACAACGTATGTGGAGCCAATGACACCGGCTGCAACTCCGGCGGGATGCGTTGCGGCCCCCGTTCCAACCGGAGTTTTTGCGGTGCGTGGAACGTATGATGTCGATCCGCAGGGGAATGTTACATTTATTGAAAGCGATGAGTTTCAGGGCAGCGGCTACGAAGAAATGATCTGCCCCAATCCCGGTTGTTATTATGATCCCGCTACACAG
>CAYXEW010000172.1:490-823 GCA_964464115.1 uncultured Verrucomicrobiota bacterium
ATAAATCCGGGCATGAGCACAAGGTATCATTTGCTAGACCGGCGTGTTCTAAAGTAAAATATATAAGTGATATTGTAAGGATACAAAAATGCTAAAGACTGTTTGCCGGAAAATGCTGTCCAAGACTTTTCTTTTGTCTTTTATATGCTGTTCTATTCTCGCTTATGGTCAGTTCTCTCTCCTGAACAAAAAAGCGTTTGCCCAAATTAATATTGGTACTCTTTTGGGGGGGCTGGACGAGGCGCTTGCCAATCAGGTTCAAAACCTTCTTGGGCAGGCGCAGGAGCGTCTGGAAGACGAAATAGAATCGCAAGTCAACGATTATGAAGTTTT
>CAYXEW010000172.1:833-1803 GCA_964464115.1 uncultured Verrucomicrobiota bacterium
GGTCACTGATGAGATACAGGGGCAGCTCCGTAATCAGGTCGAGGCTGAAATATCGCAGCTTGAGTCCGTAACAGGTACAACTTTCGGAGATATACAGGATGAATTAAATGACTGTATCGAGAACCCCGGCTCATGTACACGGGAGCAAATTGATAGTCTCCAAACCGAGGTACAGGAGCGGATTGACGCGCAATTAGCCAACCTTCCGCAAGAGCTTCAGGATTTGCAGGAGAACGGTGGAACCCCCTCAGCGCTTTTAGCAGCGGCCCTTGGTAATACGCCCGGCGGAACAACAGGAGGCAGTATCTTTTTGACTCCGCCAGCCTCGACACCCGGTGGCATTGCAGAAGATCCGTGCGATGATCGTTATTTCGAATCTTTGAAAGCCCGCGCATGGCTTGAGGCGCAGCGTGAGATTACCCAAAACCAAAATCTGATTTTCAAACCGGACAGCGTACTGGAGTATACATGTTTTGATCGCCATCTGAGGGAGCTGGCAGATCATGGAGAGGACATGTTTAGTGAGACCGGACGATGGGCGCCACATTTACAGTTGCCGCAGGATACCCTTGACGGGGCGCTCGAGAATTTAGTCGGTCCGCCGATGCGCGCCTATCTTGACGAAAATTTTAACCATTCCTTTTTAGGGGGGCGTGCCAGCGAAGATTACAGTCCACAGGCCCTGATCACGGGCGGCGATTATGAATGTGACCGCATGAATGCTGTCTGGATGATTGCAAAATGTATGGATTTCATTGAAGACCCTGTCAGTGATGGGTTTTATACTTTTGAAGAATACGGCGATACCGTATCAGGTGCGTTATCCGGTGACCGTCGTCGGTATCCTTCAGCCTGTTCGGCGATCTCTTTAGAGTGGCAGATTAATATGAGTCTGGCTTATGGCGCTTCCACTTTGTGGCCGCGGGATGACGTTGAAACTTATATGGATAATCTCAACCCGGACAATTGC
>CAYXEW010000173.1:0-1784 GCA_964464115.1 uncultured Verrucomicrobiota bacterium
TATTCGCTGATGTTATAGAGATAGTACACGCTTTCCACAAAATAGTACAAAGAGCCTATTTTTGGCTAGACCTAAGCCAAAAAGGGTCTTTTCGGACAGGGTCACTCTATTGTTCACTGTGGTAAAAGGCGTATATGCGGGCCGCCAGGACCGGACCGAGACCTTTTACCGCCTGCAGCTCTTCAAGACCGGCCCGCTCGAGTCTTTTGATGGAACCGAATGTGATCAGCAGATGCTGCTTCATCTTGTCCCCAATGCCCTCAATATCGTCCAATGACGATTCCCGAATGCGTTGATCTCGAAGCTTTCTGTGATAGGTCAGGGCGAAGCGATGTGCCTCGTCTCTAATCTGCTGCAGCACTTTTAACGCATCACAGCCGGCGTCAAAGCGCACGACCTCCACGGTTCCGTTCCGCTCCATGTAGATTTCTTCAAATTTCTTAGCCAAGCCCGCGACCGGCACGTGATGCAATCCGAGAGCTGTTAACCGATCCTGTGCGGCCCTTAACTGGGTAATGCCGCCGTCGACAATAACCAAATCGGGCATGGCCTCCCGCTCCGCAAGACCCCTTTGAAAGCGGCGTTCGATCACCTCTCCGATGGACTGCGGGTCATCGGCCCCCTGCACCGTCTTAATCCGATACATGCGGTATTTTTTTTTGTACGCCAGCCCGTTGCGGGCACAAACGCGGCTGGCCACCGAATAGGTTCCGGATATATTGGAAATATCGTAACACTCTATGACCGCCGGAAGCCGGTCGAGGCCAAGGCGGTCTTTCAGTTCCTCCAGTCCGGCCAGCGCCCTTTCCTTTTTGAGGGCGGGGGTCGCTGCCATGCGGTGATGCCGGCGGGCCGCTTCGTGAAGAAAGCGCAGTATATCGCGGTAGGCGGCCGCTTTTTCATACTGACGCTCCCGCGAAGCCTCCTGCATTCTTTGCCGCAACTGTTTCATGTATCCGGGCTTTTCTCCGCGCAGAAAAGCACAGGCCTCCAGCACATTATGTCGATATTCCTCCCTGCTGATACGCCCGATGCAGGGCGCGGAACAGTAACGGATGATGTCATTCAGGCAGTGTGTATAGTCCTGCTCCCCGGGATGTACCGGTTTGCACACCCTGAGATGAAACTCTTTCTCGACAAACTCCATAGCGGCCCTCGCTCCGGCAGACGATGCGTACGGACCGAAGTAGGTACACTGATCCTTTTTTTTAATTCGGCAGGTTTCAAACCGGGGATAAGGCGTTTTCAGGTTTATGCGCAGCAACAGGTAACGTTTGTCATCTTTCAGCGAAACATTGTAGCGCGGACGATATTCCTTGATGAGTCGCGCTTCATACAGAAGGGCTTCCGCCTCCGTCGCCACCTCAATGGTATCAAATGTGTGGATAGACTGAACCAGGTGCTGCAGTTTGGGCGGCGCATGTTCGATGGTAGACTGTTGAAAGTACTGGCGGACGCGGTTGCGCAAGGATAGCGCTTTGCCGACATAGATCACCTTCTGCCGCTCATCGCGCATCAGGTAGACCCCTGGCTTGTCAGGCAGTTCTTTCAGCTTTTCCTGCAACGGGCTGGTTGGAGATGAACTCATAGACAAAGTATACACGCTGCGGGCCTGTTGTGAAGCCGCTAATGTGCCGCCAAAAACGACCGTTTCTGCAGACATAAATATAGCCTGGAAAAAAGGTGACCCCTTTTCCCTTTTCTGATTTTGGGTCTTCCGTAGAATCTTTGGGTCAAGAGATGCGCCTGTGCCCTTGATCGTGCAAGGGAGATAGGTGTGTACG
>CAYXEW010000174.1:0-1770 GCA_964464115.1 uncultured Verrucomicrobiota bacterium
CCCACGCCACAAATCCGATGGCCCCTCGGTACACCCTCAGGTCTTCATGGTCGAACTGTGATCTCATCATCGTTTCCCTTACTCGTACACCTACTCGTACACACAAATCTCTCCTAATCTACGCCTCAAATATCGCTACGAGATATTTCCGACCCTTCGATCCGCTATTTGCCAACATTTCCAGCAAAGTACAAGACATCCTCAATCCGCCAAGTCTCTTTTTACCCGAAGATTCTGCGGAAGACCCTTAAATCGCAAACCCATACTCGTTACTCATTTTCTTTGACGAGTACAATGTATATCTTTTATGGTCCATCTAGCGAGTTGCTCTTTACTTATTCTTTCTTTTTCCGACAGTAATATGGCCTGACAACCTTGTGACGCGGGAATTGGAAGGACGTCTACAGCCCGAACGGCCTGACGACTCAACTGAAAATGAAATGAAAAAAAACATCATGAAACAAGATATAGATACTGCATTCATTCGTGCCATACCTAAAACCGATCTGCATATGCACCTCGACGGTTCAATACGCTTATCGACACTCGTCGAAGAGGCTGCCAGACAGCAAATCGACTTACCCGCGTCTACAGAGAGTGGGCTCAAAAAAACAGTATTCAAAGATGCATATAACAACCTTGCTGAATATCTGAAAGGCTTTGCCCTGACCTGCTCCATCCTCAATGACCTGAAAGTGCTTGAGCGCGTTGCCTACGAACTGGTGCAGGATAATATTAAGGATGGCATCCGTTATGCCGAAATAAGGTTTGCTCCACAGCTACATTTGAACGGGGGCCTCGGCATGCGCGATATTCTCTGTGCCGTCAACCGCGGACTCAGCCGCGGACAGTGGGAATTCAATGAGTCCGATGCCGTTCAAAAAGGAGAAGACCTGCCTTTCGAATACGGCATCATTACCTGCGCGATGCGGCGGTTTAACGATAAAATGGGAGACTATTATGCGGGCCTGATTCATTCCATGCCCCACGCTCCGGAACGTGAAGTGTATGCGGCCGCTTCACTTGATCTGGTGCGGGCAGTCGTCCAGATTAAAGAAGATGAACAGCTTCCGATCGTCGGCTTTGACCTGGCCGGTGAGGAATCGGGCTATCCCGCCATCTATCACAAGAGGGCCTTTCAATACGCCCATGGATATTTTTTGAGAAAAACGGTACATGCCGGTGAGGCCTATGGCCCCGAATCCATCTTTCAGGCCATTACAAAATGCCACGCCAACCGCATTGGTCACGGGACTTTTCTTTTTGCCACTGAGCAGGTGCGGGACCCTGACATTCCCAATCCCACACGCTATGTAGATGAACTGGCTGAATATATTGCCAACCAGCGCATCACCCTCGAAGTGTGCCTGACCAGCAACCTTCAGACGATTCCCTCTATAACCTCCATTGAGCATCACCCCATCACCAAAATGCTGGAACATAATTTATCCATTTCCATCTGCACAGACAACCGCCTGGTATCCCATACAACGGTTAATCATGAACTCGAATTACTGACCCGCCACCTTCCGATAACGGCCCATCAATTCCGCAATATCATTATTGCTGGATTCAAGGGCAGCTTTTATCCAGGGCGCTATAATGAGAAGCGGGCATTCGTCCGGCGCGTTATCGACCGCTATGAGAATCTGGAGCGGGCATTTGGCATAGCGGGCTGATGACCCGGAGACCTGCACGCTTAACAAAGAAGGTCTTCCGCAGAATCTGGTGCGCCAAGAGATGCGCCTGTGCCCTTGATCGTGCAAGGGA
>CAYXEW010000175.1:0-1529 GCA_964464115.1 uncultured Verrucomicrobiota bacterium
ATTCTATCCCAGCCGCATGGCCGGTAAAATGGTGCTGATTGGCAATGGCCCTGTGCCCGCTGAGCTGCAAAATTACGTAGATAAATGTCAGAGTTTCGGCTTGCGCTTTGTGGGCTACTTCACCCAGCAACCAGGGGAATTATATCGTGACAAGTGGATGGGGTCTCCGGAGGACGCCCTCTCCTTTATTGCCGAGAAAAATCCCGATAAGGTATTAACCTACAACATGGATTACCGCAATGCAGATTTGCAGCGTATCGCTGATTTCTGCGCCAATAACGGACAGCGCTTTCAGGCCTACACCGACTATGGGCGCGTTTTTTCACAGCCTGTGGAACTGACCAACGACGGCCCGCTAAGCTTCATTACTTTTAACAACGAACCTCTGGAAGACCCCATCAATCAATCGCTTAAGCGTGCCATAGATCTGGTGGTATCCATACCTGTCGTCTTCTTTGTGCTGCCGCCGCTCATGCTGTTTATATGGCTGGGACTCCGTAAACAATCACCTGGCCCTCTGTTTTTCAAGCAGTATCGAACCGGACGAGGCCGCAGTACCTTCCGTATGTTAAAGTTCCGTACCATGCATGTGCGCAATGCCGATGACGAAGCCCGTCAAGCTACGAAAGACGATGACCGCATTTTCCAACTGGGACGCTTCCTCCGCAAAACCAGCCTGGACGAGTTTCCCCAGTTTATCAATGTACTGCTGGGTGATATGAGCGTCGTTGGCCCCCGCCCTCACCTGGCCAAACATGATGACCTTTTCGCCCGCGACACCCGTGCCTACCGCTCCCGTTTTTACGTCAAGCCGGGCATCACTGGTCTCGCACAAGTCAATGGATTGCGTGGTGAAGTTACTTCGCTGGATCTCATTCAACGCCGAGTGGAGAAGGACATTTCTTACATACGCAACTGGACCTTGAAGATGGATATTTCCATAATCGTACGCACTGCGCAGCAAATATTCTTCCCGCCGCGCTCCGCTTACTAAAACACCCTTATGCAGTGCCCCCGTTGCCTGAAGGCCGATACCCGTGTCGTCGATTCTCGACTGGATAAATCGAGCACTATCGTCAAGCGGCGCCGCCAATGTCGGGAATGTAACTACCGCTTCAGTACGCTGGAGGAAATCATTCGCGAAAATTTCTATGTAAAAAAACGGAATGGCCAGCGGGAACCGTTTGACCGCAACAAGATTCTCCGTGGCCTGCAACGGGCCTGTGAAAAGCGACCCATCGACCCCGAGCAGATAAAGATGCTGGTGGCCGATGTCATCACTGAATTGGAACGCAATTATGAGGAAGAGGTACCCTCGCGCATCATAGGTGAAGTGCTTATGAAGCGGCTGAAACGTACCGATCAGATCGCCTACGTGCGCTATGCCTCTGTCTATAAGGAGTTTCGAGATATTGCAGAGCTGGAAGCAGAAATTGCCCTGCTGAAAAAACACCGTTATTAAGCGTGTCGCAGTGCCTTGGTTAAAATTGGCCCACCTCTTGATTGACCTGCCTGACCGAAGCGCATAA